>CAIPTA010000039.1 GCA_903867855.1 Oligoflexia bacterium | reverse complement strand
GAGTTGGAATGAATTAAATAGTATCGAAAAGATTCTATATAGCGTCGCCGCATTTCTGATGTTGTGGACCGGCGCATTGATATTAGTCGGTATTGTTAGATTTTTATTTGATGTAACTGGAGATATGTTACGTAGTATATTTAGTAAACAATACTATTAAAAGTAGTTTGTTCCAAACGATGAACAGGATCTGGAGTTGGGCTGGTACTTAAGCCCTGAGCAAAATTGAAACCTCCCAAATCAGTTAGGACGTACCTGTCATGTAACCCCATCGGAAGGCGTTCCTCCCAAAAAAACACTTCAACTGAATCTCCACTTGGAACCAATGGAGGAAGATAAGTTCGATATCCGTTTAATGTGCCAGCATGATCTTCATCTTGTTTTACATGAATCTCAATTCGGTTGATGCGTTTGCCAGGCCTATCTTGTTTTGAAGCAAAAAGTAGTGCTTTGAATGTTGGACCGTATCGATCGGCTGCAGGATAAAAATACGGATCAATAAATTTTATTTCCGTGGCGCAGCGTAAAATTGGACTTAAGAAAGTCACTATGTTGGCGGTAGTTTTAACTAAATGTGTCGAATCTGTACCTCCGCTTAGCTCTTCGAAAAGATCGCCAGAAAGACTATTTGAAACCAGAACATTATCGTGGCCCCTTGGATTTACGTTAGATAGGATACGTCGAAATGGAACTCGCTCATTGTCTATTTCGGCGTTTTCAAGCCACGTACGCGTGTCGATGAAATTTTCTCGCGATCTCCCAACAAATTTTGAGCCTAGATGATTTCTCAAAACCTCAATCTTTTTTTTCTTTGTCGCATTTGTTTCTAAATCGTGAAGTTCCCTCACGATGGAAGTCCAATCTTTTGGCACTCGAGCTAGCAGGCGTCCTCTGGATAGCCCAAACTGTTTCATTATAAAATCACCAAGTATATTATCGGCCCAGGCCGGAATTAGCGCTGGATCCACACCATATTCTCGGAACATCAGAATACCTCGTCCATCCGCTCTTCAAAAAAACCACTTGGCCAAGGTGAATTGAATTCTCCATCTTCATTAATCGGAATATTCGTAACGCTCATCCCATTCTCATCCGATTCAATATAAATTACAGCAACTTGATCGCACGAGATTTTTCTTCTGCTTTGTGTGAGTTCAATAAACTCCATCTGGGGAGTACTTTTCTTATTTTCATCGGGTAGAAGATTTAGTTGGGCTGAGGATCCTTCAGCAATTTTTTGTACTTCTTCTGTTGCTTCTCGAATTCTACGCAATAGCCTCAAGATCAAGTGCTCGCTGTGAGTTTCCAATACAAAAAGCTTATCTGGCGCTGAATAGATTTGTTCAACAAATAAGTCCGCTAAAGCGCACTGGACTCGAGGGTGGATATGAATTTCAGGTTGTTCAACAAAGAAAATCTTGTGTTTGGGGTCCATTGCTCCAACCACAACTGGAATTACTTGAGAAACACCTACCCCGATGTCATCGGCTTCAACTGGTATATGGCGCTTTTCGTCTATCAGTTGAACCTTTAGAAAGGACCTAGCGTCTTGGAGATGACTACGCAATCTTGCAACTAATGGTGCTGTGGAGTCCTCATCTTCATAAAGGCGGTTTAGTTCACCAAGAATTACATTCACATTTTTTAACTCGCGACCCTCAGAAATCTTGAGCGAATAGCCTAGATCCAGATTTTTGGGGCTTGAAATAAAATTACTTACTTGTTGTACAAAAAAATCTGAAAGATCTTTTGAAGTTTGGTTGCGAATGCACAGGGTATCCCAGGCTGCCATTCCGTTTACCCATCTGTTGATGTCGACAGTTGGAGGAGCTTCGTAGTTTCGAGCGGGCATCGCCCGCATTGGGCCCAAATATATTGCTGAATCAATATGTTTTTGGAGCACGGCCCCTGTTACGACAAAGATTTGTGAAAGGGTGTTTGAATAAGATCGAAATTCGGCCTCCTCTGTTTCATTATCAATAATTTTAAGAGATTTTCCCCAAATAGGGATAACACATGAATTTAAATCGTCCGATTCAAGCTCTATCCCGTCACCCAGCCCGTTATTGATTGAGCGAAGTCGATCGGCTAGATGTCGGTACCACTCCGCAAACATTTGATCATCGTTTTCCGAAAACTGGGTCGAATGCACCACCAAAAATTTATTTGTTTTGTTTAAGGTCAATACGATTCGGGCATTCAAAAAATCCCTAGAAATGGTTCCGAACAGTTCATTGTCAAAGCCAACTGAGTACTCTTTAATAAATGGAGTTTTTGCTTTGTGATCAAATGCCGTTTTGATTTCGACGAATCCAGATTTATAGTTCATTTTATTGATGTTCAGCCCACTCTCGAACCTCAGACCAGAGCGCTTTGAGTTTTCGATTTGTTCCGAAAGTTCTGAATCATCACTAATTCCGTCAGCGTCGATGGTAAATCCTACTCGTATTGAAATTTCACGGCTAGTATTGTGGCCGTGGATTAGAGAAGTAAATCCTCCAAGATCAATGTCTTCTCCGCCGCCGTATACTTTTCTAGGATCGGCATTGTTGCTTCTTAGCGCCTCTCGAAAAGCTAGGAAGGCTTGAAGAATTGAGCTCTTTCCGGCGCTATTAGGGCCAAAAAGTAGTGTAATGGGTTTAAAATCGATTTTAATTGGTGAACTAACAGATCGAAAATTTTCTAGCATTAGGCTGGTAATTTTCATTTTATCTCTCCGGTCCAAATTTCATTAATTCATCAGCGAAAGCGCGTTGCTGAAATGCGCCAAAGCATTCATCCAATGTTAGCTTTTGCATTTCAAAGCTATTGTCGATTTTAGTAATTGCCGAAACCCGTTTCGCAAATTCAAGTTGAAGTTCATAATCAGGGTTTCCCACTCGAATTGTCATAACTTTATCTTGAGAAATGTTTTTCATTGATCCACTTGTACCCGTCGCACGATTACTTATTTCTTGCCTAAATTTTGGTTGTCTGAATAATTGGCAAACATATAATGGGTGAGCTCGTGGTACGGAATGCCAGACGAAACGCCAAATTTTATCCGGCAAAGCAAGATTTTCAGGAGTTGTAGATACATATGCGGTTGCGCCAATCAACTCTGACGTATTTGCCCGACTAAACAATAGATCGCCATTTCTTACCAAATGTTTGGTAGGAGGGATGTAATCTGGTGGTAGTGGCTTGCTTTCGGATGGTTTAAATTTTCCAGATGTGACCGCGCTAACTTTCAACACTCTGAAATTCGATTCGCAGTCTAAGTCATTTGCTACTATGCTTTTCCCGCTTTCAAAATGAGAAACGAAATCAGAGACAGCCTTGATCTCCCAATTTCGGTCATTTTCTATCGGATCGCCAAACATCTCCAAAAAAATAGCTTGTGTTAAATCATTTATGGTTTCGATTGCTTTGAATCTTTTTTCGCGTATATTTTCGGCCTTGTCGAGAGATTCGACTATGAGGCGTTGTTCTAAAATTGAAAGGGCCGGAATCTTCAAAGACTTTAGACGGTCAAATGAAATTGACTTTCTGCGTTCGACTGATCCCTTTCCAAGTCGTTTATATTGAGAAAGCGCGATGGGGCTCTTTAGGAACCTAATTAGATAATTTGCGTCAACGTCGGTGGTTGCAATTCTAAAAACAGTGTACATTGGACTTACCAAGCAGCGCTCCGGTGCTATTCCAATCGAACCTTCATCCAAATGAATGGTGGCATATGCAAAGTCACCCGATTCAACAATTCTGTAGCCCCTTAGTTCCCGACTAAATACTTGCTTCTTAAAATACTCAAGACTTGGGACGAAACCTCGATGTTTAGTAACTGAATATACAGGGAGATCAATAACGTCCTGCATTTTAGGACCACATTCTATAGTAAAGCTTCCTAGAGATTTCATCACACACCTGGTCCAACAAGAATCTGTTCCAAATCTTTAATGCCGTTTTGGATATCTAATTCGAGTTTTGCTAGGTCGGCGAGAATTTCTAAAGGTGGTCGGTACTTGATTTCTCCATGCACTACTTCCTGGTATTTATTGAGGCTTAGGTCATATTCATTTTTAATTACCTCTTTGGCGGTAACTGAAAATGCTTTAGCTGATTTTTTATAAGGTTTGTCGGGTTTCGCCTTGAATTCTTTCCAGTATTTGATCAGATCGGGTAGATCATTTTGTTCAACTGGGTGCCGCTTGTCATCCAAAGAGTAGCCGTCTGCCTTTACGTCATAGAAGAAAATCTTGTCCGTTTTTCCACCCCTAGTGAAAATCAAAATTGCGGTTGACACTCCGGCGTAAGGCTTAAATACACCTGGAGGCAAAGAAATTACGGCTTCGAGTTGATTGTCTTCTATTAAGTTTTTTCGAACACCTAGGTGAGCATTTGTGCCCCCAAATAATACACCGTCTGGAACGATTACAGCACATCTGCCGCCTGTTTTGAGCATTCGAAGCATTAGGATAAGAAACAGCAGCTCTGTTTTTTTCGTATGTACTTTTGATTTTAACGTCGGGTGAACGTCTTCCTCATCAATCGTTCCCTTAAAGGGGGGATTCGCCAGGATTACGTCGAAACCATTTGTGGCTTGTTTTGGCCACTTATCGGTAAAGCTGTTACCCAAAGTGTCCTGGTAATGAATATTAGGTGAATCAATTCCG
>CAIPTA010000038.1 GCA_903867855.1 Oligoflexia bacterium | reverse complement strand
TGGAAAACCATAGGTGCAGTTCAAAAAGCGTGGAGTAGAAGTTCCTGTGCCTTGCAACAGCCTTAAATCATTGGGGAAATTTTTAGCATTGCCGTGTTTGCCACTCTAAAAAAAGCTCCCTCTCAAGCTTAACTTGGGGTGTGAAATAGCCGATAAGAGAGGATGGGATTTTGCTATATTCAACGCCTATCTTTTACTGCGCTATTCGCGATCTCAACTTTATTTTTTCATGCCGCAAACGGGTACTCCAAGGAGCAAACTTTCGCGCTGGAAGGCGCAACTGTGAGTATTGATTTTCCAGCCAGCTGGCAAGCAGCTCCAGGCTTGATGGGGATGCCACTGATGCTCCTTGGTCCTGAGCAAGCTGCCGGGCGAGCCGCCTTTTCCGTTACTCCCACGACGCTGAACGATTTGAGTTTTGATGATGCTGCTTTGGATAAGTCTCAATCGGAATATAGAGCTGGCCGCACCGCTTGGGTGGAAGATAAGGGTGGCAGCGCAATTGAGTTTTATCCCTACAAAAAATCAAAAACAAAAAGTGGCCTAGATCTGCGACAAATTGGCTATCGCTATTCTCTAGCCGGAACTGAGTTCACAGAGATTTCCTATTTTGCGATTTGTAAGGGGCAGCTGTTTCACCTGAAGAGCCTGATAAGAAAAGAAAATGCCATACCTCAATCTAGTATGGACCAAATGGCTGGTAGCTTCCGATGCGAGTAATTTTATTTATATGTTTTTTATTTAGTGCGATGGCGCAGGCGGCCGCACCGTTTAGTGGAGATCGGCAATTAGAGATTCGGGTGCAAAACCTACAGAGTCAATTGAGTATCTTTGAACAAATTTGTATGCAAAATGGCCAGGTGATTGACCGCGTAGTCACAGATGGCAATACGAACATCAATTGTCCTCATGAAAATGATCATCTAAGGGTAGAGATTTTAGCTCTCAAAAAGTTTATTGCAAAAGAAGAGGCGATTGCAGGGTGTGGTCCTAATGGTTCCATCTCCTCTCTCGCAGAGCAATTGGCCGCCCATCACAACGCTATTCAAAAGCATGGTTTGAGCTGTAATGCACAAGAGGCTCATCAAAGTGCAGCTGCTTGCCTGGGCGATGTGACCTGTAATTTGGCTCGTGCACTTACCTATGGAGTGTCGCCGATGGGGCCGCTCCTTCGAGGATTGAAGGGCCTAGAGGAGAAAGTGCACACGAGTGCAAAGAAAGACAGTTGCATGTCCACCGCGAAATCCGATTGTTTTACGGAACTCGTGGCAGGTGTAATGACCAATCTTTGGTCTAACGTGCAGGTGGCCTGGCAACTCGCCTATGGAGCCGCCAGTTGGGCTGCCAAAAAAGTAGTTTCAGGCTGGAATTATATGTGGGGAATTGAAGATCGTTCCACTGAAAAAATGATGGCTGCGAGTAAGCAAAGTAAAAGTTTTGTGGATCTTTTTTTGAAAGATCCTTGGGCCGCTATTAAGCAAATGGGCCAAAGTATCTATCAAATGATCGCCGATGGAATCCGTGAAAACTTTATGTGTAATCGTTGGTCAGGACAGCCTCACCTCTCTACTTGCCTAGAGAAAAATACGCAAGGCTGGGATTGCGCGAGTTGCGGGCAAAAATTAGACGCTGTTTGCGGAGTAGTTGGATTTGCGGGCGGTGAAATTGTGACGGCCTATCTCACCGGCGGTGTGCTTTCGATCGGAAAATCCGCAGGGAAAATCGGATTGAAGCTCGCAGGAAAAATTGGCAGTCGAGTGGCAGAAGCCCTACCTGATTTTGCAAAGGCTGCGATCACTGCTTCCGCTCGCACGGCTGTAGTGATTGGAGAGGTGGGGAGTTCGCAATTAGCGCAGAGAATTGAGGCAGTCTTGAATTCGCCAGCAAGTAAAGCGGTGATCAAGTTCTCGGAGAAATCAAAAAAACTTGGGCAAACAGCTTGGGAACTTGCCGCCTCACAAAGCGCAATCACTGTGCCTCTTTCGATTACGCTAAAGGGTGGAAAAGTACTAACTTACCCGATCAGAAAATATCTGGCCTTAATGGATAGTGCTCTTCATTTGGGTCTTTCCCATGGAGATGCTGCCATAGTGGCTGCCCATAATGGCCTGCTTGCCGCAGGAATAGTGCGGGCGACGGAAAGATCGGCGGTGGCCTCACAGCGAGCCTCCGCGGCAATCGCGCTCGATGACGCTAGCCGTGCCGCTGCACAAGAAAGTTTACGCGCGAAACACATCACAGAATCGAATGCCACTTCCTTTTTCGATAAAGGAAATCCTATTCCTCTCCAAGATTCAGAGCGAGTGTACTTAACGGAGCACGTGCTTGGCATACACCTCAACGAGCAAGAAGCGAAGCGAGTTTTGGAATTGCACAATATCGGAGATGGTTACGGGCAATACACAATTGCGCAGCTAAAAGAAAAAGCCGTAGGCATCCGTGATCTCTTGGCTGCGCGCGGTATTAGCGATCCTGAACGTGTTAACACCGCAATCGATACTCTCCTTCGCCAAGGAATTCTCGGCAAAGTTCCGGAGGCAGAGCGCGTAGGCTTCATGGCCTCCCTAAAAGGTCTCTTTAAGGGCAAGGGTGACGCTGCGCCTGCTAGTAGCCTGCAAGAAGGATCTGTGGTGAAAGTTTCGCCTGGTCTGGAAGATGCTCGCGCGCAGTATATTTCTACGAAAAAAGAAGTGCTAGATCCTGGCTTGGCGAGCCCAGAAGTTAGAGCGGCCGCTTCCATTCGAGCAGACGATCTCTTCGCGGCGCAATTCCGCGGTACTATGCACGAAATGATTACAACGGAGGCTTTCCGCGATCACGGCATCTACGCAAAAGGTGGCGGACGTGAATTGTGGTGGGGTGAAACCGTGTTGGAAGGAAAAGATAGTTTGAGTCCGCTTTCTGCGGTGTACGGAAAAAATGCGGCTGGCGAAGTGATCCCTACTCGGCGAACCATTTATTGGCCAAAAGATCAGATCGAGGCGGGGCGCTCTGCCACTGGTCGCGCCGAATATCCGCTGAATCTGCAGAGCTATCGCGTAGTGACCAATGAGGCATTTGAAAACGGCAAGTGGACACAAAAATCTATTGAGGCGATTGGTCGCAATGCAAAAGGTGAATATGTACCGATGTTCTATGTGCGCGATGGCGAGAAGTGGGTAGCATCTCGCACCTTCCAAGGAATGCCGGTGGAAAAGGCCTGTATCAAGTGCCATAACCACCCCTCTAATCCGTCTGTATTTACTGCATTTCCCTATAGCGCACGGCCCGGGTTAGATATTCATCAATTGTCGCCGCTCTACCAAAACGATGCGCTAAAAATGATCGAGCGGGATCATTTGCCGGCACTCATCGGGGATCGCCAGGGTAGGCCAGGTACAGCTCCGTTAAAAGTTAAGGCCCGCGAGCAAGTATCGCTAGAGGAGCTTCACAGCCCTGAAACAGCAGAACGCGCCAGAAAAACAGCGGCAAGAATTGGACTAGATCGCGATCGCCGCGCTGCTGAAACAGAGCGAGTGCTTGGACGCCTCTTTGAAGGTCGTCCGGGTTTATTTCAAAAACAAGCGCTCCATCGCGCCGCTGAACTGGACGAATATAAAAAACGCGGCCCGTGGACTCAAGCTGATATCGAGTTAAGGGAGAGCATTCTTCGCTATGGAAAAACGCCTGACGAACTTGCCGCTTTAAAGGCGGAAGGAAAACCAATGCCAAACCGCGTGTTTCAAGATGAAGCCGACGTACAGCGGATTATCTACGAGGGCTTGATTGGTATTAGCCCAAGCGCTCCTTAACGCTTCCTCGCTGCAAAAAGATGCACGGAATACACCCCTATTTTTCGGTAGTGCTCCAAGAATAGCCAGGGGATATGCTCAATATTTTTGAAAATCTGGAAACCCTGCTGCTCGTAAAGATAGGCCACGGCCTCGGACGACGACTTAATCTTTTTCGGGAGTTCACTGCGAAGTTGCTCTGCCACGCCTGAATGCCATAGGTAAGGGCTACTCTGAATGGCCACTCCATTTTTTTTCAAAAGCGCATGCTGCCGCTTTGGTAGCTCGCACGGATCTGCCAGAACATCAATTGTGTTGAGGGCAATGGCCAGATCGAAATTGCCGAAAGGCGCAGGCACAGCCTCGATTTCGCCAACCACAAAATCGATATTTTTATTTTTTAGTGGCTTTGGCGCGGCGATCTTTCCGGTGAGGGGACCATTATAAAGATCTTGCGGGGAATTTAGGGAAAGTGGATAGGGCGCGCCCAGGTTGATATGGCGAGCAAGCGCTATGCTTGTAAATGAGCTATCGATGCCGAGGTAGGCTTTTACTCTCAACGCCAGTATTTGCGCGAGACCACCCACACCGCAAGCTAACTCTATCGCGTTCTGATGCTTTGCTGATTTCGTCCATTCCGCAATTTTTGCAAAGGGGCCCTTATCCCAAAAATTCTTCACTAAGCGATCGATCTCTGGCGAAAAGTTTTGTTTAGGGCGCCACCAGGGGTTACTTTTTGTCTTTCCCGCGCTCACGTAATGATTCATGAAATAGAGTGCGTTCACTCGCTCCGATTCAAGGTCTTCCTCTGAATCGAGGATTTCTGATTTTGCTTGAAGAAATGATTCACGATAGGTGAGCGGCACTTCGTCGTCCTTTACAAAAGAGGAGATGCCTTTCGCGTGCAAGCAAAGATATTGCTCAATATCGTTCACCAAGATTGCAACGCCAGCAAGAATGGGAAACTCTGATTCACAGTCGTTGCAGCGCAGGCTCGCCGATAAAATATCCTCGCCAAGCTTCTTTTTGATTTCATGGAGAGCTAGTGCGCCCGATTTGCCATCGAGACAATTAGGGCAGCGAATTCGGGCTAATGTAGAACGTAGCATTCCTTAGTATTAGTGGAGAGCTAGCGTATCGTCAAATGATGCGTTTTTTAGGAGGTGATGATAAAGTTTGCGCCTCCATCAGGGTTATTTGATGCGGAGGTTGGTGAAAATGGGGTACGCTTATCGGGTGGTCAACGACAACGGATCGCAATTGCTCGAGCGATTCTAAAAAACGCGCCAATCTTGATTTTAG
>CAIPTA010000037.1 GCA_903867855.1 Oligoflexia bacterium | reverse complement strand
TGGCATTCCCTCTTTCAACACGAAAATGAAAACGCTGAGCAGTGGTAAGAGTGCCAAAATAGCGCAGAGGCAAAGTAGCAGCGTCATGCTGAAATTCACGAAGCGTCGCTGACGATCGCGGAGGGAAAGTAGGCGTCTTGTTACGGCGATCTTCATCCCCCCTCCTTGATTCGCACGCGGCGAACTAGGATTCGGGCAATAATATTAATAATCAAGGAAACGCCGAAGAGGGTAAGGCCAATCGCGGCGAGGGCTGAAAGGTGCAGATCACTGGTGGCTTCACTGTATTCATTGGCAATCACGCTGGCCATGGTTTGTCCGGGAGCAAAAAGCGAGGCCGAAATTTCGTTGCGATTGCCGATCACCATGGTCACAGCCATAGTTTCTCCGAGGGCGCGCCCGAGGCCTAAGGTGACAGCACCATAGATGCCAAGGCGCGAGCTGCCTAGCACCGCGAGGCGTGTAGTTTCCCATCTCGTTGCGCCTAAGGCCCGCGCGGCCTCTCTCTGCGCGAGGGGAATTGTGCGAAACACTTCGCGGGCGATCGCGGAAATGGTGGGAGTGATCATGATGGCTAGGATAATTCCTGCGGTGAGCATCCCCACTCCGAAGGGGGCGCCTTGAAAGAGGGGGAGGAAACCCAGCGTTTTTCCAAGAAAGGGTTCGAGCGTGGTGCGAAGTAGCGGAGCTAATACGAAGATTCCCCAGAGACCATAGATCACGCTGGGGATAGCGGCGAGCATCTCCACTAACATGCTGAGCGGGTTTGCTATTTTTTTCGGGGCGATTTCGCCTAGGAAAAGCGCCACTCCGAGACTGATTGGAATCGAGATAACGAGAGCGAGAATGGAGGATACAATGGTGCCGAAGAGAAAGGGCGCTGCGCCGAAGTGATCATTCACCGGATCCCACTGTGTGCTAAATAAAAATCCAAAACCGAATTGGTGCAAGGCTGGTGCAGCAAGTATTGCTAATTGCACCCCAATGCCAAGGATCAAAGCAAAGAGCAAAAATCCGATCGCGCGGAGAGAATAGAAAAAGAGACGATCCGCTCGATGAACGTCGCGTCTCTTTGGCTTGCGAGAAAAAAGCTTATTCAGCTTTAACCTCGTTGGCACGCTTCTCTACAGATTTTGTGAGTGCCACTGGAAGAGGTGCATAGGAAAGAGGCTCTGCCATTGCTTGACCAGCAGGGCTCAGCGCCCAGTGAATGAATTTCTTTAGGGTGTCTGCCTTTTCCTTGTTCATGCTTTGGTACACAAGCAAGTAAGTAAAAGAAGCGATGGGGTAAGCATCTTTGCTCGGCGAATCCGTGATCGAAACGCGGAAATCTTTCGGCATGGTTTTCAAGGCGCCAGCTGCCGCAGCAGATACACTTTTTGTGGTCGGAGTGATGGATTTTCCTGCTTTATTGAGAAGCTCAGCAACAGGAAGACCATTCGAAACAGCGTAGGTGAGTTCTACATAACCTACGGCTCCTGGAGTTTGTTTCACTACTCCAGTAACACCTTCATTGCCTTTGCCGCCGAGGCCTGCTGGCCAGTTCACTGCAGTGCCAGCGCCAACTTTGGCTTTCCAGTCTGCGCTTACTTTGCTTAAGTAATCCGTGAAAACGGCAGAGGTGCCGCTACCATCAGAACGGTGAGCAACTAATATGGCTGTATCAGGGAGTGCAACGCCAGGATTTAATTTAGCGATAGCAGCATCGTTCCACTTGGTGATTTTTCCGAGGAAAATATTGGCGAGAACATCGCCGCTGAAGTGAAGAGGCTTTGTGATGCCAGGAAGATTATAGGTAATCACCACTGCGCCAAGCACGGTTGGGATATGCAGGATTGGCTTAGATGATTTTGCGAGTTGCTCATCCGTCATTGGGGCATCGCTCGCACCGAAATCAATCGTTTTATCGAGAAGCTGACGAATGCCTCCGCCGCTACCGATGGATTGATAATTGATCTCTACATTCGTATCGATCTTTTTATACTCAGAGAACCACTTGGCGTAGAGCGGATAAGGAAAGGTTGCTCCCGCACCATTTAAGGTGAGTCCTCCTGCATGGGCTGTGTTGAACGCAAAAAGAACGGCAATAAGTAGATAAATTGTTTTCATGTTCTAGTTCTACAATAGAGCTGGGCATCCAATTGTTAGGATTCTGTCAGGGTATTGTGCGGTGCGTTTTTAATGCCTTTCGAGGGGCCAAAAGCCAGATCGACTGTCTAAGATCTAGGCGCATTTATAGGAATGCAATAAGAGCTTGCCGATGTGCGTTGGGTTGATTAGATTGCGCCCTATTGCAGTAGCCGAGAATCGCCATTGGGGCAATACAGCTCTACGAATTCGAGGCAGTGCCGGAGTTTCTATGAAATTTCTATTTGTTTTAGTTTTGTTGCTTGTGCCAATGATTTCCCGCGCCAATACTTTGCTTTGCGGTGATGTGAGTTTTTCTAACTTCTCTTGTGACGTGGATCATTGCTATGCCGCTCTTGAAGTAAGAGGAGAGGGTGGTCAGATCTTCACCGTTCAATTTATCGATGTGCTAACGGATGCAGACTTAGGCCCGCTCGCCACTTTGACCTCAGCTTGCGTTCCTTCTGATAAAATCACGCTCGACGGCAACTACGGCTATGCTTCCGTAAAAGATGTGGTGGAGCAGAAATAATATTTAGTTCGATAGTAAAGGCGCTGTGAGCTTTAACTTGCTCCGGCGCCATTCTACTTTAGGCGATCGTAACTTCAGGGCAAAGGTAAACATCCTGAATTGCGTTCAAGATTTCCACGCCATCCTTCATCGGCTTCTGGAAGGCTTTGCGGCCAGAAATAAGACCCATACCACCAGCGCGTTTATTCACCGTGGCTGTCCAGATAGCTTCCGCTAAATCATTTTGGCCCGAGGCTCCCCCAGAATTGATCAGACCAATGCGGCCCATATAGCCATTTGCCACTTGATAGCGAGTTAAGTCGATCGGGTGATCGCTAGACAACTGAGTATACATTTTTTCATCTAGCTTGCCGTAGGAGCTCTTGCCCATATTGAGGGCTTTGAAGCCGCCATTTTGTGTTGGTAGCTTTTGTTTCAAGATATCGGCTTCGATGGTGGCGCCGAGGTGATTCGCTTGGCCAGTGAGATCTGCGCTCGTGTGGTGGTCTATGCCATCGGCTTTGAACGCCGAGTTACGCATATAACACCAAAGAATGGTGGCCATGCCCATTTCATGAGCTGCTTGGAAGGCCTGGCTCACCTCTACAATCTGACGGCCAGATTCATCGGATCCGAAATAGATGGTGGCGCCGATAGCAACAGCACCAAGATCGCGGGCCTGTTTCACAGAGGCGAACATGATTTGATCAAATTTATTCGGATAGGTGAGCAGCTCATTGTGATTCACTTTTACGATGAAAGGAATTTTGTGCGCATACTTGCGGCTCATGAGGCCGAGTCCGCCAAGGGTGGTGGCTACTGCATTACAGCCTCCTTCAATGGCGAGTTTCACAATATTTTCTGGGTCGAAATACATGGGGTTTGGAGCGAAGGATGCGCCAGCAGAGTGCTCGATGCCTTGGTCCACAGGGAGAATGGAGAGATAGCCTGTATTCGCAAGACGACCGTGACCGTACATCGCTTCGAGAGAGCGCAATACATTGGGTGAGCGATCAGAATTGCCGAAGCTGCGGGAAACCCAGTCGCCACTTGGTAGAAAGAGAGAATCTTTTTTGATTTTTGGATTGGAGAATCCTAATAAATTGGTGGCATCTTTGCCCAAGAGTTCTTGAATTTTTGAGTAGTTAAGCATTTTGATTTCTCTCCATATAGCTGGCTTTGTAACGGGCTTTTATCATTCTATAGTAGATTCTAAAACTAAAAACGCTGGGGTTTCGTAGGGATGTGCTGTTCGCATTGCAGCAATCGCATTTGCAGTGAGGGATTTTTCGCAAACCATCTCCACTCGATACTCAGAAACTTTTTCAATTTCGCCAACCTTACCGAGAAAAGGAGCTGCGCCGTGGAGCGCCTTGAATTGACCCTCTCCGAGCACTGTCCAGGAGCAGCACTCATAGTTACCGATACGCCCAGCACCGGCAGCGAACATGGCCGATTTTACTTTTTCGAGGTGGCTCAGCGGAACATATACAACGATGGAATTCATTTATAGATTTACGTGAGTGGGAGCATTAGCTGGTGCATGAACTTCCCGCGCGGATTGCCACAATTTCAATAGCGCCACGAAAAGATTGGGCTCGTTCATCTGATGATAAAAGGAATCTTCAGGCAGAGCTTTTTTAAGTCGTTGATGAGCTGTTTCGAGGGAGTGATAGGGCATGGAGGGGAACAAATGATGAAGGCCATGGTTTCGCAATCCTACTGGCGCCATGAGTTCATGAAAAATAATATTTCCTTCTACATTGATGGAATCTAGAAGCTGATCTTGAAAGCTCATTTCTTGGAGCGACTGGTTAGTATAGCGGTGAGCTACCACAGTTCGAATAGAATTCACAAAGAGCACTGCCACCATAATGCCGTAAAAGTGGAGGAGAGTAGACCAAGCAAGCACATGGCTGATGAATAAATAGCTCGCGAAGTACACATGCAGGCTCGTTAAAAAATCTAGAATTTTCCAATTTCGGAGATCTATCCCTGAGGGGATTTTTCGTTTCGCCTCAAACTGAATCGCGAGAGCTGATCCCCGTTCCATCAAAAGTTTGCGCAGCGCTGGGTGGAGTAAGGAGATGGGATTTAAAAGCGCGAAGCGAAGGTAGAGTGCCACTGGAACAGAAAAACACTGGAGGAAATAGGGAATTAATTTAAGCGGTGAACTTCCGCCGAACGCACTATACTCCCCATCTTCTTTGGTGCCATAGGTGCCGCGCTTATGGTGATCTAAATGCACTCCGCGGTACATGAAAGAGGGTAGCATGAGCGGAATGCCGGCCAGCAAATTCCAGGCAATAGAGAAATAAGGAATATCTTCTCGGCGCAAGTGAGTGAGTTCATGGATAAACAACATGCTGCGATAAAAGAGCAAGCTTGAGGCGATAAAAAAGCTGGCTTGCAAGGCCCAAGAAGTGGAGCGATCGCCGAACACAAAGCAAACCCAAGCTAGCGAAATACTCAGACCAAAATCCACCCAATATTGAGTGGGTTTTACCTCGAAACAGTCTTCCACTAGCTTCCTTAGCTCTACAAGGCTAGGTGTTGGCGCTTTTTGTTCCATGCTCCGTTCTTAACATAGGCCATGGCATTCTTCTAGTTTTCTGCTAGCATTAGGCAACTATGGAAACGATAAAAGACTTCCATCTTTTCAATACTCTATCTCGTTCTAAGGAACTTTTTGTCCCAATTAGCCCTGGTCAAGTGAAGCTCTATACATGCGGGCCCACCGTTTATCACTATGCCCACATAGGAAATTTGCGCACCTACGTGTTTGAAGATCTCCTAGTGCGTGCTCTGAAGCTGGCGGGATATTCTGTGCTTCATGTGATGAATATCACGGATGTGGGTCATCTTGTTTCCGATGGCGATGATGGCGAAGACAAAATGGAAAAGGGTGCGCGCCGGGAAGGCAAGAGCGCGTGGGATATTGCTAAGTTTTATACCGAGGCTTTTTTCTCGGATATGGATAAACTGAATATTCAGCGTCCACAAATTATCCCGAAAGCCACTGAACATATTCCAGAAATGATTGCGATGGTGGAAGCGCTGGAGAAAAAAGGTTTTGCCTATCGCACGTCTGATGGAATTTACTATGATACTTCGAAGTTTCCGGCCTATGCGAATTTCGCTAAGCTCGATGTGGAAAATCTAGAGGCGGGCAAACGCGTGGCTGTTGGCGATAAGCGCAGCTCCACGGATTTTGCGCTATGGAAATTTTCTACCGCTGGTGAACAACGCCAAATGGAATGGAATTCTCCCTGGGGAAAAGGCTTTCCTGGTTGGCATATCGAGTGTTCGGCAATGTCGATGAAATACTTGGGAGAAAGTTTCGATCTCCACTGCGGTGGCATTGATCATATTCCAGTGCACCACACGAATGAAATCGCCCAGAGCGAAGCCACCACTGGTAAACGTTTCGTGAACTATTGGATGCATGGTGAATTCTTAACGGAAGACGCTGGCAAGATGAGCAAATCTAAAGGGGATACGCTCACCGTTTCTCATTTGGAAAAGCTTGGCTACCATCCTATGGACTATCGCTTTTTGCTTTTGCAGGCGCATTATCGCACGAATCTCACCTTCCACTATGAAGGATTGAAGGCGGCGCAATCGGGCTTAAACGGTATTTTACAACGCCTCCGCGAATGGAAAAATGAGGATGAAAAGGCTGCAGTGGAAACGCCAGAGATGGCCGCCTACCGCAAGCGCTTCACCTCCGCCATTCTCGATGATTTGAATTCTCCGCAAGCCTTGGCGGATTTCTTTGTGATGCTAAAAGATGCTGCTCTGAGCGGCGCCCAACGAAAGAAGCTCGCATTTGAATTTGATCAAGTTTTTGGTTTGCGCTTAGAAGAGCGAGCTAAGGAAGAGTTGCTGATTCCAGCGAATGTGCAAGCGATGGCTTTAGCGCGTGATGCTGCGCGTGCAGCGAAAAATTGGGCCGAGAGCGATAGGCTTCGCAATGAATTACTTGCCTTAGGCTTTAGAGTAGACGATACCCCAAAGGGTACAAAGGTTTCGAAGGGATAAATTGTGCCAGCACAACGAGCTCATTTTCGTCAGCGTTTTTTAGAAAAACTTTCTTCGCCGCAATATCGTTTTGTTACGGTGGAAGTGGGCATGCCGCAAGGGCATAAAACCCAAACTGTGCGCGAGGGTTGCTATC
Source organism: Oligoflexia bacterium (assembly GCA_903867855.1). Classification (GTDB taxonomy): domain Bacteria; phylum Bdellovibrionota; class UBA1018; order CAIPTA01; family CAIPTA01; genus CAIPTA01. The sequence goes on along the minus strand of CAIPTA010000037.1, from coordinate 6,697 downwards.
ACCTCGGGCAAAAAGGTTGCGATGCTTTAAATCTGGCGGATAATCCCAATGCAAGAGTTCGTTTGCATCCTTTGGCTTTTCAATCGCGTCTCCTTCAGGCTGGCCCAGCCTTTATGGATTCCATCTATCATATCACTTGTCGTGATAAGAACCTGATCGCCTTGCAAACAGAAATTCTCGGCGCTGCGGCCATGAATATCACTTCCATTCTCGCTGTGACCGGTGATGCTGTTCGTAAAGGCCCAGAGCATGCGAAAAGTGTTTTCGAAGGAAATTCACTCAAGCTCATTGAGATCGTAAAAAAAATGCGCGAAGGCAAGTTGATGAGCGGCGAAGATTTGGAAGAGCCCGTGGATATGCTGATCGGGGTGGCGTATAATCCGAATGCCGAAAACATTGTGAATGAAACGGAGCGTTTGCTTCGTAAAATCGAAGCAGGAGCAGATTTCGCAGAAACCCAGCCCGTGCACTCGAAAGATGCTTTTAATCGCTGTGTAGATACACTCGCGAAATACAATATTTCCCAAGATCGTTTCCCGGTGATTTTTGGTCTCATGCCAGTGATGAGCCGAAAAAATGGAGAGTTTCTCAATAAGTACTTCACCGGACTCGATGTGCCAGAATCTGTATTGAAAGAGTTCGATGGCGTGGTTAGCAAAGAAGATCGCGAAAAGATTGCCTATGAACAGGCACTAGAGCTTGCAGTACATTTTTCCCAAGACGGCACGAATAATTACTACGTAATTTGCCCTTTCACGCGATATGAACTGATCGGGAAAATCGTGGAATACATTAAATTTGGTTATAGCTATGTGGAGCTGAGCAACGAAACTGAGTTGCGCCGCGATCTATCTCGCCGCCCTGAAACGCCAGTTCGCTTACTGAAGAAAGAAAATGGATGATCGCTTGCTCAAATATCACGAAACAGTTTGGTCCGAAGATTCTCTTTAAAGAAGCTAGTTTTCAAATTAACCCTGGTGAAAAAATCGGCCTAGTGGGCCCCAATGGTGCGGGTAAATCTACGGTTTTCCGTTTGCTGATGCGCGAAGAGGGCATTGATTCGGGAAATATTAATCTTTCAGATAAGCTGCGGATTGCTCACTTCTCTCAGGATGTGGGCGATATGCATGGGCGCACAGCCCTCGAGGAAGTGAAGTCTGCCGCTGGCAATATTCCTCACCTAGAAAAGCGTTTAAAAACTTTGGAGGCACGCCTCGAAGATTCAGCCATCAACCCCATCGATGATGATGCGATGGAAAAGCTGCTCTACGATTACGGAGAAGCGCAAACAGAATTTGAGCGCTTGGGTGGCTACGATCTCGAATCTCGTGCGCAGGAAATTCTCACTGGTTTAAGAATCGGCCCCGATGACTATAATCGCCCCACGGAGAGCTTCTCGGGCGGTTGGAAAATGCGTATCGCACTCGCCAAGATTCTGATTCAAAATCCTGATGTATTGCTAATGGACGAGCCCACCAACCACTTGGATGTGGAATCCATCGTTTGGCTAGAGGAGTGGCTGGATAAATATCCCGGCACTCTCGTGATGACGAGCCACGACCGAGAATTCATGAATCGCTTGGTTAAGAAGATCATGGAAGTGGCCAATAAAACCATCACCAGCTATTCGGGTAATTATGATTACTATGAGCGAGAGCGGGAGCTCCGCCGTGAACAGCTTCGTGCTGCGGCAGAACGCCAGCAAGATATGCTAGCGAAGGAAGAAGAGTTTATAGCTCGCTTCGCTGCTCGTGCTTCCCATGCTGCGCAAGTGCAAAGCCGCGTGAAAAAATTAGAGAAGATCGATCGTATTGAATTGCCACCGGAAGAAAAATTGATAAAATTCACATTCCCAACGCCTCCTCGTGGCGGCGATGATGTGGTGAGCTTTCAAGATCTGGGGAAAATTTGGAAGAGCGATGGTCGCGAGAAGCTTGTGTTTCAAGGCGCTTCCGCCACGATAAAAAGATTAGATCGGGTTGCTGTTGTGGGTGTGAACGGTGCCGGTAAATCTACGCTGCTAAAAATGCTGATGGGTTCCACCGAGCCGAGTTCGGGCAAAATCAATATGGGCCCATCGATTCAGCCTGGCTACTTCAGCCAGAGTTCGCTGGAGATTTTGGATGAACGCCAAACAGTGGAGGCGGCAGTGCATGATCGTATGCCCCATGCTTCGATGGGGAACGTGCGAAATCTACTGGGAGCCTTTAAGTTTTCCGGTGATGAAGTAGAAAAACGCATCAGCGTGCTGAGCGGCGGGGAAAAAAGTAGAGTAGTGCTCGCAACTCTCCTCACAACTCCGGTGAACTTTCTGGTGCTGGATGAACCTACCAACCACCTAGATATCGGTTCGCGAGAAGTGCTTCTAGAAGCCATTCTTAATTTTCAGGGCACAGTAGCCATCGTGAGTCACGATCGTTATTTCTTGCGCAAAATCGCCACTCGCGTATTCGAAGTAGATCGCAATCACCTACGCGTCTATGAGGGTAACTACGACTATTACCTTTGGAAGAAAAAGGAAGAGGCGAAGGGCTGATCTTAGGCGGATTATTTTCATCCACGGTAAGGCTGGAAAAGGCTTTCTGCTGGGTGAACAGCTCCTAACATAGCAAAATTTGGGAATCCTTTTGGCGCTGCTATGTCGAATGGTCTTTTTGAACTTGCTTAGGCTGTTTGAGGAGATATTAAATTCCTGGCGGTCGGACCACTCGCCAGCCTAGAGCGAGTTGCGACTTCGATCGCGCTACCCCAAGCCCTTCCAGATCATTGATCTCGATATAATCCTTCAGTGAGAGTAGCGCTTTATAGCCCACAACTATGCGGGTGAAAGGGCGATAGTCCCAAAATTTTTCTTCGATTTTATTCCAGCGACTCTTTCCTTGCACAGCCATAGCAATGGCCGCTGTGATGGCGCGAATGAAAGCGCGATAGGTATGGCGGGTAGAGAGTCTAACTTCGATATGTAAGTGATTGCCCACGTTGGCAAGCGACAAAATTCTCACGCCATTTTTGCGGGCGAATTTTTCCAAGATTCGATCAATTGTTGCTCTGTGTTTTAGAAAAGAAAGTGCCCCCTTGGCGCGGGTGGAACGAAGGACGAGGTGCATGGAGTTTTTGCTGGAGAGTGGTCGGCCATGGCTGCGACCCGCGCGGGTATTCAATAGCAAGCCACCATAGGCTTTTTGCTGTTTTGGGAAGAATTCGCTTTGTTTCATGATATCGGTGTAACATATTTGGTGAACGAAGGTACAAAATATTAGTATTTTGCGAAAAAGTTTAGGTTTGAAAGGAACCTGGAAGCCTGGAAAACGTCCGCGGGAGGGGTGGAAAGTATAACGATGTGCGTAAATTTGGCGAGTTTGCCTGGCATGAAGGGCTTAGAATATCTTTTTCGCCCTCCACAAAACCCATTAATTTTGCTAAGCTTAGCGCACTTAAGCTTTGGAGATTTCTATGAAGCGCGCTGCTGCTTATTTTTCCTCTTCGATCGGTAAAAAACAAATCATGGGTCTCACGGGGCTTGGTCTGTGTGGATTTGTTCTCACCCACATGATCGGCAATCTTCTTTATTTGAAGGGGCCTGATGCCTACAATGGCTATAGTCTCGCGCTCACTTCGAATCATTTAATCTATGTGGCTGAGGGCGGCCTCATTGCCATGTTCGTGCTGCATGTGCTCTTCGCAATTTGGGTTTCGGCAGAAAATCGCGCCGCAAGACCCATCGGCTATGCGAAGGCACCAAAGAAAAAAGGTGCCGCGGATCTTTCCTCGAAAACAATGCTGCTATCTGGGCTCGTAGTGCTCGCCTTCGTTGTGCTCCACTTGATTACTTTTAAGTTTGGACCAGAATACCCATATACCATCCATGGCGAGGAAGGGCGGGATCTACATAAGCTGATGACGGAAGTTTTTTTGCAACCATTGTATACGGCTTGGTATGTGCTAGCGATTTCGATTCTTGGCCTGCATCTTTCCCATGCGCTGTGGAGTTCCCTGCAGACGCTTGGGCTCGTGGGCTTAGGCAAAGAGAAAAAAGTTCGGCTCCTCAGCTATGCCTTTGGCGTTGTGATCGTGGTCGGTTTTTTAGTGAATCCAATTTATATCTACGTGAAGGGGTAAGCAGATGAAACTTGATTCAAAAGAACCCTCTGGACCAATAGCCGATCGTTGGAAGAACCATAAATTTGATGGCAAGCTGATCAATCCTGCCAATAAGAGAAAATTCACGGTGATCGTGGTGGGCACAGGCCTTGCCGGATCCTCTGCTGCCGCCTCTCTTTCTGAGCTTGGCTATAAAGTTAAATCATTTTGTATTCACGATTCTCCACGACGAGCCCATTCTATCGCCGCGCAGGGTGGTGTGAACGCAGCCAAAAATTATCAGAATGATGGCGACTCTGTGTATCGTCTTTTCTACGATACAGTGAAGGGCGGAGATTTCCGCGCTCGTGAATCCAACGTGTATCGCTTGGCCGAAGTTTCCAATCAGATCATCGATCATTCTGTGGCCATGGGCGTGCCCTTTGCTCGCGAATACGGCGGCACGCTGGCGAACCGTTCTTTCGGCGGCGCCCAAGTTTCCCGCACCTTCTATGCTCGCGGCCAAACAGGGCAGCAGCTCTTGCTCGGTGCCTATGCAGCGATGAATAAACAAATCGATGCGGGCGGCGTGGAGCTTTTCCCTCGTCGTGAAATGCTCGATCTCGTGTTGATCGATGGTAAGGCCCGCGGAATCATCGCTCGTAATTTGCTCACCGGTGAACTAGAAACCCACGTAGCCGATGCGGTGATTGTGGCCACCGGCGGCTATGGCCACGCTTTCTATCTTTCTACGAATGCGATGAAATCGAACGCTACTGCCATCTGGCGTTGCTATAAGCGCGGAGCGGCTTTTGCCAATCCTTGCTATACGCAAATTCACCCAACTTGCATTCCTGTTTCAGGCACACACCAATCCAAGCTTACCCTCATGAGCGAATCGTTGCGTAATGATGGCCGAGTTTGGGTGCCGGCGAAAAAAGGAGAAACTCGTTCTCCCGATCAAATTCCTGATGCGGAGAGAGATTACTACCTAGAACGCATTTATCCTTCGTTCGGCAACTTGGCTCCGCGGGATGTGGCATCCCGTCAGGCGAAGTTTGCTTGTGATGAAGGCCGGGGAGTGGGTCCATCGAAGCTCGCCGTATATTTAGATTTCCGCGATGCGATCAAGCGCGATGGTGAAGATAAGGTGCGCGAGAAATACGGCAACCTCTTTCAAATGTATCAAAAGATCACCGCAGAAAATCCTTACCAAGTGCCGATGCGAATTTATCCTGCAGTTCACTATACCATGGGCGGCTTGTGGGTAGACTATAACTTGATGAGCACGATTCCTGGTCTCCACGTGCTAGGAGAAGCAAACTTCTCTGATCACGGCGCGAATCGTCTTGGTGCCTCTGCCTTGATGCAAGGCTTGGCAGATGGCTACTTCGTGATCCCTGTAACACTCGGACAATACTTCGCTTCCACAAAGCTCGATAAGGTTTCTGAAACCCACGATGCTTTCAAGGCCGCTACTCACGAGCAGGCAGAAAAAACGAAAAAGCTTCTCGGGGTAAAAGGCAATAAGAGCGCGATGGAATACCATCGTGAAGTGGGCCATATACTCTGGGAATACTGTGGCATGAGCCGCAGCGCTACAGGTCTAAAAACTGCGATCGGTAAACTCCAAGAGTTGCGTAAAGACTTCTGGAACAACGTGAAGGTGAGTGGAGAATCGAATGATCTCAACTTGGAGCTAGAGAATGCGAGCCGCACGGCAGACTATCTCGAGCTCGGTGAGCTCATGTGTCTCGATGCGCTGGAGCGTAATGAGAGTTGCGGCGGTCACTTCCGTGAAGAATATCAGATTGACGGCGAATGTAAGCGCGACGACGAAAATTTCTGTCACGTAGCGGGCTGGGAATTCACCGGCGACGACAAGAAACCAATTCGTCACAAAGAAGAGTTAAAATTTGATAACGTGCACTTGGCCACTCGTAGCTATAAGTAAGGAATTCAGTATGGAAAAATCCATGAAGTTAAAACTGAAAGTATGGCGCCAGAAGAATTGTCATAGCCCTGGCAAATTCGAGACCTATGATGCCACGAATGTGACCGGGGATATGAGCTTCCTCGAGATGATGGACGAGCTCAATGTGCATCTCCTGAAAGAAGGCAAAGAGCCAATCGCCTTTGAAAGTGATTGCCGCGAGGGAATTTGTGGTTCTTGTAACCTAGTGATCGATGGCACGCCCCATGGTCCGGAGAAGGCCACTACTACTTGCCAATTGTTCATGCGTCACTACCAAGATGGCGATACCATAGTGGTGGAGCCTTTCCGCGCGAAATCCTTCCCTTTGATCAAAGATCTAGTGGTGGACCGCTCAGCGTTCGACCGTATTCAACAATCTGGCGGCTATAATTCCGTTCGTGTGGGTAATGCGCAGGATGCAAATGCGATTCTAGTGCCGAAAGAAAAAGCGGATCTTGCCTTTGACGCCGCTACTTGTATCGGCTGCGGAGCTTGCGTGGCCGTTTGCAAGAATGCGTCTGCGATGCTTTTCGTGTCTGCCAAAGTTTCCCATCTTGCTTTGCTGCCACAGGGTGAGCCTGAGCGTAAAGAACGCGCTCGCAGAATGGTAGCCCAGATGGATGCAGAGGGTTTTGGTAACTG
>CAIPTA010000036.1 GCA_903867855.1 Oligoflexia bacterium | reverse complement strand
TGGTTGGGCTACTATATGCCAGAAACGGAGAGCCGCCCGCGCCTCCACTTATTTGAACCGTGCCTCCGGCACCACCTGACCGCGCTTCACCACATTATTGTTATGATCGATAAAATAGCGGAGTAAATTGAATTCGAGCGTACTAAACTCTCTCACGCTCTCGCCCACATAGGCCTGCATCGCCTCAAGATCGAGCACAATATTCCCTGCCCGAACACGAGTATTGCGTTGCTTATTGCGCAATTTAGCGGCGATTCGTGCCATGAGTGCTTCTGCTTTGAATGGTTTTTCAACAAAATCATCCGCGCCCAAATTAAAGCAATCCACTAAATTTTGAGTCTCGGAGCTTGCAGTGAGAATCACCACGGCGATATCTTTTGTTTTAGGATTCGCCTTTAGTTTACGGCAAACCTCTTTGCCACAAATCATGGGCATCTTGAGATCGAGTAAAATCAAATCTGGCAAGTGCTTCTCAGCTAGTTCCAGGCCACTTTTTCCATCAGGAGCTTCTTCTACGGAATATTCGGTGCTCAGTAGGCCACGCAAGGCTTCGCGAACATCTGCATCGTCGTCTACCACCAGAATAGTATTTTTTGTATCGCAATAGGCCATAACTTCACCCCTACTACGCCAAGCTTAGCGTAGAATTGCAACCAAAAGATGTTAAGAAAATGTGAAACTACCTAACAATTAGGAATTGGGAATATTTGTCCCAAGTCCATAGTGCTGGGGAGCCGCCTGGTAAATACTCTCTGCCTCTGGAAGCCATTCTGTGAGCTTTTGCCGGCGATGTTCATCGGAGGGATGCGTAGATAGCCACTCTGGAGGCGCTTTACCTTGCATAGCGATGCTCATGCGCTCCCATAGCCTAACAGCCTCACTCGGTTCATATCCAGCGCGCGCCATATATTCCTGGCCGAACTGATCGGCTTCAGATTCATCTCCGCGAGAAAATTTTCGATCGAAGAAAGTGATCGCGAAGCCAGCCGCCACACCTCCGCCTGCCGCAAGAAGCTTACAAGCCGTGGTTTTACAAAATAGTTGCCCACCGATCACCGCTGCTCCCCCCACCAGTAAACCAATTTCATTCTCTGTCATCGCCCGAGCGTAACGCTGTTTTCCATGCCTACGAACTGCGTGAGCCACTTCGTGCCCGAGCACTGCCGCGAGGGCTGCCTCATTTTTGAGCACTGGCATGATTCCCGTATAAACAGCAATTTTTCCACCCGGCATACACCATGCATTCACCTCTGGGCTTTCAATCAATACCCATTCCCACTGAAAATTTTCGCCCGAAGCGCGCGCGATTCTCGCGGCTACTCGCTGCACCATCGCCGTCCAGACGGGATTCGTAGAGATTTTTGATTTCGACTTCACTTCGGCATACGACTTTGCCGCCTGTGCATTGATATCGGCATCGCTAATCTCTTTTTTTCCAGAGAGTGTGGCGCACGCGGATAGGCTGATCACTAGTAGTAAACAAAATATTATTTTTCTAATCATATTATCAATCCTATATTCCAGTAATTTTACGATGTATCCAGTACCAAATTTCTCCAATATATTCGTGAGCAGCCATTCGGCTCAGCTCCATCCCCTTTACCGTAGGAATCAAATCCTCGACATCGTGACCAATTGAATAGGAAGCGAATCCCAAGGGAGCTGGTACTACCGTAAAGCCTAAATTTTCAAAACTTCTTTTTGCTCTGCTCATATGGGCGGCATGAGTAACTAAAAAGATTCTATGAATGCCTTTCGGCAAGAGAATCTTCGAAGTATACAATGCATTTTCGCGAGTATTATTTGATTGCGCTTCGAGCCACTCCACGGGAACTAGGAAATCTCTTTCTAGAGATTGCTTCATGAGTAGGGCCTCTGAATCGCCAGCCCATTTTGGGCTACCCCCGGAAACAAGGACGGGTTTCTTTGTAGCCCTTGCCAAAAGAGCTGCATAGCGCACTCTTTCTAAGCTACTTATCGAAACCGTGCTTTTATTATCAAATTCTGGTGCACTCGCATAGCGGCCGCCACCCAATACCACAATAGCATCGGCCTTTTCCGCAAGAGTAGGATCTTGCAAGGAAAGAGAGCTCACGCGAGATTCTAACACTCGCAGCATTAGAGCACTCGTGACGGGAATGGAAGTGCACAAAAAAAGTACTACGCCCAGGATTGCTAGCTTCCGAATTTTTTTACTCTTTGGAAATAAAAATCCAAAAAACAATATGATGACGAATAAAACAGGAGAGAGCAAAATTTCCTTCATAGATTTAGACTCTCCATCCTATTTTAGGTGGCGCCATTGAATCCAAATCAGTTCCGGAAAAAAAATTGGCTCCCAGTTTTTTGATATCTGCCAACGCATGCAGAGAATTTTCCACCTGCAAATCAAAATCGTGAGAATGCACCACCGCAACAGGAGTATCACTTCCCCCATTCAAAAGAGCTTTCATGTGGCGAATAAAATCTTCTGAAAATTTGGTGTTATGGCATCCAACCAAATTTTGAATCAGCTGAATTTTCGCTTTCCCAAAATCCAGCTCTACCCGTTCACCACAGTGCAATCCCATTTCTTTGAGTATCGGGTAGATTACTGGGCTCCGAAACCAAGGAGAAAAGCTCTGTGAGAAATCATAGCGAAATCCACGAAGGGCCAGCTCTTGGTATAGTTCAAGGGAATGAAACCACCAGCCAGCTGAATAATAAGGACCTAATTTTATTTTAAACTCTTCGAACCATGCGAGCTCATTTTTTAACTGATTCGTGATAACTTCCATTTCATACACTGCTCCACGAATCTGCTTAGAAAATGTTTTATACTCTTCTGCTTCCAGCACATAGTGTCCATGAAAACCAAGTTCTGCCACTTCGCCAATTTTCGCGAGCCTTGAGGCAAATTCAAGCTCTGAAATACCAGCACTCTTTATTCCATCCCGCACTCTTGGATTTCGGCCACTCATCAGAGTGGCAATCGCCCTCGCGCCGGTGAGTGCTGTATAGCGCGGCAAGAAATCCATCAAAGCATCGAAATATTTTTTCTCATAAATCATCTCCGTGTGAAACACATAGCCGAGAGTTAAATCCTTTGCTTGCTCCAAGCGAGGAGGATTTATGGCGTAAAAGATTTTTTTTGCCAAGTTTCGCGCGATCATTTCTCTACTCCGAAAAAATGAAGGCCCATTGGTGATTTACTAGCTAGGGTAATTTCACCGCAGCGTTTTCCAGACCCAAAACAACTCTGGTATGGGGAAGTATCTGGGAGAGTAGCCCGCACAAAAAGTATTCCACTCCTTAGCATCGCACGCCAGAGTAGCGGCAGAAGTTGTGGCCGATGCAAGATTCCTTCGTGCACATGGAAACTAAGCCCAATCCGCTCGCCAAGGAGGGCATTCCCATAGCGCTCAAAGCAAAGCTTGGTTGTCTCCTGCAAAATAGGTTCGAAATGCCCAGCAGAATCGATGCGGATTAGAAAATCAGGGTAAGAAAATACATGAAAAGGTAAAAAAAGAGAGTGAGAAGAAAGCTGAATCACTCTTCTCGATTCGCAGCCAATATCAACTCTCAATTCGTTTCCACTCGCCGAAACCGGAAGCTTGCTGCCCTTCCAATAGAGATATCTGCCATCCAGCTGCGAAATATAGTTAGGCATAGAGTAATTTTCCTCTATGGCGCTCGCCGAAATATAAAACCCAAACAATAACGCCAAAAACAAGTGGTAAAATAAAGCGAAGGAACATCCACGGCGAATATAAATAAATTGCCGATTGGGCAACTAAAAGAAGCAGCGGCAGAAGAATTTTTGGAATTAAGGTTAAAAAGCTGAAGCGATCCTTGCTCTCCCGGCGCATGAGGTGAACGATCGTTAGCAAGCCAAGACCATTGGCGATAAAATAAGAAAATGGAACTGCAGCCAAGCCGAAGCGATCAATAAACAAACGCGTTACCGCTAAGGTGGTCACACTGATAAGTATGGTTACAAATAGAAAAGCATTAAATCTACCTCTTGCATTTAAGAAGGCAGCGCAAGGAGCTGTCACTAGGCCAAAGAAATCCGCCATGAATTGCCATGGCAAGGCAGAGCAGGCCTTTAAAAAATCCCGGGTGAAGAATATTTTCACCATGAGCTCAGGGAATACTAGCAAACACATTTCAATACCCGCACCAAACCAGGCAGCGAGAATAAGCTGATTAGCCCACTCCTTCCAGAGCTCCATCGTTAACTTGCTACGACTAAACTTTGGAAATAAATCTGCCCAGATTCCGTTGGTAATGAAAGGAGTATAGTACGCTGAAAATACCAAGAGCACTTGATAGTAACCATTAATCGATACACCGAGATGCTGGGAGATCATTCCGCGCAAAACAATCAGTGCAGCCCCACTAAAAAGACCTGCAATCAAAAAGGAAATCCCCGTCCAGCTGAGCATTTTCAAAATATCTGGCTTCAAACGCCAAGTAAGCTCAAAAACACTCGGCTCTAAAACCCAACAATGCTTCGCCAGGAGAGCGGACCAAAAAATTGATGTGATTAAAATCGACCACACTGCACCACGGAGACCAAAGAAATAGGCCAGCAGTAAAAAGATCACTACCTCAAAAAGAAAATTCATTGTGGTGGCGTGAGAAAATAATTCGTACCGGCCGTGGGCATACAAGATAGAAGAAAAATGAGTATTTACCAGCGCTGCAAAGGGCACGCTTAGGAGAACAGGCAAAAGCGTGAAAACTTGGGCCCTAGGATCATCGTAAATATTTTTTGAAATATACTGGGTAAACAGCAATCCAAAAAAAATCACAATCGCTGAGCCACAGAGTTGTAGAAAAAGTGCAGCGCGAAGCAGATCACGCTTTCGAACTACATCATTATTGGCAATCGCCTTCCCCAACTCTTGGGTTAGAACCGTGCCCATCGAAAGGGAACTAGCGCTCATTCCGAATTGTTGAATTTGGTTGGATATGCCTAAGAAACCAACGCCATCCGCGCCAAGGAGACGCGCGGCCCCCTTCCCCTTAAATGGACCCGTAATAAATTTTACGAGTGACATTGGCCCCATCTTTAGATTGGAGAGAATAAATGAGCTTTTGCGAATGCGTTGCCAATTCTCTTGGAGGAAGCGTTTCATATACAAGTTTGCATTATTTCGTTCTTTGCTCAAAAAAGAAAGACGGAAACACCGTGTAACAGTTGCTGGCTTGCTAGCTTCAGACTATTCTTAAAGGACGGTGAATTCTTACACGCAAAGACAAAATTCCCTCTACCTCTTCATGATTATTTTCGTGGCCGTTTTACTTGGGGTAATCAATGGTCCGCTGATCAATTTTATCCAAAATATGGGCTATCAAATTGCGCAGCCAGATATGGTGCGAGATTATCTGCTCGGCACTGCCTACGCGGTATTTCTTTTTTTTGGTATTTTATTTTGGCCCGTGCCTAATCATCACAAGCAACACCTCATGCGCCTTTGGCTAGTGCGCTGCCTGATTACCTTGGGATTTATGCTTTTTTATGAAGGTCACTACGGTTTGGATTCTTTTGGTTACTACCAGGATTCTACGGCCAATATTTTTCCAGCTAGCGTTGAATTTGGAAACAATACGGCGATTGTTGGCTATATCACCTGGTGGATCAATCACAACCTAATGATCTTTGATTCCTTTCATGGGATTAAGGTGGTGTTTTCTTTCATTGGATTTCTTGGCTGCTATTTATTTTATCGCGGCTGCACTATGTATCTAAAAAAAGATGAAACGAAGCTGCTCTACTTTTTCAACCTATTTCCCTCGATTTTATTTTGGTCGTCCATTTTGGGAAAAGATCCGATTAACTTTTTCGCCGTCTGCCTTTACTCCTTTGGAGTTTTAGGTTGGATCAGCCTTCGGCGATTCTATTTTATCGTTCCGATTCTTGCAGGCATCTTGATCGCAGTCACGATCCGGCCATGGACAGGTTTAATCCTTGTGGCACCACTCGTGCTCCTCAATATTTTTAAACTAAAAAGTGCTTCGGGAAAAATTGTTTCCATTGGAATTCTCGTGGGCGCCTTTCTCTTTACCTCGGATTTTTTAACAAAGCGCTTTGCCGTGAGCGACTCGGAACACCTCGTTACCGCCACCAACTCCATTTCTCACTCCTGGAGCTATGGTGGATCCGCCCAAAAAGTTCCTGAATTTAAAAATGCCTGGCAGATGCTGCAATTTGCTCCCATCGGCGCTTTCACTGCCCTTTTCCGGCCACTGCCTGGAGAGGTAAACAATCCCTTTGGCGCACTAGCGGGAATTGAAAATTTTTGTCTGCTTTTTCTTTTTATTCGTGGCGTGAAGCGCACTAAGCTCAAGCTATTTTTCCAAGATCCGGCGATGGTGTGGGCATTTTCTTTAATTTTATTTTGGAGCTTTGTGTATGGCTTCGTTTCCTATCAAAACTTAGGCTCCGCCGTGCGTTTCAAATTGCAGGTTTTACCCATTCTCGTAGGTGCCATTTTATTCTTAAACTATCATAGGAAATATCGCGATGTGCGGCCTAGTGGGGTTCGTCAGTAAATCAATACCCGATGCTCCAGCCGTCTTGAAGCGCATGGCTGAAGCTATTCGCTATCGCGGACCAGATGCCGAGGGCTATTTCTCGGATCCCAGTTCTGGCATCGCGCTTGGGCATAAACGTCTTTCCATCGTGGATCTCACCGCAACCGGCGCGCAGCCAATGGAATCCAAATCTGGACGCTACATTTTAAGCTTTAATGGAGAAATTTATAACCATCTTGCTTTAAGAAAAGAGCTAGCTATTTCTTTTCGTGGTAGCTCCGACACGGAAACTCTTTTGGAATCAATCGCCGAGTGGGGCGTGGAGAAAACACTTCAAAAATGTGCGGGCATGTTCGCCTTTGCCCTCTGGGATCGAGAGAAAAATATTCTCACTCTTGCGCGCGATCGCCTCGGTGAAAAACCCCTCTACTATGGCTTCGGCGCCGATTCTACGCTGCTCTTCGCTTCAGAGTTGAAAGCACTTTGGCAACACCCCGATTGGCGCGGTGCGATCGATGAGGCAAGTATCGCCAGCTATCTCCGCTATGGATATGTGCCAGCCCCGCACACTATATTTAAGAATTTTTTTAAATTATTGCCTGGGTATTTTGCCGAATGGAAACTAGGCGAAGTTGAATTACAAAGCAGGCCCTATTGGAAACTAGAAACATGCACGCCCGATCTCAATGAACAAGAAAGTATAGAGCTCACGGAAACAACTCTTAAAAATACTATCCGCGAGCAAATGATTGCCGATGTACCCGTAGGTGCCTTCCTTTCGGGTGGCATCGATTCCAGCTTAGTGGCCGCTCTAATGCAGGAACTCTCCCCTCGCCCCATTCGCACCTTCACGATCGCCTTTCAAGATAGAGCGTATAATGAAGCGCCCATCGCAAAGGAAGTAGCGAAAAGGCTTGGAACCGATCACAACGAGTTAATGGTAGACGCACAACAAGCCTTGCAGCTGGTGCCAAAATTAAGCGAAATTTACGATGAACCATTTGCTGATTCCTCGCAAATTCCCACCACCCTCCTTGCACAGTTAACAAAAAAACATGTCACCGTTTCGCTTTCTGGCGATGGCGGCGATGAGCTCTTCGCAGGCTACAATCGCTATCTCTTTGCTCCCAAAATTTGGAATACACTAGAAAAAATTCCGCATCCGTTGCGATCGGCTGCTTCCACCGCGATGCTAGCCATACCGGGCCCATTCCTTCGCGGCGTGCTTCCGCTTTTTTCTAAGGCAAGCCTACCCCTGGATAAATACTATAAACTAGCTCGTCTTCTGCCCGCACAAAATGCGAGTGCCGTCTATTTACAACTCACGAGCCTGCAAGATCCTGAGCTGTTTTTAGGGAATATCGAGAGCCGAAGTTTTCGAATATCGCCTGGTAACGATTTTGTGCGCGCCATGCAAACAGAGGATATCTTCCACTATCTTCCCGATGATATTCTGGTGAAACTAGATCGTGCTTGCATGAGTGCTAGTCTCGAAGGGCGGGCGCCCCTGATTGACTATCGCTTACTCGAAGTGAGCAGAAGAATTCCAACGCAAATTCATCTAAAAGACGGAAAAGGAAAATGGATACTACGAGAAATTCTGCATAAACATTTGCCTGCGTCCTTATTCGAGCGCGCGAAGACTGGCTTCACCGCCCCAATTGGAGCATGGCTTCGCGCAGAACTTCGAGAATGGGCCGAACACTTACTTTTCCAGGTAAAACCCCCCATTGATTGGAATGAGAAGGAAATTCTGAAGATGTGGGAGGAGCATCAATCTGGAAAAAGAGACTGGCAACATCAACTATGGGTGTTCTTAATGCTGCAAAGCTGGTGGCAGCAGTACCAGAACAAAATGCTAAACAGATAGCGTGTTCAAAAATCTCACAATTTTTTCATAATTAAGAGATTTGCCCCACAAGTTACGCTACACTTTAACTAAGCAGATTGAACTGCGAGGGCGTAACTATGGATGGTTTCCCTACTCTGATGCTATGGATGGTCACGGCTTTACCGTTTGCCTTCTCATTTGCTGTTAATTTTCTCATCATCAAGCAACACAGTCGAATTGGGATTTATGCCAAAGATGATAAGCGTCGTCATCATCGCCATGTAGTGCCCCTGCTTGGTGGCATCGGGATCACGATCGGCATGATCGTCAGCTATGGCTTTCTCATCTATTGCAAAATTGATATTCTTCCAAAGGTAAACACACTTTGTTTGCTTTTGGCCTACTTAGTTTCTTTTGCTTTTGGCATCGCAGACGATATCGTGGAGATTCGCCCCTTCTGGAAATTTTTGGGTCAGAACGCTACTGCCACCCTGCTACTCTTTGCCTTGCGTCGCTTGGATACTCCCGTGGATGGCCTGATTGGCCACAACTTCGCAGCCGAAGGGATTAAATACTTCTGGGCTCTCGGCCTATTGAACTCTCTCAACCTCATCGATGGCCTCGATGAACTAGCTGGCGGCCTCGGTATTATCGCTCTCGCCTTTTTAATGGTGCTTGAACATCGCATGCTCGGCATAGTTTCGCCCTTCTATCCCATTGCGGTTTGCTCAATCGTTGGGTTTTATCTTTGGAATCGTCACCCAGCGAAAATCTTCCTCGGTGAATCTGGCACTTCCACGATCGCCATCAGCATCTTTGTGGCCAGCATGTTCTTTAAATCTTCGGCGAACCCCGTCACCAACTTTGTGGCGCCGCTTTTCGCCGTCGCGATCCCCATCGGCGATACAGCTCTCGCTATGCTCCGCCGCTTGATGCGCCAAACTCCCATCTCTAAAGGAGATCGGGAGCACGTGCATCACCGGCTACTTCGCCTTGGTCTTTCCCACCCCAACGCGGTTCGCGTTTTACACGGCCTCGCAATCTATCTTTGCGTGGTGGCTTGCCAGTTTATCACAGCGCAGAATTTCTCTGCAGGTGGTTTGGGCCTCGTGGTGGCCGGGATTGGAATCAATATTTTCATCATGATGACGGCAGAGCAAAAACTCTATAACTACCTCACGAACTTTGCCTCTCACATGCTAAAAATTATCGACCAAAACGGAAGTGGTAGCAAAACGGCAGAAGAACGCATGGAAGAGCTTAAGAATAAGGGCCAATCCTTTGTGGCCTATCGCCTCGATATGCGTGATTCCATTCGCGCGCTTCTGGAGAAGAGTCCGGGTAAGATTCAACTATTTTATTCCAAACTCAGTAATGCGCTTAGCGCCTTAGGTGGCCATGAGATTTACTTAGAAAGCTCTACTAGCGCCCTTATTCTACAAGTGATGAATCTTGGCGACATTGCCGAATTCATGGCCGCGAGAGAGCGCCTCTTTGATCAACTCACTCACTTTGAGAACGAAGAAAAGGTTGATCTCATGCTGGAGCGCTCCAAGATTTTAGAGCTCGTATTCGTAGAACAGAATTCGAATAATATGAAGCGCGAATCCTTGGCAGTTATCACTCCCATCCGTCGCCGCGCCTAAGCCTTACACGCTACTTAACTATGGTTAACAATTGGCCAACATGTTCTAATTGAAAGCAGGATGAGCGTTCACTTGCATGATTATATTCCACTTTGCACTCCCGTCATTGGAGAAGAAGAACGCTTAATCGTTTCCGAAACCATGAAAACAGATTGGATCACCACCGTTGGTCCAAATAATAATGCCTTTGAACAAGAATTTAGTGCAGCGCTTTGCCCTGGCTCTTTTTCCGTGGCTGTAAATTCCGGCACAGCCGCATTGCACCTCGCCTTTCGTCTCTTCGATGTAAAACCAAATGATGAAATTCTTTGCTCCAGCTTCACGTTTATTGCTTCCATTAGCTCTGCAGTTTACATGGGAGCGATTCCTACCTTTATTGATAGTGAAGCCGATTCTTGGAATATGGACCCTGAGCTACTTGCAGCAGAGCTAGAGAAGCGAAAAAGAGCAAATCGCTTGCCGAAACTAGTGGTGCTCACGCATGTCTATGGGCAGAGTGCAGATCTCACCAAGATTGTAAAAATTTGTGAAAACTATCGTGTGCCGCTCATCGAAGATGCGGCAGAGGCGCTTGGTACTACGAATAACGGCAAGCAAGTTGGCTTCAGCGGCACCGTGGGGGTTTTCTCCTTTAATGGAAATAAAATGCTCACCACCGGTGGTGGCGGCATGCTTTGTACTCGGGATAAAACATTGGCAGAGCGCGCTCAATACCTCGCCTTTCAAGCAAAGGTGCCTGGCCTCGATTATATCCACGAAGAGCTCGGCTATAACTTCAAGCTTAGCAATGTGCTCGCGGCAATTGGTAGAGTGCAGCTAACGAAGCTAACGGAGATTGCCAAAGTAAAAGCCGATATCTATCAGCGCTATCAAGTGGCTTTTTCGAAAACGCCGGGACTTTCGATGATGCCTGCTCCAAAAAATTTTAAGAGCACTTCGAGCAATTGGTTAAGTGTACTCCGCATTAGCTCCGAACATTTTTCTGTGAGTCGCCACGAATTGATTCATCGTATGCATGAGGCGGGCGTTCAACTGCGCGCTACTTGGAAGCCCATGCATACTCAGCCTATTTTTCAAGGCAAGTGCTACACCATCGGCGGTGAAGTTTGCGAAGCTATTTTTGAAGAAACGCTTTGTCTGCCCTCAAGCTTATCTCTCGATGCGGATACACAACAGCGAGTGATTGATAGCTTACTAAAAATTCTCCATGGAAAAGAAGTTTCCAAAAAAACACATCTTCCGGTTTACCACTTTCCCTATCACGAATAGTTTTTTATGGAAGCAAACACAAAAGTTCGTCCACTCCTCGTGCTCGAAATCAACGAGATTGCGTGGCGCTTTTTGGATCGCTTTCTTGGCGACGAGAATTTTCCCGCGCTAAGCTCATTCTTTAAGGAAGCTGATACTTTCACAACCCTATCTGAAGATACGGGAGAGCTTTCGCCCTGGATTACTTGGCCCTCTTTTCATCGGGGCATGAGCAACCAAGAGCACGGCATTGAATTTTTGGGTCAAGACCCTGCGAGCTTTCGTGGTGTGCCGATCTGGGAAGAGTATCGCAAGAAAGGCCTCAGTATTGGCATAGCGGGCTCCCTGCAAAGTTGGCCGCCCAAAGATCCAGGCGATGGTGGATTCTATATTCCAGATACTTTTGCGAAAGATGAGCAGTGCATTCCAAAATGGGTTGAGCCCGTGCAACGATTTAATTTGCAACAAACTGGCGCAAATATGCGCGTTGTAAATGCGGGTTCCCTATTTTCGCTAAATACTATTCTTCTTGGATTTCGCCTCCCCAGCATGGGGATTAGATTAAAAACTATTGCGTCTGTGTTAAAGCAACTCATCGGCGAACGAATCTTTCGAGAACGCTTGGCACGTAGACCCATCTTTCAAGCCCTCCTCTTTTGGGATATTTTTTTGAAGCTCTACGATCAGAAGAGCTTGCCCGAATTCTCTACTTTTTTTACGAACCATGTGGCAAGCGCCATGCATCGCTTTTGGCATCATCTATTTCCAGAAGACTTTGGAGATACTTTTAAGGAAACTCCGAAAGAACATCTCTCTACAATTCTTTTTGCCATGGAAAGCCTAGAGATGATGATTCGCGAAGCCAAGGCAATTCAGAAAAAACACCCTGAGCTTATTTTGGTTTTTGCCACCAGCATGGGTCAAGGCGCAAAGGTTTGGAAGCGCTATAATGGCTATGCCTTTTCCATGCCCGATTTGAAACCATTACTCATCGCCTGCGGTTTAACGGAAAATAATTTCACTCACCTCCTCGCGATGACACCCCAAGTTTGTGCCGAGATTCCAAATCGAGAGCATTTTGCGCAAGCGGTGAAGGCCTTGAGCGAAGCGAAAACAGCCAATGGGGAGGCGGTGTTTCAGTTAAAGGAAAATGACAGTCGTCTCAGTATCTCGAGCCACACCGCGAAGCTTGCCGATATTGAAGCCGGTTTTTTCTATCTTTTAGGGAAGAAAATTCGTTGGGCTGATGCGGGCATTCAGGTGAATAAGGTAGATCCAACGAGCGGCTATCATATTCCTGAAGGGATTCTGGCCATTCAGGGCAGTGGTATAAAAGCAGATGGAAGTCGAAAAGCCATTAAAGCAAGAGAAGCAAAACGGCTGCTCATGCACTGTGCGGGGCTTGTATGAAAAATCTAGACGCACTCACCGTAAAAGATTTTGGCGCCGAATGGCATAAGTATTCTCAGAAAGAATTAAAAAACGAAGAGCGTTTAGAACTATTTAATCGCTATTTCTCTATTTTTCCCTGGGATAAGCTGCCAAAAAACTCCATGGGATTTGATGCTGGTTGTGGTTCGGGGCGCTGGGCCATGGAAGTGGCTTCTCGCGTGGGCACACTTCACTGCGTAGATGCGAGCGAGCAAGCGCTTGGCGTGGCTAAACAAAACTTACAGAATGAAAAAAACTGTTCCTTTCATCACTCCATTCTAGAGGAGATGCCAATCCCGAATGCCTCGATGGATTTTGGCTATTCGCTTGGAGTGCTCCATCATATTCCGAATACACTAGAGGCTCTGAAGGCCTGCACAATTAAATTAAAGCCGGGTGCACCATTCTTACTGTATCTCTACTACCGCTTTGATAATCGTCCGCTATGGTTTGTGGCCCTTTGGCGAATCAGCGATATCTTTCGTCGCATGATTAGCAAACTCCCAAGCCCTATAAAAATTTTCACCTGCCAAATGATTGCAGCCACCCTCTACTGGCCGCTCGCTCGGCTTGCTAAACTTCTCGCCGCCCTTTCCATCCCTGTAGAAAAGCTCCCCCTCTCCAGCTACAAAGATACCAGTTTCTATACTATGAAAACAGATGCCCTCGATCGCTTTGGCACGAGGCTCGAACAACGCTTCACGCGCCAAGAAATGCAAGAGATGATGGAAGTGGCTGGTCTCGAAAGAGTAATATTTCGAGAAGAAACACCCTATTGGTGCGCTGTGGGCTACAGAAAAGTAGTCTGAAAAATTTTTAGGTAGGTAGGTTCATTGGCTCGCACAGAGTAGAGCTCCTCCACTCGTTCGCGGGCTTTAGTGCCGATACTTTTTCTGAGCGAAGCATCGTCCACCAATTGCTCTAAACGCGCCAACCACTCCGCATCACTTTTCACGAGAAAGCCCGATATTCCATCTTCCATCACGCGAAAATTAGCGCCAATCGCGGTAGCAATGGTGGGTATCCCGAGTGCCATATATTGCAAGGCTTTTAGACCACTCTTACCGTATACCCACTCCTCATCAGGCAGAGGATATAATCCAATATCGATACGCTGTAGATCTCTTACTTCCGATTCTTCCCTCCACGGAAGAGCTTCCACATCAATTCCAGGCATCTGAAAGTTTGCGTCGCCGATCACGAGCAACTTAAATTTTCGCTTTTTCTTGAGCTCAGCCAATACATCGCTCAATAGCTTCATATAAACGGAAGTGCTATGGCTACCACTCCAGCCAATTGTAACCACGTTCTCATTGGAATAGGTATTCACGGGCAAATAGCGATCAGTAGCGATAGTGGAAGAAATATCCGTGGTATGAGAATTATAACGCCTCACAATCCCATCCAGATACGGCGTGCAGCTAATCACATGATCAGAAGCCTTCATTAGATAGAAATACTTATCGCTACTCTTAAAGCGACTCACCACCTTGTTCACCGCACTCGTTTTTCCTAAGAAAACGAGATCATCGATATCGTAGACAAGTTTTCGACTCAATAGCCGCACGAGCCGCTCGAAAAAGGGTCCGCCGAGGGGTGTTACGTTGAGAAACACGAAGGTGCCATCATAGAAGGGAATCCGGCAAAGATCCCACACCCTTCTAGCGTATCCAAACATTACCCAAAAAATCTTTTGGCGAAGCCTACCTGGTTTATAAACAATTTTCCAAAATGGCATCGTCATGAAGGGAGAAACATGGATCTCAAATCCATTGGCTCTTAGGTGGGGAAAGTATTGTTCGTATTTTAATCTTTGGCCGGGCGCCACACCTTCGGGGTGAGGGCAAAGGAGGAGAATTTTTGTTTTTTTACCCATGAAAACACTCTCGCCCGAATAGCGTGTACGCCCCAGGATTGGTTGCTAAGATATTGATTTTATCTTAAGCTTTTCTCTATGCAACAGAAAGTCTTAATCACAGGTGGAACAGGTTTTTTGGGTCGGCACTTGGCGCTTGCGCTGAAGGCAAAATACGATGTAACCATCACCGGCAGAAACAATAAGCAAAACTTTTACGCCGGACAAATCAGCGGCTGTAAAACCATGCCCATGGACGTTACGAATATCGAATCAGTTCGCGATGTAATCGTAGAAGTAAAACCAGATATCGTAATCCATGCTGCTGCAACAAAATTTGTTGATCTCTCTGAAGTGCAACCCATGGAATGTATCGATGTAAACGTGGTTGGATCACAAAATGTGGTTCGCGTAGCATTGGATAAAAAAGTAAAATCTCTCATCGGAATTTCCACGGATAAAGCCGCGCCCCCTATCCGAAATATCTACGGTTTATCCAAAGCCGCCATGGAGAGAATGTTTAGCTCCATGGATGGCAAAACGGATACCAAAGTGATGTCAGTTCGCTATGGTAACGTGGCCTGGAGCACGGGATCTGTGCTGCCGATCTGGAAACGCATGCATGAAGAAACGAAGTTAATCGGCACCACTGGTCCGGACATGACTCGTTTCTTTTTCACTGTGAATGAAGCGGTTAATCTCGTTGTGGCGGGTCTCGACAATATCGATACCCTTCATGGCAAAGTGCTTTCACGTACAATGCGTGCTGCGAGCATTCGCGAGCTTCTCGATGTGTGGATTGAAAACTTTGGTGGCAAGTGGGAAAAAATTGAAGGTCGCCCAGGCGATCGCAACTATGAAGCACTCATCAGCGAAGTAGAAACAAGGTTCACCACCACCCAAATGATCAACGGCATTTTGCATTATGTAATTACCTTCAATAAAGAGCAGAACAACTGCCTGAAGGAAGCTGTAACCTCCGACAATGCAGAGCGCCTCACGAAACAAGAACTGCTTAACATCATCACAAAGCCACCAAAAGAATGACTTCTACGAGAATCAAACATGCCTTGATTCTCGCCGCAGGTAGAGGCAGCCGAATGGGTGCGCTCACAGATGTGGTGCCGAAACCCATGGCGCCTTTAAAGGGTGGAACGCTTATTTCTCAGGGCATTGAGCTCGTAAAAAAAGAAGTTCCCAATATTCATATCACTGTGGGCTATAAAAAAGCGATGCTAGCGGAACATGTGATTCAACAAGGTGCGAGTTCTGTGCTCAATACGGAAGGGCAAAGCAATGCGTGGTGGATCTTTCACACCTTGCTAAAAAATCTAGATGAGCCACTCTATGTTCTCACCTGCGATAACGTGACAGAGCTCGATTTCGGCATGCTAGAGCAGAACTACTATGACCTCAAGCAGCCTGCCTGCATGATCGTGCCGGTAACTCCTGTGCAAGGCCTTGAAGGGGATTATATCTTTCACAAAGATCGCTTTGTGACTGAACTCAATCGAAATAAACCTTCCGACATTTACTGCTCCGGCATCCAAGTGCTAAACCCCAAGAAGGTAAATTCCTTGTGCACTCACCAAGGTGATTTCTATTCCGTTTGGAATGATCTAATTCAGCAAAAGCAGCTGATGGTTTCTGATGTGTACCCCAAAAAATGGATTTCCATTGATACCTTCGAACAGCTAAGTGCCGTTAAATAGCTTTTGCTTTCGGCTCCGCCTCGCTCGCGCTATAATTCTCCAATGAATCGTAAGGTTTTATACATTTCCTACGATG
The DNA here is from genome assembly GCA_903867855.1 of Oligoflexia bacterium. GTDB lineage: Bacteria > Bdellovibrionota > UBA1018 > CAIPTA01 > CAIPTA01 > CAIPTA01. The sequence goes on along the minus strand of CAIPTA010000036.1, from coordinate 20,956 downwards.
GGATGACAGACCCTTTAGGACAATCTCAGGTGATCCCCTATCTTCAGGGCTTAGCGAAGCATGGTCATGAAATCACTATTTTAAGTTGCGAGAAAAAAGATCGCTACCAGCAAAATTCTATTCTCATTTCCGATCTACTAAAAAAATCGAATATCAAATGGAACCCAATTTTCTATCACAAATCGCCTCCCGTGCTCTCCTCACTTTGGGATCTCTTTCAACTCTACCGGCAAGCGCGTAAACTAATTGCCCGAGAAAATTGCAATCTGCTCCACTGCCGCAGCTATATTCCCTCTCTCGTGGGGCTTCATTTTTCCCGCAGCCGCAAGATCCCCTTCCTCTTCGACATGCGTGGCTTCTGGGCCGATGAGCGCGTGGATGGAAAGTTGTGGAACCTAAAACACCCCCTATATCGGGTGATCTATAATTTCTTCAAGCGAAGGGAAGCAGATTTTCTGCAAGAGAGCTTTTGCACCGTGAGCCTCACCCATGCCGCAAAAAAAGAAATGGCAAATTGGCCAAGTGCCAAAGGGGCTCGCATAGAGGTAATTCCCTGCTGTGCCGATTTAGATTTTTTCTCAGAAGAGAACGTGAACCAAGCCGCCAAACTAAAGCTTGAATCTGAATTAGCGATTCCGGGCAAAATCATCATCTACCTGGGCTCTCTTGGTACCTGGTATATGCTTGAAGAAATGCTTGATTGTTTTCAAGCTATCTTAGAGAAATCAAAAGAGTATTATTTTTTATTTCTTACGCCAGACAATCCACAAATCGTGTTTGAGCTGGCGGAGAAAAAGGGAATCCCGCGTGAGCGTCTTTTTGTGAGGAAAGCTTCCCGACAAGAAGTGCCGAGCTATCTTTCTCTCGCTACCCTTGGGCTTTTTTTTATTCGTCCGAGCTATTCCAAAATGTCTTCCTCGCCAACAAAACTCGCGGAGCTACTTGGCATGGGAGTGCCAGTGATCGCGAACGCCAAAGTTGGTGATGCGGATCAATTCTTTCAGCAGTACCAGGTAGGAACTTTGCTCTCTGATTTTTCTGAAAGCTCCTATGAAGAAGCTGCGAGACAAATTGTCCAAATCGAAAGGCTCAATAAACAAGAAATTCGTAGAGCTGCCTTGGAATATTTTTCTCTGAGAAATGGCATAGAAGCGTATAAAATGATCTATGAAACTTGTCCGAGGTAAATAATGGCATCCGTGCATTCCCCCATCCGCAAGATGGTAAAACCATTCTTGTATAAACTCTTTGGCCCCAAGGCCTATCATTGGATGCAATACCGAGCCAAGCTTCGCGATATTCAATATCGCTTAGTGGAAGAAGCAGAGATTTCCTTGTTGCCGAAGATACTTTCGAAAGAAAGTGTATCGATCGATATCGGCGCAAACTACGCCTACTATACTGTGCGCCTTGCAGATCTTTGCCCCACGGGAAAAGTATATGCTTTTGAACCGATCCCCAGCACTTTTGATATCTTAAAAAGAATTGTGCAGCACTATGCCTTCACTAACGTGGAACTCTTCGATAAAGGCGTGGGCGCAAAAAATGAAACCCTAGAATTTGAAGTGCCATTGCAAGAACTAGGCACACATAGCGCAGGCCAAGCCCACCTCAAAGGCCGCGACAATTCGCAAAAAGGCCGAGAAAAATACCACAACTTCGATAAGCACGAGAACTTCTCTTGCGAGGTGGTGAGTCTAGATAGCTTTCTTCCAAAACTCACTCGGCTCGATTTTGTAAAAATAGATATTGAAGGAGCAGAGTTATTCGCGCTTCAAGGGATGCGAAAACTCCTCGCTCAGCATAAACCCATTGTGCTGATCGAAATTTGCCCCTTTTTCTTACGCGGATTTAAGCTGGAAGAGGCGGATTTACGCAACTTCATCACAGAAATTGGCTACGAGATTTTCCGCTATGAGAATGAACAGCTAGTTCCCTATAGCGCGGCGGAATTTGCGGATGCCAACTATATCCTTCTTCATAAGGAGAAGAGCGCAAGCCTTTCCGCAGGATCAAAGCAATGAGCAGATTGAGCGAGCTTCGTGGAAATTTATTTTCCCTCTTTGCCGATCACCCCTATAGAATTGCCCACGAGAAAGCACAGTCCCTGCTGAAACCCCTCGCGGGAGATCAGGAATTATTCGAGGAACTCATCCTAGAGGCCGTTCGTAAGCCAGATTTTTTTAAACAAAAAAGAATTAACCCGGTGATTGCCTTTGATTTGGCCAAAAATCCAGACTGCCATTTGATTGCCCACTGTTGGCTGCCACGCCCTGATGGCAACACCGATATCTCCCACCAGAGCATTCACCATCATGGGAATTTACTGCTAACCTCCCTCTCTGCCTTCGGGCCAGGCTATGAATCTGTGCTATTTCGGGCTGGTTTTGAAATTGATTCGAACACGCTTCAAACCAGAATGCAGCTCGAAAAAATGTATAAGAACCCTCAAGGGAATATCGAGTTTGTGGATATTGATACTCCTCATATCGTGTTCTATCCGGAAAAATTATCCGTAACTTACGCTCTCTGGAGTAATGATAAAAAGGTGGCCACTCAAAAGCTTAAGCGCTTACCGCTTCTACAAAAATACAAATCAATACTTAAGCCCTTGCTCTATAAAATCGGGCTCGATAAAGCGCTGCATGTAAATACCATCAAATTTCTCGATTTCTATGTAGAGGATGGAAAAGTGATTGTGATGCCGGAGCGCGTTCGCTACCCCGATGGTAGCAATGAAAATTTTCTACGCGCATTTTTTCACCTGCTTCAATCCATGAATTTTAAAAAAATTGCTGAGCTAGAAAGGGCGATGATCGCGAACTCTGATGCTCAAATGGCAATCCCCTATTTAAAGGATTTGATGCATGGAAAGCCAATCCCGAATACATTTGAAGAAATTCATCTCCAAATCCCAAAAGTAACGATTCCGCGATCAGCTATTTACCAGTGCTTTCCTGAGCTACAGAAGCAAAGTAAGAGCGGCTAATCAGCCAAACCAAGGGCAATCCAGAAAAGACTAAAATTGCGCCAACCAAAGCTTGCTTAGGCGCTTCCCAAATATTTACAAATACGAGTAAGAAGCAAAAAAAGCCATAACTTAAGGGTATCCAGCTGGGAACTGTAAATGCGGATTGGCTCGTTTTCCTCAAACGAAATAATCCAAAGGCGCCAAGCCCATAAAAGGCAAAGGAAGCAAAAATGAGCATATCTGTGAGCTCATCAAAGCTACCGAGGAGTACCAAGAGCGAAGCCCAAATAGCCTGCGCAAGTAAGGCTACGGAGGGAGTGCCAAAGCGCGGATGCACACGCTGAAAAATCGAAAAAAACACTTTATCTTTTGCCATCGCGTAATAAATTCGGGAAGAGGCCAAGATCGAAGAATTGGTGGCACCAAAGGTAGACGCCATCAGCAGTAGAGAAATAATTTTCGCCCACCCATTGCCGTAAATTCGCTTCACCATTTCCACCGCAAAAATGAGCCCTTTTTGATTGGCCACGGTAGAAATTTCCTTCACAGAGAACGCATGAAAATAAGCCAAATTCACCAGCAAATAGATCACTAAAACTGCGATCACTCCGAGCACTAGAGCCAGGGGAATATTTTTCCGAGGCTGAATAACTTCGCCACCGAGAAATCCCACATTATTAAAGCCATCATAGGCCCAAAATGCGCCTAGCATCGCGCTAAACAGCGCAGGCACGAGCGCCCCGCCTGTGAATGGTAAGCTATTCTTCACCACTTCCACTGGCTCTGGCGGCAGGGAAGAATGAAAACCTAAAATAATCACCAAGATTATTCCCAGTATTTTTAAAACGGTGAAAATATTTTCCACCAAGGCACCGAAGATAACGCCAAGAAAATTAATAAACGATAGCAAAAGAATAGAAAAAATAGCGATCAGTTTTACGGAAAGCACAAGCGAAAGATTGGGGAAAACACCCAGCACAGATTCAGCGAACACATAGGCAATCGAAGCGATCGAAGCTGTTTGAATGATGGAAAAGCAAGACCAACCATACAAATAGCTCACCCACTTGCCATACATCTCCCTGAGATATGAATATAGACCGCCAGTTTGAGCCGTGCGACTCGCCACTTCCGCATAGGTTAAGGTGGCAAAAAGAGTAACAATACCGGCCACGAGCCAGCAGAGTAGCACCCATTTTTCCGATTGTAGCTTCAGCGTCATCGGAGCTACTTTTTTAAAAATTCCTGATCCAATGATGGAACCCATCACGATCATGCAGGCGGAAAATAGTCCGATACGGGGTCGAAGTTCACTCATTTAACTATGTTGCGCTAAATAGTCGTCAAAGTCTCGCAGGTGACTTAAAAAAATAATGTCCCTACTCCATTTTTTTCTACTAACCGTAAAAGAATCATTTCCACCCACAAAAATCTTTGTGCTCTTCGGCAATTCATCCTCAATCGAACCCAAAAATTTTTCAGATGTGATCAGCTCCCTTTCTCTCGGTAGGCTGGAGAGGCTTACCACCAAATAATCCGCCTTAAACTGCGCACACGCATCCAGCAAATCTCTTACCGGCATATTGGGGCCGAGGTAATAACACTTATACTCATGAAGATTACAGAGAATGGCGGCCAACAAAATACCGAACTCGTGCATATCCCCTTCACGGGTGGAGAGCATCACGTTCTTTGCCTTTTTTCGGGAAACATAACTATAGGGAGAGAGGGATTGGTGAAGCACACCGAGGTAATCGCGCAAAAGCGCAGAGAGTAAATGCTCTTGGGTGATCGAGAGTTTATTTTGTAAAACCAAACTCCCCACTCTTTGAAGCAGCGGAATAATGAGCTGGAAGATGGTTTCTTTCGGGCTCATTTGAAAGCGAGCGCGCTGCAGAGTTTCATGCAATCGATCGAGGCGAAAATCATCTAGTGCAGAAATAATTTGGGCCAAGTAATCAGAATCCACCGCGGATTCAAGCGGCAGAGTTTCTGATTTCGGCGCTGCCATTTTTTCCAGCGACGATGTTTTCAGCTTTGCAATTCGACCGATCGAATGCCCCTCCTGCACCAGGGAGCTAAGGAGTTTGAGTCGCTGCACATCTTTACTGGAATAAAGCCTGCGACCATCCCCATCACGCTTAGGAGAAACGGCACCATAACGCCGCTCCCATGCGCGGAGGGTATTTTCATTGATACCTAAGAGCCGAACAAGGGCTCGAACATTCAAACTTTCCATTGGAAAAACCTCGGCTTAGCGAGAATTACTGCACAGCTTTTGCACAATATAGCTATTGTTCAACTATTGTGCAATAAATTAGTGTGTGTACTAGCTAAGGAATGCAAGGAGCCCCATGAGAGCAAAATATATGTCTGCAAAAGCTTCCGAACCTAAAACCTCTACCAAGAAAGCCCCTGCCGTGCTTGCTGCAGAGCTAATCATTCACGCGATTGGGGAAAATGGGAAACGGGATGGCCTCCAGCGCACTCCGCAAAGATTTGCGAAGGCCATTCAGGAGCTATGCTCGGGCTATGCACTCACCGCCGAAGAAGCAGTGGGCAACGGGGTTTTCCCCGCTGAGGGCCGCGGACTCGTGAGCGTGAGAAAAGTGGAATTTCATAGTCTGTGCGAACACCACATGCTTCCCTTCTGGGGCGAAGCGAGTGTGGCCTATTATCCTGCCAAAAAAATTCTTGGCCTCTCCAAAATTCCTCGCCTGGTAGATGTATTTTCGAAGCGACTGCAAGTGCAGGAGCGCCTCACAAATCAGATTGCCGAGGCGATTAGCCAAGTAGTGCAGCCAAGAGCAGTAGCGGTTCGCGTGACAGGCTGCCATATGTGCATGATGATGCGCGGAGTGAAAAAACAGAAGTCTGATACGATCACAGAAAGCTCCCTAGGCCTCGAAAACTTGAGCCAAGGGGAAATTGATCGACTTTGGAAATCCCTCGACTAAAGCGGTACGAATTTTGACCTCACCTATGATATAGGGGTGCTGTGTCAAAAATACTCAACGACATAAAAGTGCCCCTCGATGATGACCTAGAAGAACATCTCGCGTGGATGCATCCAGATCATGGTCCATGGCGAATTCTGCGCCAAAGTGTAGACGCTCGTCAGCGTCACTCTCCCCATTTTGTGTATTCCATTGAAATTGGAGAAAAGGGCGAAGAACTAACGGTGGAGAAATTCTCGCTCGAAAAGATTACGCCGAAAAAAAGTGACCCCCGCCCCATTATCGTAGGCTCTGGCCCTGCGGGTCTCTTCGCAGCCCTCCGCCTCGTGGAGCGAGGCGTGCCCTGCTTGCTGCTTGAGCGTGGCTCGAATTCTGTGGAACGAATCAAGGGCATTAGTAAATTTTGGCGCCACGGAGAGCTCGATCCCCGCAATAATGTTTGCTATGGCGAAGGCGGAGCTGGCCTTTATTCTGACGGCAAACTTATCACGCGGATCAAATCTCCTCATATTCCTTATGTGATGAATCGCCTAGTGCAGTTTGGGGCACCGGAAGAAATTCAGTGGCTCAATAATCCTCATGTGGGCAGTGATCGAATTCGTCGCGTAATTCCCCTCATGCGGGCATTCCTGATGGAAAATGGCTGTGAGATTCGCTTCAATACGCAAGTAACGGAACTCCTCGTGGAAGGAAAGTGCGTGGTGGGAGTAAAAACCGAACAAGGCGATAAAATCCACTCTGATTCTGTGATCCTTGCTACGGGCCACTCTGCGGAAGACATGCTCCGTCACCTGGAGCACCAAGGCATATTTTTAGAAGGAAAATCCTTCGCCATGGGCCTTCGCATTGAGCATCCACAAAAGCTCATCAATCAAATTCAGTATCGCGATGCTGCCGAACACCCGAAGCTTGGCAGCGCGAACTATCGATTGGCCCATCACGATCCGCGCACCAACGTGGGAGTGTATAGTTTTTGTATGTGTCCCGGTGGCTATGTGCTCTCTAGTGGCACAGAAAAGGATGCGCTCGTGTGCAACGGCATGAGTAACTACCATCGCAACTCACCCTTCGCAAATGCGGCCATGGTGATCTCCATCGATCATAAAACTCACTTTGGCGATGATCTCTTGGGCGGCTTGAAATTACGTCGCAAATTAGAGACAGATTCCTTCCAAGCCGTGCAATCCGCGGGTGGCACGAAGGAATTACCCGCACAAAAACTTTTGGATTTCTTAGCTGGAAAAACAGGGAGCGTAAGTAAAGGCTCCTGCCCCTCCGGTACAGTGCCCACACGCCTTGATCAATTGTTACCCGGATTTATGCGTAGTTATTTGATGGAAGGCTTGCGACGTTTCGAGCGCAATATGGAAGGCTTTCTTTCTCCCGAAGCTCAGCTCTACGGCGTGGAATCGCGCACGAGTTGCCCTGTGCGCGTTACGCGCCATGAGGAAACACTAGAAAGCGTTTCGCACAAAGGTCTCTTCCCAGCGGGCGAAGGGGCTGGCTATGCGGGCGGAATAACGAGCGCTGCCTGCGATGGAATTCGCATTGCGGAGAAGATTGTAGAAAAAAGAAAAGTACGCGCCCTTGCTTAAGAATTAGTTCTGAAAAATATCTTGAATCTCTTGAATCGTTGTTTTCAACCAAGGAATTTTTTGATCTGATTTTCGGCTGAGAATATAGAACAAAGTTGTATTGCGCGGATCCTTCTGCAAACGGATAAACGTGAGGCTATCGTTGTCACTGAGATAAGAATCTGGTGCCACGCTCCAACCTTTTCCTTCGGCGAGCATTTCGAAGATCACAGGCCAGTCGGAAAATGTACGAGAGGGCTTCATCTGAAATTCTTGGTATGCACCAATGAACACTCGATCCAAAAAGGTTCGCTCGCGCTCATAGGCAAAAAACGCTCGCTTCGCAAAAAAGGCACAAGTTTCTTTACTTAAACTATGGGAAGGCACCGTCCATTTTTTCGGAAACACGAGCACAAGCTCATCCGCAAAGGCTTTCTTCGCCACCAGCTCATGCGTATTTGGCACCACTCTCGAAATCGCTAAGTCTGCCTTTCCTTCGATCAGCCAATCCACGGCAAGCTCTTCACTATCGCTTAGGAAATCCACACTACCCTTAAATTTCGTGTTCAAGGCGATTCTGCGCAGTAAACTTCGATACCCAGCTATCTTTAGTTGGGCCTCTTCTTCGCTTTGAAACTCTAGGGCAAGACTCGCAATTTTTTCACTCAATCCTTCAAAGCGGTGCCGTAGCGATACATGTAGCTTCCTACCATAGCTGGTGAGTTCCTTTTTTCGCCCCACCATTTGAAACACATTTTGCGGCATGTTGGCCTCAAACTCACGCAAGTAGACAGAGAGCATGGGCTGAGAGATCCCAAGGCGCTGAGCTGCCTCGTAAATATTTTCCGACTGGGCAAAAACGAGGAAGGCATGAAGTAGGTGAACATCCTTAGAGTGCATTTCAATTGATTACCATAGTAATCATAAATATAATAATACATTACTATGCAAAGCGTTAGCTTTTCTCTATAAGTGCCTCACTTTAACAATAACAACTAGGAGATATCTCAATGAAAAAGCTAAAATCCACCCTCGCCCTCGCCTTAGCCCTTGTATCCAGCTCTGCTTTCGCAAGCGAACAATTCACCTGCCGCGGTAAATCTTTCAACGAAAGCGGCGCACTTGTGCCCGCTCAAATCACACTGAGCTTGGATGGTGATACATTAACCGTTACCGAAGATAACGGCACCACTTTCGGCTTTGGCATGGAAACACAACTAGACGTCAACTACCGGCCATCCGCGAAATACGCCGGCTACTATCGCTTCAATGCAGTGTCTGGCAACAACAGCGGTTGGAACGATATTTTGATTCAAAAGCCCATGCTTGATAATAAGCGCGCAAAAGCAGGCGGCGCTGTGCTTCAGGGCACGGAAGAAGATGGTGGCATGGCCGCTTACTTCGATTCTTGTTCCCGCGTTAACTAAGCTTAAAAACGAAGGAAAATTACGATGAAAAAATTATGTATGATTCTAACTGTGATTTCTGCTCTTTCCAGCACACAAGCCCATGCCACCTGCGCCAGCGCTGCCCTCTGGGCTGCCAAAAATGTGTATGGAAACGACCCCATTCGCACTCGTGAAAAGCAACTAACCAAGGATACTTTTGAAGTAACCGTGGGAATCGGCAACGTGGAGGACGGGGCCCATACCTATCAAGTTACTTTCGAAGGCGAAACCTGCGATCCAAAAACCGCAATAGTTTGTGATCTCACACAACCAGAGAACAATGATCCTCGCGTTTGTCACGAGTGAATAACGTGCCGCCAGTTTAGGAATATTCCGGGATCTGGCGGCTCATTTATTGACAACATGCGTTAAATCAATTAAAAGGTCCCTAACTGTTCAACGGGGAGTTTCCATGAAAAAAAGTATTCTACTAGTAGCCCTTAGCCTTTGTTCCCTATCTGCTTTCGCAGGCCCAGCAGAAACAAGCGTAAAAGGCCCTAGTGCGCTTCAGCTGGCCGCAAGCTTACAAGGCAAGAAGCTAGTGTGCAGCCCCCAGGATGTTCAAGCAAACGATGCTGGCTTCTTCCCCCTCACGATTACGGCAGCAAAGGATCCTAACGGCACTACAGTGATCAGCGTGGCGAATGCGCAAGGTGATGATGGTCTTTCTAACTGCAGCTGTTCCCGCGGCACCTATAGGAACGATACGCTTCGTTTGCTCGATGGCGACGATGATAACTACCGTGATTTGATTCTTTCTGTGAGTAGCGGCGATCTTCGCCTTGGCGCCACTGTGCACGGTCTCTATAGAGATCTCGATGATTCCTTTAAGCCTGCCGACTCTCGCAATCTCGTTTGCGTAGTAGAGAAGAACTAAAATAAAAAGGGAGACTCTTTTAGAAGCCTCCCTCTCCATACGGCAAATCAAAAATTAGTTAGCGATATCAAAATAGAGCGCATCCGTTGCCACAGCATCGCAGCGCTTGCCCTCATAGTTTGTGGCCTTCATGCGGATATAGCCAGAATCACCCCAGCCATCGCCCCACGAATTACGAATCACCCAGCTACCAGAGGCGTTTGGGAGATTGCCATTTTGATCGAACACGCAGTTACCTTGTGCGTCCACACTCTTCTCACAATCATAGCCTTCGATCACCACCATGTGGTTCACATCGTTGCCATTATTATCGCTACAATTTCCGTATACACCCCAAGAATATTTCTGCCACTCATCATCTACGGCAAGATCCACAGAAACTGGGCGATGCAATACACCCACCACATAGGCAATATCTTTAAAGGATGGGCCAGTTTTCGAATCCCCAAGCATATGGTAAGTTACCGCGCTGGCAACCGCTGGTTCCGCTTTGCAAGCACCTTGATAGGCACTATAGCCACCATCAGTGCCATAGGCTGGCGCACCCTTTGGGTGAATGAAATAATCAGCGGCAGTGAAATCTCCGCCTTCGCAGCCTTGCATTTCTTTCGCGCAATTGAGCAAATAATTAAAGGAGAGTCTGCCAGGGTCTTTGCCCGCGCTGATCCAAGTGCCACGAAGGGTTGAAGTGAGCGCAAAATCCCAGCAACTACCGCACTGCCCTTGATCCTCCACTGGACCAGCTTTTCTTTTCATGGAAAAGTGACCCGGTACCGCTGCATCAGTATCCGTGAAAGCTTTGCGAGGCGCCTTCGAATAAAAAGATTCTAGACGATTAGAGCGAACAAACCCCGTTGCGTGTGGGCGTCCATAGTCTTTTTTGCCATAAACGGCTTTGAATGGATCTGAGTTACTTTCTGCCTTTGCCATTAGGCTTACCGAAAATAAGGTAAGCAGAATTAGATTTTTTACTATTGATGCAGTCTTCATGCGCCCTCCTTGGGCTTTATTAAACGAAATTTATTTTCGTTTGAAGCGCATCGGAGGGATCTGGCTTAATCTTTAAAATAAACGCTACAGAGTTTCAGGCATCTACGGAAAAGAACTATCTATAAATAATGGAGACCAAGCTAAACCCGGATGATCTCTAGCTTTCGCTTAAACACCGCTTCAAATAATTTCTTTTTTCGCTCTAGAAACATGGATTCAATTCCTGCGGCGGATTTTCCGGCGATCGAAAGTTTAACGGCTTGCGCTGTTACTTGCACTTTTTGCAAACGCAACTTTGTTTGCGGCCCAAGGTCGAGAGCATCAAGCACACGCACAATCGCGCAAATTTTTAAGAATGCAGCTTTGCGCTTTTTATCTTTCCCTAGAAAAGCCAAATCCTTGGCGGCAATTTTCGCTGTGCCGTGATGCAAGCAAAGATGAGCCACAAATTCATGCTCCCAGTTTTGCATCGCAGGAAAATCAGAATTTTTCACAATATAATAACTGTGCCGCTCTTGGTTCGCGAGACCAATCACCTGCCCCGTATTCCGCAATATCACCGTGGACAATAAATAAATTCTCCACTCTGGTTCCAGCTTATGTAGCCTTGAGAGCCTCGAGAATAAGGTATCGGCAAGCTTTGTCATCGTTTGCAAGTGCATAGGATTAGCACCAAAGCGCGACGCTTTTTGGTGCAATTCATCCCAGTGCAATTCGATCATGGAGGTTTTATGCTGGCGCGCAAGACTCATTTCCTCTTCTAAAATACCATCGCGCAGAGAATATTCTGTGAGCATGATTTTTTTGGCTCCTAGAGAGCGCAAAATTTCCTCGAGCAAGACTGTGCCAGCCAAGATCATATCTACGCGCTTGGCTTCCATGCCGGGAATATCGATGAGCTGAGTCGTGTTCATAGAGCGCATCTCATTTACCAGCTTGCTCACATTTTCCAGCGTAAAGGCCCGCATTTGCTTTTTCAAAATCCTCGCCACAGCGCGAATCGTGCCGCTCGAACCCACCAGCACATCCACCTTCGGCCAATGCTCAAACACCATCTTCTCCGCCAAAGTATTTTGGATATACTCTTGCAAACGAATAAAGGAGAGCTCCTTTGGCGGACTCCGCTTTAAAAAAAGCTGTTGGAGGCGGGCCGTGCCGAGCTGAAAACTTTCGGCGTGCAGAATTTCTTTGCCGCGCCCCACACTGATCTCCGTGCTGCCGCCGCCAATATCCACAAGGGCAAAGCGCCGCGCGGTGATTTTTTCATTTTCCAAAATCCCTTGCGCAATCAGGCGCGCTTCTTCCGCACCCGTGATGATCCGTACTTCGATGCCCGTATTATCTTTTAATAATCTCAGAAGCACTTCGCTATCTTTGGCCTCGCGAAGCGCACTTGTGCCGAAGGCCACCACTCGCTCCACATGCAATTCATCGGCGATGCGCTTGAAGCGATGGAAGGCGTGCAGAGCGCGATCCATAGCGCTGCGATCCATACGTCCGCGCAGGAAAACCCCCTGCCCCAAACGAATCATGAGTTTTTCTCGGTGCAAGAGCTTGGTTTTTCCCTGCTGATTTAGGAAATGCACGTCAAAACGGACGGAATTAGTGCCAAGATCGATAGTTGCAACTCTCATGATGCCTCACATTATAAAACTTTTACTCGTGAATTGCTCCGTTTTTTCTTAAGCTACTCCCATGCGCTTCCTACTTGGCTCCATTTCTATCGTGCTTTTGCTCGTTACCGCGTTGCTCGGCAACCTGGTACAAATGCTGAGTTTGCTCTTTTACCCGATTTCGAAAAAACTCGTGCGTAAGATCAATACACTGGTGGTGTACCTGTGGTGGAGCCTCTGCGATATCTGCGCCACGAATCTATGTGGCATTGAAGTAGTGATCACGGGAGACCATCTCCCCACTCCCGAGCAAGCACTCATCATCGCGAACCACCAAGAGATGCCAGATATCCTCGTGATCCTCCATCTCGCGCGCCAGCAAGGCAGCATCGCGAATGTGAAGTGGTTTGCAAAATACCCTCTTAAATTTATCCCAGGGATTGGTTGGGGCATGCTTTTTTTGGATTGCCTCTTCGTGAAGCGCAACTGGAATTCTGATAAAGAAAATATTTTGAAGGTATTTAGCCGCTACCGCGAGGAACGCATACCCTTTTGGCTCGTCTCTTTTCTAGAAGGCACGCGCGCAAAGCCCGCCAAGATTTTGAAGAGCCAAGAATATGCCCGCAAAAATGGGCTGAGCCCCCTGAAGCATGTGATGCTCCCCCGCAGCAAAGGTTTCGCAGCCACCCTGGAAGGCCTCTCGGGCCTCTACGATGCCGTTTACGATCTCACCATCGGCTACGAAGATCGCGTGCCAACCCTTGGTAGCTACTTCTATTCCAATGTGCGACGCGTGCATCTCCATGTACGCAGATTCTCCTCAGCCTCGCTCCCCGCTGGCGATAAAGAACGAAATGAATGGGTGATGCAACGCTTTAAGGAAAAAGATCAACTCTTAGAGATTTTCTACCGCAGTGGACGCTTCGGAGCCTGAGGGATATAGGGGCAGAAGCCTGGGCGTGGTCCGATTGTTTTTGGAAATTCTCGGCACACTCCCGGACGCTTCTCGTATACAGAGCAAAGCCTGGTTTTCTTATCCAAAAAATAGCAGTCGCGCCCTTCATTCTGCTCGAGCATAAAAAGTCCGGAAGACGTTCGATAGCTTTTCACGATGCCTTCTCGCTGCAAGCGCTTCGCAATTTTTTTGTGAGAACCGATGGCTTCGTCTGCCGTAACCAACTCCAGGCGGATTAAATCTTCGATTTTTACTTCTACTGGCAACATGCAACAGCTCGCACGGCATGTATCACACAGGCCATTTCTATAGCTCTTCCAAGTGGACGGTCGATCTGGATCAACATTGCTCACAGCGATACCTCTTCTTATGCGCCGTATAATAACAGGCAATTTCCCATAGACAAAGAATTTCAAGATTGCTAGCTTCGAAGCATGTACAGGATCCTCTCCACTGCTGCTCTGTGTTTATGGCTCGCCGGCTGTGGCTCCAAAAATCCCAATCACTGGTTCAATTCTGCGGGAGAAGACTGCGGAGCAGGGCTCCCCTATGTGGGTTGCGACTTTCATTCCAGTGGCAACAAGATCACCTTGCAAGAAGATCCCTACTATAGCGCCACTGCCGTTTCCGGCCTCACCCAGTGGACGAGTACTGACGGAATTCTCTATCAAATCAGCTGTGCTTGCGCACTCGACTAATTCATGGAATAAATATGGCACGCGGAGAGGTGTCTGAGTGGCCGAAGGAGCTTGATTCGAAATCAAGTGATGGTTTACGCCGTCCGTGGGTTCGAATCCCACCCTCTCCGCCAAACCTAATTCCGAATTTTCCTTCTGGCGTTGTTGTGCTTTCTCCTCTCTCCCGCAATGGGCATTTGAGCCCATTTTGGTCGGTCGTCGTCGCACGCCTAGCCAGAATGTAAAATTGGGAATTAGGACTCGCGCGCAGGGTTGGTACAAGAGAAACACGTTGGGTTCGGCAAATCTAGCATGAAGCTAGATTTGCGTGAGCGTATGCGAATCCGAAGGACAAGGGCAAGGATTGCCCGCAGCCATCCCACCCTCTCCGCCATTTTTCTGGTCACAAAGTCACACCGCGCAAAAAAGTCAAAACAAACATAAGTAGTTGAAAACCCGTCGGTAGCAAAAGAGACAAGGGCCGATTATTTCGGCCCATTTCAGAGCATTTCAACGGCTGTGCTACTTTCGTGCTACTCGCACGCTAGTGATGATGGGCAAAGCAGCGGAGCATCACGAGATAATGAGTTATGGAAAATTTTCGCATATGCTGACAGGGCAGTAGATCGCGGATTTATTTTTTTGTCTCCGTGGTCAGGAAGGCACGTTCATCAAGGCGGACAAAAAAAGTGTCCCCGTGATATTCCGCGTGCTCGGAATTTTAACGAAAAAAAGCCCGCTTTTGTTGAGCGGGCTTGATTGACCAGCGCAGATATTAATTACAAGTGAAATCCGTCCGTGAAATCCGTCCGCAAAATCCGTGGCGGAAAAGTGGACGATACGCGACTCCTTGCTGAACACCGAAAAAGATAAGGTACTAGAATTTCGCTAGTTGGAGTGCAGAGTGCTGGTAAACAAGAAGCATAGCAGCTGGCCTGCATGGGCCAACTCTCTTGATCCTTTTGGCCGATATTATCTGCTCATAGACAATTTAGAGTCACGCCTGTTATGCTTCCATTCTCAAAATTTGACACAATATCTATAGTAAATAGCACTGATGCAGTCGTCGCTGAAGCAGTAAAGGGAGACGACGTAACGGAAAGATAAGACGATGGGGCAGTGCCACTACTGATACTGACGCCCCCGGCACTCAGACTGAATGTCGATGTTCCATTAATACTACTAATAGCGAAGGTGATGCTATAACTTTTGCCGACCGTAAGTCCGGTCAGAGTTTGGCTCAGCGTAGAAGTATGTTCACTACCCGAATCCTCAAAAACAGCACACTGTGTGCCTGCAGGTAAGGATGGGAAACACCTATTTCCGTTGGCTACGCCTGTGAGAAAGGAAGTGCCGCCGACGATCCAGTCTGTAATATCGCCAGTAACTCCAAGACTGTTATTAGAAAGTGCCGGCAAAGCAAAATTGCCATTTAGGAAGGATGGGCAAGTGCCTGCGCTTGAAGTACCTGCGCTTGGGGCATACCCTTTATTTCTGCCACAAGAAACCAAGAGAAGAATTGCCGCAGCCATGAATCCCAATCTTCCTAATATTTTTTTAGTATGCAAAGCCATAGGTCACCCCAAAAGATTGAAATTCTGCACGGCTAGAGTCTGATAAAGTAGTGTCGGTGCCATTGATGGAAATTTTTTTGAATTCGTCTTTAGAAAATTCAAAACCAAAGTAGGAAGAACTACCCGCCATCTGAAACTGCATTTGCAGGTTCAAGATATTGGCGTCTTTATACGCTTCATTTTGCCCAGCCGCATTGGGTTTATCGAGATTGTATTTGGCTACGAGCGGAAGATAACGAACGAGAAAACGAAAGCCGCCATATTGAACACCAACCGTAGGTGTTACGTTCAGCATGGTACCTTGTATATTGGAGCCTTTGATAGAGTCGGGATCGGTTTGTTGACGCCAGAAAGCATACTCTAAGCCCGCGCCGACAATAAAATATTTAGAGAGACGCAATCCCAAAACGCCGTCGAGCGCTGGTACATATAGGGTTCGCGATACTACAGCGACTTTATCCTTGGAGTAGGCAGAGCCGTAGTCGCCTTTGATCCCTGCAGAAGCATAAATGGTTGTGCCGGCGCTTGGCTCAGCGAAAGCCGGCGACGAGAACATCGCCAAAATCAGGCTTAGACCGAGGATTTTTTTTCTATTGAAGATCACCGCTGGCTCCCTTACTGAGGGAGAAGCCCTCAATTTCTTTATTACAGCATCTCTTTTAGGATCCCGGTGTCCTGCTTAAGGATGACAAACTAAAAAATCTCACGTTTCTTTGCCATATCTGGTACCTGTCAGTATATGGGCCTCGCGATTTTTGTTATTCTCGTAAACCTAGCCACGGTAGTTTTGACGATATTGGCTATTGTTCACGCAGTGCGCCTACGGAGTTTGCGGTCAGTGCGCTGGCTGCTAGTGCTGTCGGCTTGTTTCCTCGTTGCTTCTTTCTGCACGATGGGAACTTTTATCGCCGATTCTTTTGACGAGAAAGTTGCGTTTTTTTACTGGCGGGTTCTAGGCATGGTTTTCGTGCCACCCAGTTGGCTTTATCTAATTAGTGCCATTTTTGATCGTTGGAATTGGCTTCATAAAAAGTGGGTGATGGTTATCGTACTTGCGCCCACTGTTGTGAATTTTTTTCTCGCCCTGTATCCGGCCACACGTCATTTGCTCTTCACTGATTATCAGCCTTTCAGCTACCACGGTATTTCTGCGGTTCAGTTTAAGCTGGGGCATTGGTACGGACCTTTTTTCCTTTGGTCGATGGTATTGATGCTTGGCTCCTATGTGCTCAGCGCAGTTATTTTTGTAAAAGAGCGAGGGTATCGAAGACGCCAGATTTTGACATTAAATGCTGGTTTCGGGTTTGCCATGGTCCTATTTGTTTTCTTAAGGTCGCAAGAATTGGAATGGATTTTTTCGGATAGCTCATCGATTCTTATCACTCAAATTGGAATTCTGTATACTGTGGTACGACATCGACTATTGAGCATTGTGCCCTTAGCGATGCTAAAAATTTTTCAAAAATTTCCCGACCCTGTTTTGGTGATCGACGACCGCAACCATCTTATGGGTGCGAGTGACCGTGCTGTTAGTTTTTTTGGATTACCCGAAAATTTCTTAGGTCAGCCAATCGAAAAAATCTTGCCAGCGGTTCCTCTCTTGCCGGGAGAGCTGGTGCTAAAGGGTGTTACTCAAGTCTCACATCATTTCCATTTGGTGCTCGAAAAAATTAGTGAAGATGTGGAAGGATCCCCCGGCACTGTTATTTTCTTTCGCGATATCGGAAGTCAAAAAGATGAGGAGTCTCGCCTAAACGCTGGCTTAGAATTTAGAGCTCGACTACTCGCACTGTTTGCTCACGATTTAATGGGCTTTGTGGATAGCCAAGTTCTCATTACACAGACTTTACAAAAGAACGCAGGCCTTGAGTATCGCGAACAATTTGAGCTTCTTTCTAGTTCTGCTCAAGCTTCTCAGGAGCTTGTGAGTAACGTGACCAATTGGGTAAAAAGCCAAGGTATGCAGTTTCGACCTCACCCCAAATCGTTTGAGTGGAATCTCTTGTTGCAAGAAACGATAGAGCATATGCAGAGTCGTCTCACGATCAAAGGCGTAGAAGTTATTTTTTCTTCTACTCAGAACCCTGTTCTAGGGGAAGGCGATTCAGAAATGCTGGCGTCTGTGTTTAGAAATATTCTATCCAATTCCGTGCGAGCGACGCCAAAAGGAAAAACAATTTTTGTAAACTTGTCGATTAATCGAGGAAATGCGGAAATTAGAGTTCGAGATGAAGGCTGCGGACTCGATAGCGCTCAATTAGATACTATCCGAGAATCTTCTAAAGAATTTTTGTTGGCGGGGGTTTCTAAGACTCATGGATCAGGAATCGGCCTCATGATTGCGCGACACTTTATTTCGCTCCACCACGGACACTTTCAGATAAACTCAAATCTCGGTAAAGGTACCGAAGTCTTATTTTCTGTTCCCCTTTAAATACCAGGCCATCATCTCGGCAGAATTTCTTGCGCCGCTCTTGTTCATAATGCGAGCGCGGTAAGTTTTTATCGTGGTTACAGCGCATTTCATTTTCTCGGCAATTTTATCGCTCGTGAAACCTTGACGCATCAGTTCCATTACCTCGTGTTCTCGTGGCGTTAATGCTTGGTCTGTAGACATGCGCAAAATGCTTTCCACGGAAGAGTCTAGATAGGTTTTATCTTGATTCATTTTTAGAAACTGAAGCGCTTCATTTAAATTGTGGCCCGTATTAATTTTTCTCAAAATTCCACTCACTTTGAAATTGTGAGCTTGTTGAAGTGTTTGTGGCTCACTCATTCCCGTTAAGACAATTACTAAAGACTTGGGAGAGTGTGCTCGAACTTTTTTGATTACTTCAAGCCCGGACATGTCGGGTAGGTCTAAATCCACCGTGATAAGGTCGGGATTTTTTTCGGCCAAAAAATTTAAAGCCATTTTTCCCGTGGATGCCATGCGAATTTGTAATGGGTTCTGAGAAAAATCGCGAAGTAATGCTGCAATTCCTAATGCGCTCACATAGTGGTCGTCACATATTATGACATCTGAAAAATTGGCCGCAGGGTTCATGGAGGAATTTCCGTTACCGTTATAGAAACCCTAACATGGTCGGTCGATGGAGTACAAATGGCTAATGAATCTAATTATCCCCATTTACACGAAGCCGTCTCACTAGCTATCCATGCGGGTGGCGTATATGCGAAATGCCCGGGGATGTGTTTAATCCGTCCCCAGGATTTTAGACCAGAAACGCTCGTCTATTGAAGCCGATGCAATGGATTTCTTAAAAAGCCATTTTATATTGATGTGCTGTTAGCGATTGTACGGACGTATTGCAAAGTTGATATAAATAAGAATAAAGCTAGTTAAAAAAATTAACTCGTAATTATTCTCTCTTCTGGAGCTAAGCTATCGCCAAAGTACAGCCGGCACGATAGTGAGTCCTGCGAATAAACTATAGCTGCGCACACTAGGAATATAGCCAACATCGCCGCCGAAATCGCCGATTAGCCAAGGATGAAAGGCGTAAGAAAAAGCGGAGCGTAGGCCTGCATCTCGGGAGCTCACCGGATCGGCGGGAGAAAAATAATAGGATTCGAGCGCCACACCCCAGCGAGCAGAGAGGCTATAACTTAACGCCAAAGCGGCAAATCCTTGGTTGAGTTCACCACTTCCGAGATGCAAAAGATTCCAGCCCACATTGAAATCCGCATGGATCACGCCAAAATCCTTAGAAACATAGAGAGTAGAAAGTGCCTCGTACGCACGAATATAACCACTTTGATTCTGTGCTGTAGGAAAATTCCCCGCTAAAGAAAAGGAAATAGAAGGACGACTCTCTGCTTGATCTAAGAAATGCACTTTCCAGCCCACTTGAGCATCATCAAAGTATTGTGCCGTGCTACTACCGTGAGAACTCGTATAGCCATTACTCCCCACTTGAATCTGTGACCAGCTGGCGTTAGTGAATTTCACTAAAAAAGGAATCGAGCTTTGGTTACCAGCACTACCTTCTGAGCGGTAGAGATAACCCGCCTCTAATTCTGTGATACCCGGACTCGCCATATCCGCTGTGCAAGATACGGTAGGACGGCAAGGAGCTGCCTTATCCTGTTCCGTAGGAAATTCTGCTGCATGTACTGCAGTAGACAAGAGTAGAAAAACTACATAAAAACTATAGCGCATAAAATTCTCTCCCTAACGAATGGCGTCGAGCGCTAGATTTAAGCGTAAAACATTCACTCGCCGCTCCCCCATCACTTGCAGCTGTCTCTCTGCAGTTGTCTCATCGATCAGCTTCAGCACTTGTTCTTCCTGCAAACCACGCGCTGCCGCTACTCTTAAAGCCTGAAAGCGTGCGGCCTCCGGAGAAATCTCTGGGTCGAGTCCACTACCCGAAGCAAATAATAAATCAGCAGGGATATTAGTTCGGCCTGGATGGGCAAGTAAGAGGGATTGCTGTCTCTCCAATAATAGTTTTTTTAGGCTGGGATTCTTGGTGCTGAAGTTAGAGCCAGAAGAAGAAGAGGCATCATAAGGATGAGGGCTGGTAGCGGAGGGACGTCCCCAGAAGTAGCGTTTCTCTTTAAATTCTTGCCCTATCCACTGGGAGCCAACCGCTTTTCCATTCACTTCCAGCAAGCTGCCGCCTGCTTGATAAGGAAAAAGTATCTGACTCGCCACATAGACCAAGCCAGGAAATACAATTCCGCAGAGTAAGGTGAAGGAGGCAAGTAAGAGCAGAGCTGTCTTCATTGGTGCACGCCTATTCATAAGAGATGCTCCAATAAAGGTCCGAGGCAAAGCGCTGGAAAAAAAGAAAGTAAGCTAGAGAGAATCAGCACACAAAAGACAAAGAGGGAGAAGGAAAAGTCTGCCGTATCGAGCGAGCCCACAGAAATACTACGAAGGCTTTGACCGGAAAGTGCATCAGCCAGTGCCAAGGCAGGCACTGCGAGAGCGAAACGCCCCGCGAGCATAGCGATCGAGAGAGTCACATTATAGAACGGGCCGTTCGTATTCAGCCCAGCAAAATTTTGCCCGTTATTGGCAAAAGCCGAAGTGTAGGCGTAGAAAATGGAGGTGAGCCCGTGCGGCCCAGTATTCGTAGTTAAGCCGTCCAGGCCAGGCTTCAGCTCTAATGCCATCCCAGTGAGAGTGAGCATCACGATGGGCCCAATCACAGCATACACTACCACTAGTTTCATCTCTTGCGGACCAATCATTTTTTGCAAGTATTGCGGAGAGCGCCACTATCAAGCAACCGCCTTGCTTCACCGTTACTTGATGACAAGCCAGATTCAGTCAAAATTTCAATCACAGTCTTACCAACCACTACACTGG
>CAIPTA010000035.1 GCA_903867855.1 Oligoflexia bacterium | reverse complement strand
GCTACCGCTTATCTTTGCGTATTGGCTCACGCTCGTCCTTCGTCGGAAACTTTGGTCTTACTTCCATGTACTTTTGTAAGGCTTCAGTCGCTCTTTTGTTTAAAGGAATCGTTCTTTCTTCATGCTTTTCAAAGGGAGCGATATGTAAAGTGTCTTTAGCAACATCGGAAAGTCTTAGATTTGCTAATTCACCAATTCTAATGCCTGTTTGAAGCAATAGTTCAATAACCGCAAACATTCTGGCGTCGTTTCTTGCGGCATCTCTTAAGGCTCTGTATTCGGTTGGGGTTAATATTCTGGGCGGTGCGAGTTTGCCAATAGGAGAATTTCGTTATGAATTGGTTTTTATGTTTTACTGTTTTGGCTAGTTCCTCTGCAATGGCGGCTCAACCCATTAGTATTGCAGTGAGCGATCAAGGTCTCTATCCAGCCTCTAGCTCTATCTATATTCAATCGGTAATTCCTGATTTGATTCAGGCTGAAATAGATCGCCAGTGTGGGATAGGATTCTCGGTAAGTGACCTAAATGTGCAAGTGCATTTAAGTCACAATGAGGTTCCGGGCATGGCTGGAATCGAGATTGCGGGCACGGCTACTTGCCGATAAGTTTCACGAGCTCGTCTGAAACGAAATCCACGGTATCTGGATAGATAAGCATGCGTACATGGTCTTTGCGATGATCGGTGATTGGGTCTGGCATCATCACGAGATTTCGCAAGTTCGCAGCACCAGGAATTTCACTTCCCCGGATAGCAATGATGCCAGCTAGAGAGCCCATATCTGTTTGCTGGTAAATATCCGCCACTCTGCTCACATTTCCTGGGATCCCATTTTCCCAGAATTCAAACTCTTGATCAGAAATTTTTTCTTCAATAAAACTTGGTGCTAAGGGCACTGGATCAATGAGCAAAACCAAATCCACAGCGTAGTTTGCGGCGGAAGCAATTCCTATTGCGGAGGCCCCGCCGTTGGAGTGTCCCACCAAAGCAATTTTTGGTTTCACGAAATTGGGTAAAATAGATTGCAGGTCTAGTAGATCTTGTGAGACTGAGCTAAAGCATTGCAGCCCATCTTTTTCGCCGTGAAAAGGTTCAAAGCCATCACCGCTGTGATAATGGAATTCTACCTTAGTGTCCCAGTTAATTTTGCTTTTAGTGGCGAAGGCTGGCAGCCAAAAATGAATCCAAGCATTCACCCCATTACGCAAGGGTTCAGCCATTTCATTACCGCTTAGGTTCACCGCATGGAGAGAATCTTTCGCCTCGCGGGGTGAGAAATAATCGGCTCCATCGAAATAAAAAAGAATTACTTCTGGAGTGGATACGGCCTCGGGAGACGATTCGCAGAGCGTTTTCCTTGCTGCTAAGATCCACGGGGTTTCTGGGCAGTTAGTAGAAGCGGAGTGGCGAGCGCAGAAATCTTGCGTAGGTGTGGAGGCATTAGCCAAAGATACAGTACCGATTAGTGCGAGAAGAACAAGCATGGATTACCCCGAAGCAAAATTTTGCCACGGAGAGGATTCGATAGGCAATGCTTAAATAGTTTACTCCGCCTTTACCATTTCAGTGGCAGATAAAACGGCTTTCACTTGATCACAATCGTCTGATGTGAGCGTAGCCTTGCAGGCATCGATGATATCTTTAGCGGCATCCGTAAAATCAGTAACTTCTGTAAAATAGTGGGTGAGGGCGAGATAAACAAGTTGTTCTGCCTTCGATTTACCGAGTGATACATATAGTAAATACCAAGTGTGACCAGGAATGGTTGCATTAAAGTGCACGGAGCAGGAATCATTATCTGGGGTGCAGGGCTCTACCATGGGAGCCGCGCTGGATCGCTTGCTTGGGGCAGGGGCAACCACTGCATTGAGAAGGGAATCAAAGTATACTTCTTTTACGCTTCCGGGATTTTGTAGGTCACGTATTGCGTCGCCATTGCTTTTATCGAGGACTACGCTTTTCCCAAATTTCCAGTCCTCATTTCCTTCGGCAAGTTTTCCAAAAAAATCTGCCAGCGATTCATTGAGGGCTCCGCTTTCCCCGATTCCAAGCAGACCGGCTGTTTCTTGCACGAGTCCATGAGTGAGCTCGTGAGCAGCAATATCTACACCAAATGTCATATCGGAAAAATGCACGCCATCACCATCGCCATAGGCGAGTAGCTTATTTTTTCGAATCCATTTCGCATTATTAGACTCTTGGCCGGCATGCACAACACTGAGGATATTTGTTCCTTGTCCATCGAGGCCATCGCGGTGAAAGCTTAATTGTAAATAGTTTAAATAGATGGATGCGTTCTTCTGTGCCCGTGCAGCACTTGCATCGATGCTCTCATCGGCATCAACACAATTTTGTGCATTGATACTCTGCGCCTCTTTATTGGAATTTAAAATTTGGCAGCTCTCGCTGATGCGCTCCTTGCAAGTGTTCACGGATAAATCTTCTACGATACCTGCTAAAGATTTCAGTTCGCATCCCTGTAGATCACTATCGTTAAATTTTGGAGTTACAAATATACCTTGGCTGGCCGCAGATTTTACGTTCGAGGCGGAGAGATTGTCGTGATCGGCAATGGTGGCAATATGTTGCTTGGTGTGCGCATCGAGCAGAACTTCCCGATCCTGCATAGGCACAATATAAATTAATCTTGCTGTTTGAGTATTTTTTTGCGGCAATATTTTTAACGTGGGTTCGCCTTGGAGCGCAGATTTAGGTTCTAGGCTTTGTGCAATCTGTTTGGCTGTGCTCGCATCAAAGCTGGGGCTTGTATCGAGAGTCACGCTGCTAAGGTGCGGAGTGATTCCTTGGAAGGAATCATTTGAGTGGAAGTCAACTCCAGATCCCAGCACTTCTACCCCGTTGAAGCGGTGTTTGAATTTTTCGGTATGTAAGGAATCGTCCTGCACTCCATGGAAATATTCTAAAGAATTTCCATCTTGTGCGAATAAGGTTTTCGCGGCGGGAGAATTTTGCACCTGCGCGGTGATCTCGGCGAGGCTTGGTCCAGTTTTTTTAGAACAAGCCTGCAAGCTAAGGCTGGCACTTACTAATAGTACTAATAGCTTTGCAGGCTTCATGGTTTTCTAGCTTAGTCTACAACGATAACGGCGCTGTTTCTGCCGCCACTTGCGTTCACAAAGTCGAAGAGAGACTGCGCATTTTTGGGGTGCACGCGCACGCAGCCGTGAGAAGCAGGTTTGCCGAGATCTTTGTATTCGCTTGGAACAGCACCGTGAATTGCGATGCCGTTATTGGCTGCGAAGAACAACGCAAAGGGCATTGGCGCATCATTGAACTTGTTTGAGTGATGCATCACTTGCATGGAATCGATGCGGAAACTGCCAACAGGGGTGGAGCAGGATTGATTCTTCAATTTACCGCAAGTGTGGAAGCTTGGGGTAGCTGTGGAAACAAGGGCCCTGTTCGTACCGTCGCTAAAGATATTCATCGGGGTTTCTTGACCCTCGTTAACTTTCATCACCTCAAGATATTCGGGAGAGGAGCTCTTGTGCACGTGGATCAAGATTTTATTGTTCGCCGTGGCAGCATTGAAGGGGGAGATTCGGGTATTATCTACGCTACCATCTAGGCCTAGGGCTTCCATGGCATCGTTTGTATCGCTTGGGATTTCTTCTTGGATCTCCAAAGGAGGCAAGCCGTTATCTATATAGGCGGCAACACTTATTGGCTCATCGTCTGCGGAAGATATATCTGCCGCATTGGCAATTTTAGGAAGCATGGTAGAACTTAGGATCAACAGGGAGCAAACTGTGAGTGACTTCAACGGGTTTAACATGAGTAGGGACTCCTTCGGTTAGAGGGCAAGTGCTTCGGATAATAGTCTGGTTGAGTAAAAAGGTCAAGTAATTGAGTGAGCGCCAGGATTGCTAATAAAATCAGTGGGTTGAATGGAGCTATTCCTTGTTTTGAGACAGGCGGAGGATCTCATCCTTAAGCATAATAGGATTGCTAGGATTCGCGGTGTAGAAGGCATCACCCGCTTTCTCGCCATACGAAATGCCAATGGCGATCTTATTTTCAGGACAAATATCAAGACACGAACTAGCAACGGCGCGAACATGACCCTTTAAATTTTTTTCTTTAATTTCCTTTTTAAGCGATTGCTGCAAAAGAAGGGCAGGGTTGAGCTTAGGGTCTGCGTTTAATTTTTTTCCGCACTTCTCGCAAATAAAAATCAGCGCTTGATCCGCGGGAGTGGGCACAGAAGAAAGTAACGAATGATTGAACAGGTTCGGCTTTTTCTTAAAGAAAAACATGGTTACGCACTCTCCAACTAGGGATTCGGGATAAGAGATAATATTGTGCTGGCTCGATTTTGCACAGACTGCACTGGAAAAAGCTTTGCTTTACTGAGTAGATCCAGAAGCGCCGCCCTTTGGGCAGAATCGGAAAACGCTTGCGGATTATTTCTGATTGTTTTTTCAATTTGATAGAGTCCCACGAGCTGGGGGTAATTGAGGGAAGTATTTTCTACTCCAGAGTGATGGGGATCATTCGATGGGGCGGCAGAGCAGCCATCCATATTGGTGCAAGGGGCTTCTTCATAGACTGACTTTAAAAACTGAATGTCTTCTGCTGAAGTGATCTCTCGCGAAATGAGAAAAACAATCGTGCCTCGGCCGTTACGATCTTCCCGCGCAAAATCTTGGTAGCGCTTCTCCATGGCTAGTTTTATCCCAGTACTTAGATGCTGAAAGAGCTGGTCGAGCCGAGGATCATTATCATTTTTACTTTTTAAAATTTCATCGAGAGTTTGCAGCCTTGTTTGCTCTTCATTGCTAAGCAATGGCGCTTTCGCGGGAGTTGGTGGATTTGCATTGGTTTTCGTATTCGCTTCGGGACTGACAGTGAGGGTTTCTATGCCAACTTCGGATGGAGTTTTTTTTGAGGAGAGGGCAAAAAAAAGCAGAGCCGCAGTGAAAGCGGCTCCGCTAAGGATTACAAAAAATTTACTTCGCTTGTCCATGGAAATCGTTGATCATGGCTTGCTTCACATCGGGACGATCAATGCGTCCGAGCTGATCGGTAGCGTAGAGGTCTGCATCCATTTTCACTTTATCGCCACAGTTCGTGCAGTACATGGCCACGTTCTTTAGCAAGATGGTGGAAGAGCCGTAGGAACCAAGTTGAGTGGAATCACAGGCAGGCTCGCCAGCGAGAGAGGCGCCAGTCCAGATGCTTTTCATGTCGTGACCGTTTGCATCTAGGAATGGGGTAGGGCAAGTGTCGTGAGGCCAGTTGCCGTGAGCAATCTCAGAGTGACGCGATTCATGGTAAACCACCATGAGGCGGGCAATTTGCGGGTGACTGAATTTGATGAAATTCTGGGTGAGCCACATTTTATTGCTGCCCATCATTGGGATCACGCAAGCCACAGCATTTGGGTTACCGCAATCGTTGAGTCCGATTTTCTTGATTCGAGATTCGAAGAAGTTCTTATATTGAGCTCCGGAAACCGCACCAAAAATTTGTTGGTGAAAGTTTGTTTGGCCATTGCCTTGAATTTGATTCATGAAGCCTAAATCAGCCTCCATTTGCGCCTGGATATCAGACGGAACGCCAGAATCATATTTCACCGGAGAGGCGCTGCTAGATAAGCTCACCAGTGATAGTGAAAGTAGAATAGTTGCCACGAAAGTCGCATTAAAAGTTCTCATGAATCCCCCTTGAAGGAGGAAAGCGTTTCATATTTTAAACGCTACCGCAATGATAAAAACTACACGATGAGCGCTCTGTGGAAGGCTAATTTTACTTGTAAGACTGACACTGATAATTTGAATCTGCTATTCAGCCGTCTTTTCGCTATACTAGCTCACATGACCATGAAGGTTTTAGTCGTTGAAGATGAAGAAGAGCTCAGAGAAATTTTATGTTTCTTTTTTGAGTCCAAGTGGGATGCCGAAGTGGAGCAGGCGGGCACTGGAGACGATGCCATTACATTGCTCACAGGGCCCGAAAAATTTGATCTAGTGGCCTGCGATTATAATATGCCCCGTGGAAATGGCGGCAAGGTTTTCCAATTTGTGCAGACCATGGCGGTGAAGCCAAAGTTTATTTTGCTAAGCAGCGATCTGCCTGAAGATCATCCCGAAATTATCCTCTCAGAAATTGCGGGCTATGCTCCGAAGCCGCTCTTTTCAGCGCCGCTCGAATCCATTGTACAAAAAATCATGGCAGAGGCTCCGGTCGCGGAGGCTGCTCCCGATCTTTATTGCCGAGTGAGCGTGGAATTGTTGCATAAGCTCAACGTAGTTCCGTGCGATCTTTATATTAAAATTTCCGATCAAAAAATGATTAAGGTGATGAATGCGGGTGATGTTTTTGGTGATGTGGACGCAGAAAAGTATCAGCAGAAAAAAGTAGCCTATCTGTTTATTGATCAGAAAAATATCGATGAAGTGGTGCAAAAGCTGATTCGTGCCTTTCGCCAACTGGAAAAGACCTTTGATCCGAAGCAGCGCCCCCCGGGGCATATCCATATATCTGAAGCACTTCAGGGCACTATCCATGAAATGGCCACCAAGCTAGGATTTAGTGCTGCCCTTGAATCCTTGGTGAAAGCGAATATGGAAACAGCTCTCGCCGTTATCGATCAAAATCCAGATTTAGCGGAGATTCTAAGCGGGGCGATAGTAGATACGGAAAATTATTTGGCTCGGCACAGTGTATTAATGCCTTTTATAGCTGCTCACTTTGCAGAGCTCATGGAATGGCAGTCGAGCCAAACATTTCAGAAGTTGATTATCGCTTCATTTCTTCACGATGCTACTATTTCTGATGATCTATTAGCCAAGGTGCAGGTGGAGGCAGAGCTAGCGGCCTTTACTCCAGAGCAGGCCAAAGTATGGCAGGTGCATACTCTGCTCGCCTCTGAAATTGCTCGGCAGTTCACGGAGATTCCCCCTGATGTAGATCAAATCATTGCGCAACACCATGAATTGCCAGATGGAACGGGATCGCCCAATCACCTCAATCATACGAGGATTGCTCCGCTCGCTGCCTTATTTATTATTGCGCAGGATTTTCTTCTCTATTTTGAAAACACGGGGAGCCTGGATTTGCTGGCATTTACGGAGAGGCGCGAGGCCATTTATACTGTGGGGCAATTTAAGCGAATCCTTGTGGCGCTGAAAAAAAGTCAGGCTAGAGCTTAGACTGAATTTTTGCCAGCAGCGAAAACATTAAGACAAAACCAAGCGTCCGAAAAAATAAGGCTGTCTGACCGATGCGCCGGTGAAGTTGATTTTTATTTTTTCCCGCTCTTATCGTCTTGAGGCCAAGTAGCATCGCCGGAATATAGAGTAGCACCGCGAGAATTGAGCAAAAGATATGCCCTCTCTGATAGGGATTAAGTGGCGAATGGATTGCCTCTCCAATGGCCGATCTACTGATTTCTAAAAAAATAACTAAGCTGAGATCAATCAGCACGCCACCGCTCATCAACCAAGCGTGAATGCGCCGATTTTCACAGAAGAGGGCGCCGTTCAGCAACAAAAAATACGAAATCGAAGCCGCCGTCATATACGGTGTGCTTAGAAAAAAAATAAGCAGGGCACTGCAAGTAAAAAATAGGGCTCTTAGCTGAATCGGCAATGTCATGATTTTTTCAGTCTAGCAAAGTGTGTGTGCGAAAGGGACAAAATGCTTTTTCTTTAGTCAAAATGTCTCTTGGCAAAATCTTTCTCGGCACTTTTCTCCTCGAGGCGGACTTGGCCCAGTATCTGCAAATGGCCTTAGTAAGGGAGAAATTTATGAAACAAATTCCAATGATTCAAAAATACATGAGCAATATGCCTCACACGATTAACCCAAAACAGCCCAT
>CAIPTA010000034.1 GCA_903867855.1 Oligoflexia bacterium | reverse complement strand
TGATGGGATTTTTTTAGCAAGGATTAAATCAAAGTTTAAACATAGGTAAAGTTCTTCCGTCTACTATGTAGAGGAGTGATTTATTTTTTAGGAGTGAGAGAGTTTCAAAAAGGCTGGTGCAGGCAGTGATTACAGATGCGCTGTTCTCTTTTTAGCTCGTAAGCGCTCAAACTGATAGAGTAGCGCTATAGCTTCGTAGTTGCTTTCCACTGGCATTGGAAACTAAATGAGCCGGCACAGACAGTCGCTTTCATCTATTGCTCGCCATATTTTTTTCTGGTGTATTTGTAATCATCCAATGGGAGAACTCATGGAGAAAAGTTTCCATATACTCCCGCGATTTTTCATCGACTAGTATCCCCATATCGCTAAACAAGGTAGCTGCGTTTGCAATATAGGCCTCTGGCTGTGCCATGGTGGGCATGTCAAGATAGCTTAAGGTCTGCCGTAAATGATGGTTTGCGCCGAATCCACCCAACGATCCGATCGAAACGCTGATTACTCCCGCTGCCTTCGCTGCCCAAACACTTTTTCCGTAGGGGCGAGAACCAATATCGATTGCATTTTTTAAAACGCCTGGCACCGAGCGATTATATTCCGGGGTGAGAAAAAGAATTCCATCAAATTCGCGTAAACGATTTCTAAATTCAACCCAAGAAACTGGGGGAGAGGCATCTAGATCCTCGTTATAGAGAGAGAGCTGATTAATTTCTACGATTTCCAAGCGTAAGTTCCGTGGGGCAATTTTAATAAGGGAATTAGCCATCTTTCTATTGAAGGATTCAACTCGAAGGCTCCCAACCACAACCGCAATTCTAAAGTTTTTCACAATGCTCTCCGCTCGGGAAGATTGTCTGCGGCTCGGCTTACCTTCTCCCAAAGAAGAAATTCTTTTTTTAAGCTCGTAATTTTTTCGATTGCACCATCAACAGCACTATTGCCTAACAGTAAGTGAAGGGGCGGATGCCCTGATTCAATTGCTTTTACGATCGCCCGCGCGGCAAGCACTGGATCACCTTTTTGTTTTCCCGATTGCGCTCTTAGCTTCTTTTCCGCTTTTCCGGCAGTAGAAGCATAGTCGGCGATCGGATGCTTATTTTGTTGAGCCGAACGTCCGGCCCAATCAGTGCGAAAGCCACTCGGTTCAACAATCATTACTTTGATGCCGAGACTATCAACCTCTTGCGCCAGTGCTTCTGAGATTCCTTCCACCGCATGTTTCGTGGCATCGTAGTAGCCGAGGGCGGGGGAGGAACATAAACCACAGATAGAAGAAAAATTGATGATGCTACCTGATTTTCTTTTTCTCATTCCTGGAAGTACGGCATTAGTCATGGCGCAAAGACCGAAAAAGTTCACTTCGAACATTTTTCTAACCTCAGCATCATCACTAGATTCAATCGCAGAAAAATAGCCAATGCCCGCATTATTTACAAGCACATCAATATGGCCAAACTTCTTTTTTGCTGCTAGAACTGCATTTTTCACTTCACTCGCCTTTGTGACATCTAATTTTAAGGCAAGCGCATTTTTTTCTGCGGCTAGATCTTCAATGTCCTTAGGATTTCTTGCCGTTACTACAGTATTATAACCAAGTTGGAGAACGTGCTTTGCGATTTCTCTACCAAAGCCTGTGGAGCACCCCGTGATAAACCAAACTTTATTCTTTTTCATAGCCACTTCTTTCTCTATATTTCGAAGCGTAGGCCAGCCATCGCAGTGAGTTCCTTGAAACGCATGGTTTGTGTTGACGAAGGGGTCGTATTATTATTTTTCATGCCCATATTATAACGCGCCTCAATACCAATTTTTAGGCTCGTAGTAATGGGTAGATTGATTCCAGCACTAGTGGCAAAGCCGTAGTCTGTCTTGGAAAGATTGGCTGAACTGTAGCTGCTAGATGAAGCAACGCTAACTCCTCCGATAGCATTGTTATACGAAACATTTCCAACATACATTCCGTAGTAGACACCGCCGGCAATGGATAGTAGATCGCCGAAATGAACTCGAAGCACGAGTGGAACCTGAATCATATTCTGAGTTACAGTTTGGTTTAGTATGGCTGAATTCAGTTCATATTTTCTAGGATGATAGACTCCACCGATTTCGATGCCGAACATAGATCCCAAACCCTCTTCTAGAAAAATGCCGCCGCCATAAATTGAATCGGCTTTCGTGTCTGTTCCCACGAGGCTTGGAGAGTAGTTTGGTTTTGCATAGTTTGCCTCGCCCATGAAAGACATGGTTCCACAAAAGGCTGGGGAGCTAAACAATGCGCTAAGCAATACTAGTTTTGTTATCGAAGAGATTGATTTCATTTGTATTCCTTCTTTAGAAAAAATCGGGTTTGTCAACAAGCAATGGAGCAAGAGCTGTGCCACTAATGGAAAAGCGAAAACTCCGCGAGCAATGGTAGATGATCAGAGAGCTCAATCCACGGAAAGTGATAGAGTCGTTTTGCAGAAATCAAATTCAAATCACGATAGAAAATTCTGTCTAGACGAAGGAGAGGAAGGAAGCTTGGATAGCTTTTCACTGAAATGGATTCCATTATTTGAAAGGCTTCCTCCGTGCACAAGCTTTTTTTTAAAAATGAATTTGCCTTTAACTTCCAATCATTAAAGTCGCCGGCCAAGAGCAGTGGAATATCTTTTCCTTGTTTGGCCAAGATCAACTGCGAAATATTTTTCAATTGATGCTGCCTCGCCTTTTCAAGGAGATTTAGGTGCGTGCAAGCGAGTTGAATGCTTGCTTCATGTTTCGGTAGTTGCAGTGTGGCTAGAAGGAGCCCTCTTTTCTCGATTCTATTTTCCGATATATCGATATTTGTATGATTTAGGAGCGGCCATTTACTCAAAATGGCATTGCCATGATTTACATTTCCGCGCTCAGCATTTTTTCCATATAGATGGTGTGGCCAATTTTCTGCAGCTAAGTATTCTACTTGAGACTGGTATTTATAGGCGCGATTCTTGCTATAGCTACCTTCGACCTCCTGAAGAAATAGAACATCGGGATCTTCCGATCGAATCGCATCGCGAATTTTGTGAAGGATATCACGAGAGTGAACGCTAAAACCCTTGTGAATATTATAGGAGAGAATTTTTACTTTCATCGCTGAGGCACTCATGTTTTCGCTTCTGACTCATATTGCTTCGTTTCTATTTATTCCAGTATTGCTGAGGTCGAAAAAGACTCCGGGCAATATTTCAGCTTGGTTGCTTTTTATTTTTCTTATTCCCTGCTTGGCCATTCCCTTTTATTTTCTTTTTGGCAATCGAAAATTTAAGCGCAATATCTCTACTATCAAGGAGGATGCCAATTGCCCGATTAGCTTGAATCGGAGGGTTGATTTACTAAGCACTGGCGAACTTGCGTTTACGGCGCTTCTTGCGCTTGTTGATTCTGCAAAAGAGGAGATTCACTTAAGTACTTTTATTTATTGCGCGGATAGCGTTGGCTTGAAATTGCTTGAGATTCTCACGCTGAAGGCACAATCAGGTGTGAAAGTTAGACTCTTGATCGATTCCATGGGTTCTTTTTTGGGGAAGCGGCCAGATTTTCGAAAGTATCTGCTTGCGGGAGGAAGTTTGGCATACTCAATGCCAATTTTACGGCCAGTTAGTTTTTGGCGTTCTAATTTGCGTAGCCATCGAAAAATGCTAATCGTGGATACATCGAGAGCTATGATTGGTGGAATGAACATCAGTGAAAGTTATTTTAGTTCGCTATATAGCAATCACTGCTGGCTGGATCTAGCCTTGTACCTTGATGGACCAGCCGTTAATGATCTGCAGAATCTATTTGTGAGAGACTGGGTGCTTGCTACAAACGAAAAAATTGGCACCGGCAGTAGGGCACCGATACCTGGGAGCAACCAAGTTCAGATCATCTCTAGCGGACCGATGAATATCGAAGATCAAATCTACGATTTTCTACTCTCCAAAATATATGCGGCAAAGAAGTTACTTTGGATTGCGACTCCATATTTCATTCCTGATGATTGCCTGGCCAAGGCCCTGATTTTTGCCGCTAAGCGAGGGGTGGATGTGAAGATCTTGTTGCCGCGAAAATCTAACCATAGCTTGGCCGATCTAGCCAGGGCGGGCTATCTTCGCGAACTGGCGGGCCACGGCTGCCACATCTATTTTTTCCCTACTATGCTGCACGCGAAGGCGTTTCTTGTGGATGACGAAACTGCACTAATCGGATCGGCAAACTTCGATATGCGGAGCCTGCTGTATAATTTTGAGGTGGGCGCATGTCTATTATCTAAAGAGGGAATCGATGCTACGCGAAATTGGTTTTTATCCAACTTCACACATTGCTCTACAAATTTTCCTGCCTCTGGCTTTTGCCAAGAGCTTTTGGAGGGTTTTGGAAGGGTGCTCGGGCCGCTCATTTAGGGAAATATGCCTCATTGGGAGGAGAAAAAGAACTTTAGTGAGTTTGAGCTTTATCTAAAATCCTCATGCATTTTGGCAGTAAACTTGCAGCTACCAGTTCACAACATAGGTGGGGGATCTAGATGGAAATTCAATCAATATCATATCCGAGACAAGACGCATGGCACGCAGAAGTGTTGCCGTTCGATGGGAATGGCATTGTGTCGCTATTCGATACTCATAGAGAGGCGGAAACTGCGGTAATTCAGTTACAGCATCTCGGCTTCAACATGAAAAACCTATCCATAGTAGGTAGAGATTTTCAAACAGAAGAAAATATAATTGGCTTTTACAACCTAGGCGATCGAACGAAATATTGGGGCAAACAAGGCGCGTTTTGGGGAGCCATCTGCGGCGTACTTTTCGGTTCGGCGCTTTTTGTGATCCCTGGGTTCGGTCCGTTAGTGGTAGCCGGCACCTTCATTTCCTCCCTGATAAGTGCGGTGGAGGGCGCAGTGGTTTTTGGTGGTTTCAGCGTTCTTGGCGCTGCCCTATACGGCATTGGAATTCCAAAAAATACAGTGATCCAATACGAAGCCGAAGTGCGGCAAGGTAAATATATGATGATTATGCATGGTTCGATGGAAGAGTTGAGCCGCGCCAGAACAGCTATTATACAAATTGGTGGAAAAAACACTATTGGCTTCGATATTACCGAGGAGGATTCCGATGAATAAACATACTCATGATAAAGATACAATTTCTGAACAAGAATATACTTTGCAAATGGGAGAAAATTCTACGGAGCCAGAAGATGATAGTCCGGGAGATTCAGAAACGGATGCAGGAACAGAGTTTCTACTTGGCATGAGCTATGAGGGCGATCCACTAAGCGAGGAAGAGGAGAGTGAGTTTCCACTTGATCACCCAGTGCGAGTAGTGGCCGATACCGCAACAGTGATTTCTTCCGATCAGCCATCCCCATGGCAAGATATTGATTCGGTGTCAAATACGCATTGATCGAAGTGAGACAGAAGTGAAAAAATGAAACATTATCCCAGCATAAGTTCCAGTTTAGATAGCGCCTGGAATAAATATGAGGATAATCTTTCCCGATCAAGAAGCAATCTCAGTGTGGATAACGTGCATGACCTACGCGTTTCCACGCAGAGGCTAGAGGCCATACTCTGTTTATCTCGAATATTAACTAAAAGTAAAAAGTTGAGTAGATTACTTAAAAATTTGAAAAAAACTAGGTGTAGCCTTGGTCCCTTGAGAGATATTCAAGTGGAGATGCTAGAGCTAAACGAGATGAAATTTTCGAGTAAGGATACGAAAGAGTACTTTTTCTATTGCGATAATAGAAAGAAAATTGCTCAAAAAAAGGCACTACGAGCGATTAAAAGAAACACGCCTCATTCGCATGCAAAAATATTCGAGAGGGAAAAGAAAAAGGTTAACGCTATAGAAAAGACAGTAAGTCACCATGTAATTAAAGAAAAGCTGGAAGCAAATCTACGAAACTATTTTTTTCCTCTGAATCGAAAACTTCGAAATCACTCGATTCAAAAGCGGAAAGGCCTTCATAAATATAGAATTCTCACTAAGCAACTTCGCTATCAAGGAGAGGCGATGAAAGAATTGCTGGGCTCCACTATGTTTAATATGAAGGATCTTAAGGGAACTCAGGCGGAGCTAGGTAAAATTCAGGATAATAGTAATATAATTAAAAATCTTAATACCTTTCTCTCCAGCCAAAAACGTTTGAAGCAGCCTGGCTTAGAAGCGATTCGAGATCAAATCCAGTTAACCCACGAAAAGCTAGTTCAACTAGAGCTACAAGCATTGAGTACTCAACAATGGAAAAATTCTGCTTAGCAAAAATTAATTCTTCCTCCCATCCAGAGTGTAAATCAAAAGAGGATGCGGTGATGAAGACTCAGAAGTTGCAAAAGCAATTGTATGATTTGCTCTATCTCATGTTTGCGCACAATAAGCAGTCGCTTTTGATTATACTACAAGGAATTGATACCGCCGGCAAAGATGGAACTGTTCGGCATATTTTTTCCGCAGCGAATCCTCAAGGAATTAATGTATTCTCCTTTAAGCAGCCCACGCCAGAGGAATCAAAGCACGATTTTCTGTGGCGTTGCCATCGCCATACACCCGAGAGCGGACTCACTACGATTTTTAATCGCTCTTACTATGAGGAAGTGATTACCACGATGGTTCATCCACATCTCTTAGAAGTGCAACATCTGCCAGATTCGATGCTGAAACGAAAAGATTTTTTTCAACGGCGCTACGATCGCATCAATGAATTTGAAAAGTTACTTTCCCAGAAGGGCACAGTAGTGGTGAAGTTTTTTTTGCATATTTCGAAGGATGAGCAGCGAATTCGCATCGAGAAACGACTGAAAAATCGAAATAAAAATTGGAAATTTTCTATGTCTGATGTGAAAGAGCGGGAGCACTGGGATGAGTATGGTATCGCTTTTGAGCGGATGTTGAGCCATACGAATACCAAAGAATCCCCTTGGATCGTGATTCCAGCCGATATTAAATGGTATCGAGATTTTATAGTGTCGAAAACATTAGTGAATGTTTTGAAGAAAATGAAGATGGAGTTTCCAAAGGTAGAGATCAAGTAGCGTTCAGTTTCTACCCTCATTTTGGGGAATAAATTCTACTATTATTGTTCATTGGCAGCGAATGCTCCTCTAAGTTTGGCGCGGCTTTTGCGAGTTTATCTCTAACAAAGCT
This sequence comes from Oligoflexia bacterium, assembly GCA_903867855.1. Taxonomy (GTDB): domain Bacteria; phylum Bdellovibrionota; class UBA1018; order CAIPTA01; family CAIPTA01; genus CAIPTA01. The sequence goes on along the minus strand of CAIPTA010000034.1, from coordinate 2,334 downwards.
AGGAGATAATTATGCTGAGCACTATTAAAGACCTAAAAGGCTATACTCTCGAATCTCTGGATGGAGAAATCGGAAAGGTAAAAGAGTTCTATTTTGATGATCATTACTGGACTATTCGCTACCTCGTGGCCGATACGGGCTCGTGGCTGTCGGGCAAAAAAGTGCTCCTTTCACCCTATGCGCTTTCCAGCATCAATAAGAATGTTCACTCTATCAGCGTAGACCTCTCCAAGGCACAAATTCAAAATAGTCCATCGATTGATACTGATTTGCCGGTTTCTAAACAATTCGAAGAAGATTACTACGGTTACTATAATTGGCCCTATTATGGGCAGGGCTCCAATATGTGGGGTTGGCGCACAGATTTAGTGCGTGGGCGTGATGAATGGAAAGAAAGCTCTTTCAATAATAGCACTTGGGATCCTAACTTGCGCAGCACAAGGGCCGTAACCGGGTACCATATCGAAACTCTGGATGGACCCCTAGGACATGTTTCGGATTTTATCGTGGATGATCACAATTGGTCGATTCGATATCTTATTGTGGAAACGAATGAATGGTTTGGTTCGAAAAAAGTATTGATTTCTCCCGAATGGTTTGAGCGCGTGAGTTGGAGTGATTCTACTGTCTATCTCGATGTTACTAGAGATGCGGTAAAATCATCCCCAGCCTTTACCGATGATGCACTAATTAATCGTGACTATGAATCTGGTCTATATGGTCACTATGATCGTAGGGGTTATTGGGTAGATGACCTAGTAGCCTAACTTATTTAACAAAAAGGAAATATCATGTTCAATTTTTTTGAAAAACGAGACACTCAGTTACAGCAAGATGTGATTAACGAACTCAATTGGGATCCAAGTGTGAGCTCTGGTCAAATCAGCGTGCTGGCGAAAGATGGAGTGGTAACACTTCGGGGTAGTGTGCCGCACTACTATGAAAAGTCTACGGCGGAGAGCGGTGCGCAACGAGTGAGCGGGGTAAGGGCAGTGGTTGATGAACTAACTGTAAATATCATGGGATCCTACGAGCGTTCTGATGAAGATATTGCTCATGCTGCGCTAAATGCGTTGGAATGGAACTATAGCGCCCCAAAGGATGTAAAGCTCAGCGTGGAGAAGGGCTGGGTTACTTTGCGTGGAGAAACTGAATGGGAATACGAGCGCAATGCGGCCAATAATTCTGTGAGGCAGTTGATGGGCGTATGTGGAGTAACCAATAATATTTCTATCAAATCGAAGATTCAACCAGATGATGTGAAGCAACGGATTGAAAAAGCGCTGAAGCGTGCAGCGGAAAAAGAGAGTAAGAATATTGTTGTCACTGTGATGGGTAATCAAGTTACGTTGGCTGGAAATGTACATTCTTTTCCTGAAGTAGGTGTGGCTGGATTGGCAGCGTGGAATGCGCCCGGTGTGATGGTGGTTCATAACGATCTAAAAATTGCGGAGTAGTTTTGTATGCATATTCAGTCGAATTTAGTGCCCAGGATTCATTCAGATTACGATGTTGATATCAATACAAGCGGCGTGATCTCTACCTTTAATACCCATGATGAAGCGGAAGAAGCCGTAAGAAAATTGCAGAGCGGCGGCTTTAATATGAAACGCCTTTCTATCGTTGGGCGCGATTTTCAAACGGAAGAGAGTATTATTGGCTTCTATAATATGGGCGATCGAGCAAAGTACTGGGGTAAACTTGGGGCCTTTTGGGGTGGGCTGTGGGGGCTACTCTTCGGTTCTGCGCTTTTTATTATTCCGGGAGTGGGGCCTCTGGTTATTGCTGGTGCTTTTGTAACCACGATTGTGAGTGTGATTGAGGGGGCGGTTCTCGTGGGTGGGCTCACCGCCTTTGGTGCGGCTCTATTTAGTATCGGTATTCCTAAAAATTCAGTGCTTCAATATGAGGCGGAGGTAAAGTTAGGAAAATATCTTATGCTGGTACATGGAAATCGTGCTGACGTAGAAAAGGCACAAAAGATTTTGAGCCATACCAAAGTAGCAAAGAGTGAACTATTCGATGCTAGTGATGCGGATGAAGGATGATTGGCCTACCTCACCGAGCAGCCGTGGCTGATAATGCCAATGGCCAGCCTAGTTTGGCAGAAAGAGCAAAACACAAAGTTAATAACTAATTGCAATGCTCGGAAGGGCAATGCTTGGAAATGAGATTTCGGATCTGGGATTGGCTATAGGGTTTTGTGATAATGGAATCAAACTGAAAAGTGGGATTTACATTAAAATCACCCGTAACTAAGATAATTGGGATATTTGCGGCGGGCGATTGTGTGGATGAAATTTACCGACAGGGAATTATTGCCGCCGGTGACGG
>CAIPTA010000033.1 GCA_903867855.1 Oligoflexia bacterium | reverse complement strand
CGCGGCCAGAAACACTTGCTTGGGCTCCAAAAGATTAAGGAATCCGGCGATAGAGCGGTGCTTTTATTTTTACTAGTAAGAGTGGGCGGGAAAAGTGTGACTGCCGCTAAAGAAATAGATCCTATTTATGCGAAACTTTTGACCGACGTATCAAAAAAGGGCGTTGAGGTTTTGGTCTATTCTATTCAGTGGAAGAATGAGATAGTGAGCGTGGGAGGGCAGGGATGTTTACTCTAGAAAATTTTGAGGCTGAGCTAGCGGCGGCCATTAAGAGTCTTTTTGCCAATAGTCCGATGTTGCCGATGATGGAATACCACTTCGCCTTAGGCGGTAAGCGGCTTCGTCCGCGCATGGCATACTTGGCCGCTGCCAAGCTCCAGGATAAAAATCTACAAGCCACGCTTTCCCGATTTGCTGTGGCGGTGGAGCTTATTCATAATGCCACTTTGATTCATGATGATATTCAAGATGGGGATGAGTTTCGTCGAGGCAAGCCCGCTCTTTGGAAGCAGTTTTCTATGCCACAGGCGATCAACTGTGGAGATGCCCTTTTCTTTGCGGCGATGCAATGGGTGCAATCGGCTCCCTGCGAGTTGGCGCTAAAAGAAAAGTTACAAGAGTGGATCGCCAAAGAGAGCTATGCGGTGATCAATGGCCAGAGCCAAGAGTTTTTCTTGAAAGAGGCTTTTTTACAAACGCCTTCGTCCGTGACTAAGGCTGCCTATGAGGCCATGGTGCGCGGAAAAACATCTGCACTTTTTGTGATGCCTTATGTGGGTGGTGCGCTCCTCGCTGGGGCGAGTGAGGCGGAAATTGCTGAGGTAGAGGCATTGTCTGGTGAGTTAGGTTTTGCCTTTCAAATTCAAGATGATTTACTTGATCTCTGGGGCAGCAAAGGGCGAGATCGCGTTGGCACAGATATCGCCGAAGGAAAGCTCTCCTATCCCGTGGTACTGGCCTGGAGCGCGTTGAGCAAAGAAAAAGCCCGATTGCGCGAGCTAATTCTTAAGCCAAGAGAATCAACCACAGATTCCGATATTTCGTGGGCTATCGCAGAACTAGATAAGTGTGGAGCGAAAGCGCAGGCCAAGCAAGATTGCATTCAGCTGTTCGAAAAATTGAGCGCTCACTCGAAAAAGTTTGCGGAAATTTCGGATTCTTTATTGCTTGTAGTGCGGAAGCTTTAAGCAGGTTCGGGAGCTAAGGTAACTTTGTTTTTACCCGTATGCTTTGATTCGTAGAGAGCTTTATCGGCTGCTTTGTAAAGATCGGTAGCAGACGCATGATCCTTGTTAAGCGTAGCAACGCCCAAACTAACAGTTACCGGGATTACCGACTGCTCATAGTTGAATTGATGAGTGGCAATATTATTGCGAATTCGTTCGGCCACTTCAGCCGCCTGCTGCAGATCCGATCCAGGCAAGATCACGAGAAATTCTTCGCCGCCGTAGCGTCCGGGCATATCGCGTTCGCGAAGCTCAGAATTTTTAATTTTTTGCCCAATCGCCGTGAGCACCACATCGCCGCCATCATGGCCGTAGGTATCGTTAATTTTCTTAAAGCTATCAATATCAAAAAGCACAATCGAGAATGGTGAATGGAGTGCTTTGGCGCGCTTAAATTCAGCCTCTAAAACATCACTAATAAAATTGCGATTGTAGAGGTTAGTGAGTTTATCAATCGAAGCCGCATTGGTGAGGTTCGTGTGATAAAGGGTTTCCAGCTCTCCTGCGGGCAAGTATTTTAAAATAGTACTACCAACCTTGATCATATCTTCTTTGGAGAGAGTCTTTTTAGCGATACCAATATTTTCATCGTTTAAGTAAGTGCCGTTGCGGGATCCGCAATCTTCAATCTCTAGGCCATCTTTGGTTTTAGAAATTTTGGCGTGATGACGACTCACGTTCGGATCTTGCAGCTGAATATCTGCAGACTTATCTCTTCCCAAAACATACTGAGCATCTTTTAAGGAATATTTTTTCCCCTGAGGAGTGCCGCGAATGATAATCAGCACGGGATCGGTGGCCTTCGCCAATTCCATATCGATCTTCAGAGTATCCGTGGCAGGATTAATAATCCTGGTGGACTCGGAGTCGTACGCTGGTATTTTTTTCTCGTCACTCATACTCAGAACTATTTTACCCTAGCCGCGACGCTTTTCCGAATTTTCCTTTTGCTTGCCGCTCTGCATATCCCATCAGAAACTGAACGATGCATTGTGTTACGAGTGCGGTAGTGACTCCGCTTGGATCCAGGGGAGGCGAAAGTTCATAGATGCCAAAGCTTTTTACCGCCTTACAGGTGCCAGCTTGCCTTGCCATCTCGAGAATTTCATCGGCGGAAAATCCCTGCACTTGCGGAGCGCTGCAGCCAGGCGCCTCGGCTGCGCGTACGCCATCGATGTCTATGCTCACTAGAATTTGCTTTTTCTTGGCTAGTCGGAGCAGTTCTTGCGAAAATATTTTTAGCAGTGATTTTTTGCGTAGCTCTGGCAGCCAATGAATTTTAATTTTATTTTTTTTCGCAAAGTTTACCAGCACATCCGAGTTGGATTGCGCTTGAATGCCAAACTCCACGAGTTCTGCCTTCTGCCGCTGGAAGGATTCGCTTTGGGAAACGATATACCAAGGCGATCCGCTCGTGATATTTTTGCTGGTATCGCGCAAATCAAGATGTGCATCGAGGTTTAAAAATGCCAGGGGAGATTGTGAGTGTGTCTCCAAGAAAGCGAGAGCTTCAGGAGCTACTAAATCATGCCCGCCACCGAGAATGATTGGAAAGTGCCCGCCATGATGAATGGCTACAATTATTTTTTGTGCCTGAGCATGTGTTTCTTGAATGCTCTCAGCTGGCAAAAGATCGCCAAGGTCGTAAATGGGAGTGCTGCTAGTATGAAGATTTTGTTTATATAGTTTCACACGCACAGCGCCCGGTGCGGCAGCAGCGCCCACTCTTCCGTTTACATTTTTAATTCCTGTATCGTCGGCGATTCCAAACAGCACAATACCGTGTGGGATCTTCGCAAGATCAGCGAGCGACACGGATACCGCTTGATTTCCGAGGCGAGAAGATTCTGTAGAGTGAGGAGATAAATAGGAATTTGGATTTTGAGCTAAAATTTTCATTGGGAAAAAGCCGCGCATTCTTGTAGCCTTTATAGTAAGCGGAAAAATACTATGAGTGAAGATCAAAAAATTTGGTTCATCTATTTAACGGATCACCACGAAGGTCCTTTCACTGCAGCGGAAGTAGCAGAGAAGCTTGGTGCTGGTGTGGTAACTGGCGCTTCCTTAGCTTGGAAGGATGGAATGGCAGAGTGGGTTGCACTCGAAACGATTCCAGAATTGGCTGCAGTGATGGGACAATCTGCTGCACCGGCCCTCGCTGATGTAGCCGCTGAGCCTTTCTTGGGCGATGCCCCCGCCGCCGAAGGCGAAATTTCCTTAGCGCAGATGTTAGCTGCAAGCCAGCAGGGCTCGGAAGCTTCTCCTGCCGCAGAGCTTAGTCTTGGAACAAAAACTAGCACTTCGAGAACAGGTACTGCTACTGCCAGTGCGCCTATCGCCGCCAGACCCATGATTACCCCCGGCACAGAGCCAGACGATGCGGATGAGGTATGGTCATTGCTCATTGGCAAAGAAGTGCATGGCTTGTTTTCCATGGATCAACTGAAGGCGAAGACAAAGGCTGGAGAAGTTAGCGAAAAGGCAATGCTCTGGCATCCAGGCTGGGATGATTATCGTCCGCTTGCAGAATTCCCAATTTTGGCGCAGCTAAGAAAAAATGCTCCGAAGAAGAGCGGTGGAGCGGGCATTGGCACGAGTTCGCTAAAGCAAAAGGGAGGCATTGTTGCTGCCCCTCATATTGACCAAGATAGTGAAGCCACTGATGCTGGCATTCAAGCTCCGAGCAAATTTGGTGGAATTGTTGATAAGCTGAAGGGTCTTTTTGCGAAAAAGCCCAAACAGGCTTTGTCTGTTAATACAGTGGCTACAAAGACGGGTACCACTGGGCTGAAGAAAAAGGGCGGTGGCTCTGGCCTAAAGAAAATCGCGATTGCGATCGTTGCCATTCTAGTTGTGGGTGGTGGTGGTGCGGGTGCTTACTTCTTTTTGTTTGCCTCACCGATTCCTTCTAGCCTCGACGTAAAGCCTGAAGATCTAGATGGCATGCGCGAAACTCTTAAAGCACCGATTTCTCAAGGTGGCAAACTCTACTGGGCCAAGCAGACGGGCGGGGAAGATAATCCTTTGGATGAAACAAGTCCGATTTATTATGTGTCCACCAATTTACCGGTTGGCTCCACGATCAAGTTAACGATGAAGGGTACCCCGGGAACTCTGATCAATGCGCTTCGCTCTGAAGCTACCTTCACGGAAAATATTAGTAAGCAGCGCTTTGCTACCTTCGATAAAATTAAGCAGGAAAATGGTAAGCCACTTCCCATGGGTGAATATACCGTAACAGTTACAGCGGATGGTGCGGAGAAATTTGAGAAAAAGCTTTTCTTCGGTGGCAAGAAGGGGCCTGGCTATGAAAATCGCCTCCACCAATATATTGATAAGTTACAGAAAAATTACGACGAGGAGCTGGGCTTCCTGCGCGAAGAACTAAATACCATGAAGACCATGCAGGCGGATATCAGCAAGAAATTGGCTGAGTATAAAACTGCCATGGAAAAACCAAATGGAAAAGCTCGCGTGGCTGCTGATTGGCGCCAGTATTCGGCTTCTTTGCAGCAGTTACTGCCGCAACTTGATCAGCATACCAAAGAGCATCTTGCAGCTCCGGGTGATCGTTACTTTCCAAGCCTATTTACTGATCTCACCATGGCAATTAATCAAATGCAGCAACTCGGTGCGGCGATTAATGGCAAGGTGAATGGAGCGCCGATTCCGGGCTCTTCGCCAGATGAATTAGATGGATTGGTGTTGGCCACCTTGATGAGTCTCGAGAAGTCGATCTCGCAAGCGGTAACAAAAACACCAATGGAAGTATTGCAGCAAGGCGCTGCTACTCCCTCTACAGGAGCCGCTCCTGCGGCAGCTGCTCCCGCTCAACCGGTAGCGCCACAAAATGCGATTAAGGCGCCATGAGTAAACCAAAGCTAACGGGAGCAGAACGACGTCGCGCCAAGCGAGTTTTGGTTCAGGAATCCTTTTCCATATTCGTGGTTGTTCCGGCTGGCCATGGGCTAGTGCGATTATATATGCGTGATTTGAGTCGTCTGGGGCTTTGCTTCGATTGCGAAATAGCGGGCAGCTTCAAGGCTGGCCAAGAGTTTGCGCTTCGTTTGCACGTGAATCCAGGATTCTATCTGCCCTTAGAGGCGAAGGTAGTGCGTGTGCAAAACCTCGAAGTGGCCTGTGAGTTTAAAGATCCCGAGGGAGTGGCTGTGCAATCCGTGGCTAAACTCCTGGATTTCCTAGATATAGCAGCCGAAGCAGGCGTGCTAGGCGCCTAGGGCCTTACCTGTTAGCGGTGTAGCCTAATCGCTGATTATTATTCAAGCTCTCCCCAACACTCTCCGATGAGTTTCTTGCAAGGAGAGCACATGTCAAAATACGAAAACACCGTAATTAACTTAAAAGATATTCGCCAAGAGAAGATTGAGGAAAAACGCCGAGAGTATGAGCGCGTGGTTTTCCGCAGTAGCTTCGGTGTGTATACAGTGATGGAGCAGCTGGGTCTCCATGCTGTAGAGATTCTTGATATCAGCCCAACTGGCTTGCAGTTTCAAGTTTCGGAGAAGAGCTCACTCAAATTGAATATGGGCGATGAAATTCCGATTCGTTTCTATTTTGCTGCTGATCATTTTATTACGGTAGATGTGAAAGTGGTTCGCTCTTTCACCGCGATTGAAAATGGAGCGGCCGTTCATCGTTATGGCTGCCTCATGGATAAGACCATGGCTTCCTACGGAGCGATTTATCACTTCGTGCAATTCATCACGAAATGCGCTGAGTGTGGACACAAAGACGAAACTCACCTGAAAATCTTTTACTAAGTAGTTTTCGCCAAATAAAAAAGCCCCTGGCCGTAGCCAAGGGCTTTTTTATTTCTGCTCTTAAAAATTAGAAATTTTGTAGGAGCTCTTTTTTCTTCGCCAGATCTACATCGAGGTATTTCAAGTCGTTCAAGATGAGCTCGTTATGACGATAGTGTTGCACCCAGCCTTGGGAGAGGGAGTACAGCACTGGGTAATAAAGCATAGACCACGGGTTATTATCGAACACCACTTGCTCTGCTTTTTTGATTAGCTCGGTACGCTCTTTCGAGGGAGTCATGCCGGCGATTTTCTCATAAAGCTTATCAAACTGCGGATTCACGAAGTTGGCATCGTTTGGTCCGGGAGAAATGTTTTTGCTATAAAGTAATTGCAGGAAGTTTTCTGCATCAGGATAGTCTGCCACCCAGCCACCCATAAAGAATTGTAGGTTGCCATTCTTCGCTTTTTCCAAGAATGCAGGGAAGGTATTGGCTTCCACTTGTACATTCACCCCAATTTTTTTGAGGGAATCCGCGAAGTAATCGCCCATCTGACGAGCCGAAGTGCTCGCGCCGCGAAGATCATACTTCAATACGGGCAAGCCCTTCCCTTCAGGGAAACCTGCTTTGGCGAGGTATTTTTTCGCTTCTTCTACGTTATAGTCGCCATCGAGTTCTTTGCGATCCGTGAATCCCGCAATGGTAGGAGCAATCACGCTGGTAGCTTTAATGCCGCGACCATTGGCGAAGAGCTGAATGATTTCGTCGCGATTGATGGCGCGAGAAATCGCTTTACGTAAGTTCACGTTATTGCCAAGGAGCTTATCCTTCATGTTGAATTCAAGATACCACGTTACGCTCTCATTGGTTTTCTTGAGCGAGATGCCTTTCTTAATCAGGTCTGGAGCCAAGGCACCGCTGCTGATCGCACTGGAAAAGTTATCTTTCGGGATACCGGAAGTTTCGAGCTTACCAGCTTGGAATTGTAGCCACTGTGGTTGCTCTTCTTTAAAGATGTCGAAGTAAATCGTATCTACAAAAGGAAGGCTGGCTCCTGCGGCTGCGGTAAGACCCGTTTTTTCTGCATCTTCATCGCCAGCGTTGCTAGGATATTTTTCACCATGGAAATTTGGATTCTTTGTGAGCACAATTTTTGAGCTCTTCACAAATTCCTTCAGGATATAGGGGCCGGTACCTACCATTTGTTCATTCAGGCCTTCTTGACCGTACTTAGCAATTGCTTCTTTCGGCACTGGGGCACCGAAGCCCATGGCTAATACGTGGAGGAGTTGCGGGTAGGGCTGGAGCAACTTCACTTGAATGGTATAGTCATCGAGAGCTTGAAAGCCATCGATTGGTTTATCGAGGAGGGCTTCTACTTTTACTTTATCTGCGGCAGCCGCAACGATTTCTTTTTTCAGCTCTGTATAGCCAACCACTTTATCTTCAAAAATCCAGGTGCCTGGAGATTGAAGGGCGGGCACGAGGAGGCGCTTCCACGCATAGAGGAAATCCTGCGCTTTAAGCTCTCGGCCTTTGCCATTGGGGAAGGCCGCGTCGTCTTGAAACATCACGCCCTTTTTGATCTTGATGGTAAAGGTTTTTTTATCTTTAGAAATAACGGGCATTCCATCTGCGAGTAGAGGTTCCAACTCCAGAGGAGTCTTGAGGTAGTTATATTGAAAGAGGCTCTCTACGCATAGAGGCATTACCTCGAGGGATACCACATCGTAGGCGCTGGCGGGATCGAGAGATTTCGCATCATCCGCGAGGGGGATATGCACGATCTTGCTGTTAGGATCTACATGCTCTTTTTTTGTGCAAGCAGAGAACGCAAATAAACTTAGTACTAGTAGCGGAATGATATTTTTCATGGTCCCTCACAGACAATTTGGTTCGCCTCCCAAAAAGAGGCGCATCAAATTTTTACCTTAGTGCGAGGCGAATGCAAAAGAAAAATAATGCCTATTTAGCGCTCACGAGTTTTTCAATTTCGGCGAGTGCGGCAGGAATTCCCGCAGGTTTCGAACCTCCGGCTTGCGCTTGCTCCGGTTTGCCTCCGCCCTTCCCGTCGATGAGCGGGGCGGTGGCTTGGATAAGCTTCCCAGCATTGTAAGACTTCGTAAGGTCCTGACTGATCGTGACCAAAAGCGAGGCCTTTCCCGTGCCAGAATCGAAGGCAGCGAGAGCAATAATTCCACTGCCGAGATGGTCGCGACAGCGCTCTGCTACCACTCGTAAAATATCTGCCGGAGCATCGGGAAGCGCATGGCTCAAAAATTTTATATCGCCAATTTGTTTGGCCTTTTGCACAAGCTCTTTGGCGAGGTTACCGGCATTCTCTGCCTGGTTCGCCGCGATCTTGCGTTCAAGTTCTTTTACGGCAGCTTGTAACTTATCTACCCGTACGAGCACTTCCTCATTGGAGGGAGCCTTGAAGCGTTCGCGGAGCGTATCGAGCACTGTGGCCTTCGCACGCAAAAATTCAAACGCCGCGGTGCTAGTATAGGCAACAATTCGCCGCACGCCGGCTGCTACGCCTTGCTCTGCCACCATCACGAAGCTGCCAATCTGAGAACTATTTTCTACGTGGGTACCGCCGCAAAGCTCGGTAGAATAGCCATCGCCAACGCTAACTACGCGCACCTCATCATCGTATTTCTCTCCGAATAACGCCATGGCCCCCATTTGGATAGCAGCGTCTTTCGACATGGATTTTATCTGCAGCTTCGCAGAATCTGCGATTTTGCGATTGATCATATCCTCGACGCGACGAACTTCTTCCTCGCTCAGGGGCTTGGGATGAGTGAAATCAAAGCGTAACAGTTCAGAGCTAACAAGAGAGCCCGCTTGCTTGATATGGGTGCCAAGGGTTTCGCGCAGCGCCCAGTGGAGTAGGTGCGTTGCGGTATGATTGGCCATGGTGCGGAGGCGTGTTTCTCGGTGCACACTTTGTTCATAGCTTGCGCCCACTTCAAGAGTGCCAGAGCCACTCATTTCCCCTTGCACTACGATGAGAGTAGGGAGCGGTTTTTTCACATCGAGCACGCGCGCAACTGATTTCTGCCCTAGACTAATTTCACCACGGTCGCCCACTTGGCCGCCGCTTTCCGCATAAAAAGGAGTGCGGTCAAATACGGCCTCAAACTTCCCAGCACTTACGCTTTGCACCTGTTTTGCGCCTTGGAGCAGCGCCAGGAGTTTGCCCTGATCCTTCCATTTTTCATAGCCCGTGAAAGTGGTGCCCGTGATTTTTTTTGCGAGCTCATGATAGAGTGCTACGCTCGCTTCATCTTTTTCTGCATCTGCACCGCGGCTCTGCGTGCGCTGCTTTTCCATGGCTTTTTCGAAGCCCTTCTCGTCTAAAAGAAATTTACTTTCGTCGCAAATCACTCGGGTGAGATCCAAAGGAAACCCGAAGGAATCGTAAAGAAGAAACGCTGTCTCACCTGGAAAAACTTCACCAGCCTTCAGTTTTGCTGCGGCTTCAGAGAAAATTTTCAAGCCGCGATCAAGCGTCTCCAGGAATTTTTCTTCCTCAGCACGAATAGTGTCGGCAATGAATTTCTCTTTTGCTTTAAGTTCGGGGTAAGCGGTGCCCATGCTTTTTACAAGGGCAGGCACGAAGCTATATAAAAATGGCCCATCCATACCGATTTTCTTCCCATAACGAGAAGCGCGGCGAAGAATTCGGCGTAGCACATAGCCACGGCCTTCATTGGAGGGAGTAATCCCATCGGCGATCAAAAAACTGGTAGCGCGAATATGGTCTGCACACACTCGAATCGCCGAAGCGGTTTCATTACGCAGATCAGGCACATATTTTTTGTCAGATTTAGCGGTGATCGCGTGAATAATATCTTGGAATACGTCGATGTCGTAATTGGAGGGAACATTCTGCAGAATGGAAGCTGTGCGCTCTAGACCCATTCCCGTATCCACGCTTGGGCGGGGGAGGGGCGATAGATTGCCGTTGGCATCCCGATTAAATTGCATGAATACAAGATTGTAGAATTCTAAGTAGCGTCCACCGTCGCCGCCCATACGATCTAATTCCGCATCACCGGTATTATATTCCGGGCCACGATCAAAATAGATTTCTGTGCACGGTCCACAAGGGCCAACATCGCCCGCGCTCCAGAAATTATCCTTCTCGCCGAAACGAAAGAGATGATCCTTCGGGATGCCAATCTGCTTGTGCCAGAGATCATAGGCCTCATCATCTTTTTCAAACACAGTGATATAGAGGCGCTCTTTCGGCATCTTCAGTACTTCAGTGGCAAGTTCCCAAGCCCAGGCGATGGCTTCTTTCTTAAAATAGTCGCCAAAGGAGAAGTTACCCAGCATCTCAAAAAAAGTGTGGTGACGGCTTGTGAAGCCCACGTTTTCTAAATCATTATGCTTACCGCCAGCGCGGAGGCATTTTTGTGCCGTGGTGGCACGAGTATAGGCGCGCTTCTCGTTGCCCGTGAAAACATCTTTGAACTGCACCATGCCCGCAGAAGTGAAAAGGAGTGTGGGATCATTGGCTGGCACTAGCGAGGCGCTTTGCACTCGGGTGCAATTTTTTGATTCGTAGAATTTTAAAAAAGCTTCGCGAATTTCAGCAACAGTCATGGATTTCATAGGGGCTCCTAGGGATAGACTTTAGCGCAGATTGCTTATTCCTGGTAGCCCCAGGATTTCGCCAGATTACTTCTTCCCGTAGCGCTTTCGAGGGAGTGGATGAACTGAGCGGTAAAGGGGCCGAGAAAATCATTGCGCTGAAAGGCGCCTAGATCGGCACCGCTTTGTTGTGCTGCGGCACCTAGTTGGCCCCGACCTAGCTTGATGCGGAAGTCGTACAGCGCTGGATTTTCAAAATAGGGTTCGCTGCGAACCACATCGATGTCTTTAATCACATGCCCCTTGATTTGGAAGCGACTCTTCCAGGCGGCATTTCTTCCCATCGTTTTTGCGGGAAGGTCACCGGAGCTATACACCGCATAGAGGTTTTCATAGAAAATATTATCCTCGATGCTGAGCAAAGCGTTATTGCCGGAGGTGCGTACCCCCGCCACAGACTTAATAAAGGAGTTACTATCAATATTAATTTTATTGGTTTGATTACTGGTGGCTACCGAAATCTTGTTTTGCATAAATAGATTTCGTTTAATTATGGCTCGGCAATTCTTACCCGCGCTAATGGCTGCTTCCCAGTCGCCGAGAAACGCATTTGATTCCACCACCATGCTACTATTTTCGCAATCGGCCGCAATCCTGCGGCTATTGGGGAAGCTATTTCCTACAAACAACACGCCTTGAGAATTTTTCGCTCGTAAAGCAGTGCCGCCTTTTGCCTCAAAAACATTGCCAACCAGACGAATATCGGAACTGGAATCAATGTATACCGCCGCATTTTGAGATTGCTGCAGAGGCGCTGGCACAACTCGTAGGGCACTTACTAGAATATTTCTCGCACGATTTATATAGATCACCGGCATGGTGGGGCTAGTGCCGAGAAGCAGAGTTTGTTTGGCTCCAGATCCTGCCAGGGAAATATTCGAAGGAACCTGAAGCGAGGCTTTTTCTCGATAAGTGCCAGGCAATACTTTGATCACTATTTTATCAGATTCTTTTGGTTTGAACTGAGATGTATTGGCTTTGATAAATCGAGACGCATCAATTTTGGGGGCTTCTTTTTTTTCTACGGCCGAGAGTGCGCCTGAAATACTATTGTAGACACCCACAGTTTTTTGATCGCTATTCGGATCCACGAGCACGCCGCGGCCCATAATCACGCCGAGCATGCGTGGCTCGATGGGGGGGAGCTCATGGGTTCTTCCCATAAGACGCTGGATCATGGAGGCTAAAACCCCGCGATGATTAGGGAGCAACATTCCAATCAACTCACCTTGGGTATTTATAATGGCGGTGCCCGCATTTGTTTCATCGTCGCTCATGGTTTGCGTGATTTGTGACGCAATGGATAGAGTTCCCTCCTCCTCATTAACTGCCGCAAGAGTTGATTTTTCGATGGTTGGATTAACTTTGTTTCCCTCGCCTTCATCCAAGGCGATCGTGAACACTTCTATTTGCGGCCGCTCATCTTCAGATCTCGCCAGTGCAATTTGAATAGGATTAATTTCCGGCTTGAGCAACACAATATTGAGCTCTTCATTCACCAAAGAAATTTTAGCTGTGTATTGGTTCCCTGAGGCATGGGTAATTTCAATTTTTTCCGCCCACTGCTGGCTATTTCCGAGCAGCAAGGAAAGGGGAGTAACAATATATTGCTCAGGTGGATGTCCGACGCCAAATCCCATCGCCCGGCCGAGTTCATTTCCGTCGGCATCTAGGGCGCGCACACGCACAACTGCTTCCTTGAAACGGTTGAGCAGCATCTTTGTAAGTTTAATCGTGTTATCCCCATTACGATATTGGCCAGTTACGGTGCTGGTTTTCGTGTCCGATTTTAGCGGGTTACCAAGGCTGTCTGGAGTGGGAATTATAATTGGGTTTGGTCCGGTGCTAGGATTCAGCGAAGAATTCAAGGCAGTGGAGGCGGCTCCGGCATCTCCCTGCACGGGAACATAGGTGGGACCATTCGGCGCGAACACGGCGCCATCGGCAAAAACAGTGGTGCTGGCAAAAAAAGAAAAAACCACTGCAAGCAGTGATACTGGCAGTGGCTTTTTCTGGTGAATCTTCACTTGAACTGGTTTTACTGAATTTTCTTCGTCGCTTTAGCTACTGCTGGCGCAGCGGCTTTCGACTCAGCATCTTTCGAAGCAGTCATAGCTTCAGCTTGGTTATCAGCTGTGAGGCCGCCACCAAGGTTGATGCCTTTTACTTTGAAGATTTTTTCGCGAATCTCTGTGAGCATTTTTGGATTAGCTTTCAGTGAATCACGAGCTGCTTCACGGCCTTGGCCTAGACGCTCTTCTCCGTAGGAATACCAGGTGCCGCTTTTGGCTACGATATTCATGTTGGCAGCGAGGTCAAGCAGATCGCCTTCTTTGCAAATTCCTTTGCCGTAAAGAATATCGAATTCCACTTCTTTGAAAGGAGGGGAAACTTTATTTTTTACTACCTTCACGCGAGTGCGGTTACCAATCATCTCATCGCCATTTTTAATCGCAGCGATACGACGAACATCCAAACGAACAGAAGCGTAGAACTTCAGCGCGTTACCACCAGTGGTGGTTTCTGGGTTGCCGAACATCACGCCGATTTTCATACGCACTTGGTTGATGAAAATCACAGTAGATTTTGATTTGCTGATAGAGCCCGTGAGTTTACGAAGCGCTTGGCTCATCAAACGTGCTTGCGCACCCATTTGAGCATCGCCCATATCGCCTTCGAGTTCTGCGCGAGGCACGAGAGCGGCCACAGAGTCAACGATGAGGATATCCACGGCAGAGCTCTTAATGAGCATGTCGGTAATTTCAAGAGCTTGTTCACCAGTATCTGGCTGGGAGATGAGCATATTGTCCACATCTACGCCGAGCTTACGAGCGTAGCCTACATCGAGAGCATGTTCTGCATCGATGAAAGCAGCGGTGCCGCCTTGTTTTTGGCATTCTGCGATCGCGTGCAGAGCAAGAGTGGTTTTACCAGAAGATTCTGGGCCGTAGATTTCAATTACGCGACCTTTTGGAAGGCCGCCAACGCCGAGAGCTAGATCGAGGGAGAGGCTTCCTGTTGGAATCGTGGTGATTCCTTCGTGAAGATTCTGACCGGTGCCGAGACGCATGATGCTGCCACGACCGAATTGCTTTTCAATGGTTTGAATTGCGAGGTCGAGTGCTTTTGCTTTTTGTCCTGCGTTGTTGTTGCTTGGTTCTAATGCCATATTTCATTTCTCCTAAATAATCCGATACGTAATGAGCTAGACGAATAGCTTAGCGGAAACCTGGAAGCGTGAGAAAGAAAAAAGTAATAATTCTTACGATTCGAGGAGCGTTAAGCGCAATGCGTCTAACGCAAGATGCGCGGCAACAATGCGATTTTGTTCCCGGCTACCACGGCCATTCATGATCACCTGGTGTAGTGTTTTTGTACTCTCCTTGTTCGCCAAGGCTACATGAATCGTACCGACGGGCTTCTTTTCACTACCGCCACCCGGGCCACTCACTCCGGAAAGGGAAAGCGCAAAATCTGCTCCCAAGTGCTCGCGAATGCTCTCCGCCATTTTTTTCACCACAGGCTCAGATACCGCCCCATGTTCCACTAAAAGAGATTTTGGAACGCTGAGTAATTTTTCCTTCGCAGAATTCGCATAGCTCACCACGCCGCCAAGGTAGGCGGCCGAAGAGCCCGGAATATCGGTGAGCATTTTGCCCAGCAAACCGCCGGTGCAGCTCTCCGCTGTGGCGAGTGTTTTCTTTTTTGCCAAAAGGAGTTTCATCACCGACTCCACTAAAGTATCCCGCTCGCGAGTGAAGCAGATTTTTTTCGTCTTCTCGCTGATCTCTGCCACTGCAGCATCAATTTCTTTCTGAGAGGGAATCTTTTTACCCTTCGCTTGCCAAATCTCTAGGGTGAGATCAATGCAGGGAAAGCTGATATGCACTCCGAAGCGAAAGCTATCCGGATACTTTTTTTCTAGCTCACTAACCAGGGGTTCCACCAGCTGGTACACAGCGGATTCCGGCAGGCCAAAGCTGCGCCAAAATTCTCGCCGCACTAATTTTTTTTGTCGCTGTTTTAGAGCTATCGGCAAAATTTCTCGCTCGAAAAGAGGGCGACATTCGCTAGGCACACCAGCTAGAAAAAAGAAATTGGTTTTTCCCTCGCGGCAAAGCACTCCAGGAGCGGTGCCGTTTAAGTTTTGCAGGATTTTCGCTTTTTCTGGCACACGCGCGAGACGCAGGCGATGCTCGTTGAGTTCGAGTCCACGGGCGGCATAGCGTGAGCGAACATGCTCTAGAGAGGCCTTTGTAGTAACGATCTTGCGACGGAAAGCCTTTGCCGCTGCCTCAATAGTGCGATCATCATTCGTGGGGCCTAAGCCACCAGTGCAAACAACGATAGGGAAATTTTTTCCGTAGCGCAGGGCCTCTGCGATATCTTCAATTCGATCGGAGACGCAGCGGATTTCTGCCACGCTGATGCCATTCATCCGGAGTTGCTCACCAAAAAAAACAGCATTGGTATTCGGAGTGCGACCATCGAGAAGTTCATCGCCGATGCTTACAAGAAAAATTCCGTTCTTATCCAAAAAGAGAATCTCCTACTTGAGAATGGGAATTGGCCAAAGAGTAGCCAAGAAAAAAGAGAAAATGAAGGCGGCAATCGCAGCAAGCAGACCCGCTACTAAATCGTCTACAATTACGCCCAGGCCACCCTTGATTTTACGATCCGCCCAGCCCACCGGTCCTGGTTTTAAAATATCGAAGAAGCGAAACGCGGCAAAACAGAAAACAAAAAATAAAACCCTACACAGAGTTTCTCGAAGAGACAAAAAACTCGCCGGAACTACGCTGGTGGTTAAAAAAATCCCGAGCACTTCATCGATCACAATTTTTTGGTTGTCTTCTTTGCCTGAACGGGTCACCACCTCTTGTGCTGCCCAAGTTCCGATCAAAAAAGTAAAAAGAAAAATTCCCCAAGCGACAAGTGGGCTCTGCTGCCAAAGGAACCAAGCAAAAGGCAGCGCCGCAAGCGATCCCATGGTACCTGGTGCTTTCGGAGACAATCCCGCATAGCCAAAGGTGGCAATAAAAAGGCTGAGATGTTTACGTAGTGCGTCCAAAAAAACCTCCATGTCATTTCAGCACAGAGAGCGCCGATTGGCGATGCAAAAGGGGAAAAAATCATTTAGGGTAAACCTAGAAGTGTAAGAGGGGAAATTTGCTAGATTCATTGCCAGAATTAGACGCGTTAAAAGCGCATGTGGAGAGCCTGCATCTAAGTAAAGATGTGATGGAGCTAATGCTGCGTGGAAAGAGCGCTATTGATAGTCGCCAGGGTTTACCCATTCGCTCCATCGACGAAGCCGATCGCTTTCTCATCTCCTATGGCTATCGCAGCGATGATATGGTGGAGCGCTCGGAGTTGCACGGTAACTACCAAGAGGCGCTTCGCTTTATCAAAAAATACTTTTTGAGGCCTGAAAATCCCGACGGCGCCAATCTTGAAATTCCCAAGGCATTTTTAGAAATGACAGATGTGCGCGAACTCTTCGTGTGGGCCTCTGATCGCACCCATGCCGATATCAAGCGCATGCGTTGGGCTTGCTCGATTCTCCGAGTGATGCATACGATTTCTCACTTAGATAAAGATTTGCGTCACGAGTATTTTCCCACGATTCAGCAGCAAGTATTTGATCGCTTTTACAAAGAATTGCATCACGAAGGGGCAAAAGTATTCTTGGGTGACCCGAAGAAACTAAGCTCCGTGGAACTGGTTAAGTTCCAACTATCCGAGGATCAAGGCCCCCAAACGGCTGGCCTTGCGACCCGAAGACATGCTCGATGACCGCTTCTCACCTGACGAGATGGACCGGGCTACCTTGGCCCGTAAAGCAGCATCGT
>CAIPTA010000032.1 GCA_903867855.1 Oligoflexia bacterium | reverse complement strand
CTGCGAGTCCAAGAATAGCCTCCAGCTATTCTTGTCGCACCGAAGTTCTGTGCTCAGCCTGAACGTGCGTCTCCAAACTAAAAAAGCCCTCGCGGGGCTTTTTTAGTTTGGAGGTGACGGTCGGATTCGCACCGACGAATAACTGATTTGCAATCAGTCCCCTTAGGCTACTCGGGCACGTCACCAGCTAGATAGTTTCACGAAATTACGCTACTAAGCGCCGCGTTGTCAAATCGAGAGGTTTATACCCCTCTTTTGTCGCCCCAAAGGATTTTATGCATCTGGATCTGCATTCGCACCCGTAGACCATCCTTAATAATCTGTTCCGCGAGCCAGGCCGGATCCTGCGCAGGCATCACAGGAGAAAAGAGGATTTCGAATTTTCCTGCTAAATTATGGGTCGCGATAAAATCTTTCGCGAAAACATAATCCCGCTCATCCACGAGCACGAACTTAATTTCATCTCCCGCTTTCAGGTGGGCCAGATTCTTTGCGCTCTTTGGATTAGCCATCTTACTGCCGGGAGTTTTCACATCCATGATGATCTTCACGCCCGCCGGAACTCGGGAGAGATCCTCCACTCCATCCGTCTCCAGCATCACTTCATAGCCACTGGCCAGAAGCGCAGAAAGCAGCTCGGGAGTTTCCTTTTGTTCGAGGGGTTCACCGCCAGTTACCTCCACCAACGTGCAGGGATATTCTTTTATTTTTGTGAGGATAGAGTCAATTGTTTGATCCGTTCCTTCAAAATAGGCATATTGGGTATCGCAGTAGACGCAGCGCAGCTTGCAGCCCGTGAGACGAATAAAAATACAAGGCCTACCCGCCTGGGAACTCTCCCCCTGAATACTGAAAAAAATCTCGTTGAGCCGTAACATGGCAAATCTATATCTCGAAGTGCTTGACGAAAAAAGGCAAATTCGGGTACTTCTACTTTTCCCACAAGGTTGGCTCGGTAGCTCAGATGGTTAGAGCGTGGCATTCATAACGCCAAGGTCGGCAGTTCGATCCTGCCCCGAGCCACCAATCACCCATTATGACGGGTGGAGACCCGCTTGATGCCCCGGAAAAGCTTCGCTCTTATCCTACTCCTCAACACCCTTCCAAAACTCTGTTTTGCCTACCACTTTGATCCGGCCCTACACCCAGAATTTAGCGATCGCGGCGGCATCTATTATTACCTATCCTCGCCCGAATTTATTCCCGATCGGGAGCTGGGATTCATCCACAACAATAAGCCATTTCGATTCACGGTAACTACAAAAGAGAAACTCGTTTGGGATGTGACTGAATCTTTCGATCAAGATAGCTTTCGCATCACTCCCCAAGACCACCTAGAAAAACGGAAAGATTTTCTCGCCTTTTTCGGCTGTTCTTTCACTGTTGGCACCGGCGTGAATGACGACGAGACTTTTCCTTATCACCTCGCTACTACAATGAAGGACTGGCACGTGTACAATCTCGGCATCGGCGCTTCAGCACCAAATATGATGCTGGCGCTTCTGCAGAGTGATCGCTTAAAAAAGAAAATAAAAGAGAACTCAGGTATTTTTGTTTATATGGGTGGAGGTCATCTGCAACGTGCGAATGGCTTCTATATGGAAAGTGAGTGGATGCGAGACACTCCATTTTATGAAAAAGATAAGAGCGGACACCTAGTGCGAAATGGTAGCTTCGATACTGCAAATCCCCGGCGATTGGCAATCTATGATTTTGTGCGCTCGTTGCAGAAAAATCTATTTCCGCAGTTTCACTTTAATTGGCCGCGCATTAGTAAATCTCATATCGACTATTCCTGTGATTTGATCGCAGCCGCCGTGGCAGAGGCGAAAAAATTAAACAAGAACGCAAAGCTGCTTGTTTTTAGTCACCCGCTATACCCAATAGAACCAGAAGTGATTCGCTGTTTACGCGCGCGAAGTATCTCCGTTTTGGAACACCCCTTGAGCTATATCGCTCCCACAGACCTATATATGGATGGCCACCCTACTGCTTCTTTTAATAAAAAGTTCGCCGCGATCTTAGCGAAAGACTTAGAGCCCTACCTTTCCCCGCGCTAAAAAGGCAGGCCCAGAGCTTAGCGCTGTCTACGCCTTTTACACTCGACCAAGAAATCGGCAAGTGAGCCTGTCTAAGAATCTCAAAAAGTAACATAAAATCAACAACTGCCAACTTGGTACACGCTATGCACTTCAGTCTGTGGGGATAAGGTGACGTATGAAAAGTATAAATTCGAAACCAAAATTAGCCTCCGTTTTAAGTTCTTCGCTGAACGATTTAAAAAACAAAATCTGTTTTGTGAATAAACAAAATGTATTCAATGATGTGTCGGAAGAGACATGTGTCCAAACGGAATCTAAATTGTTGGGAAAATCGAACCTTTACACGATTCCGCTTAACTATTTGATCAAATTTGTCGACAATAGAAGTACGGGAAGGGTTATTATGACTCAGCTTCAGTTCTTTGTTCGTGTCGCGTTCATGTTGTTCCTAGTTCTTTCGAACTCCACTACTTGTTTCGCCGACGCCAAAAGCCAGGCGATTCGGATTTACGGACGTATCGCTGGCGGCTACCCCTCGAATGCAGTCTTGCAAAGCATGATCACTCAGCTTAACGCTAGTAATCCGCAAGCCGCTGTGGCGATAGCGATGAGCCAAGATTCTTTCTACAACGTGAACCTTAAAAACTGGTTTACCACTTGGACAAATACCTACGGCGATCCCACAGCCGATCTGAATGATTTTACTGCTACAGCGATCGGCCTCGTGCGGGATGGGTCCATAACTGGTTTCGACCAAGCACTGTATGGTGACATTATTTATGTTGCTGATCCAAAATTAGTAACTGCAGGTATTGTAAGACCCTACTTACCAGCAACTGGTTCGGCAAACCCAGACTTCAACGAAATGTACGTTGATTTGCAAACGAAGCTTGTGAACCCAGCGAATATCATCGATCAATCGAACGCGGCCTTAAATAAGCCAATTAGTTTACGACAAGTTTTGGTGCAAGCTCAGCAAAGCGTTACCGCTGGCCACGCTGACAACG
This sequence comes from Oligoflexia bacterium, assembly GCA_903867855.1. Lineage (GTDB taxonomy): Bacteria > Bdellovibrionota > UBA1018 > CAIPTA01 > CAIPTA01 > CAIPTA01. Next base: position 17,727 of record CAIPTA010000032.1, on the reverse strand, counting down.
CTGGCGTGCTGACCTCTAACGCTGCCGGCGCTGCCTTCTTCTCGGCTGGTACCAACCGCAGAGCAGTGCGCTTTGCTTTCAAAAACTTTCTCTGTAAAGATATCGGTCAACTCTCGGATACAACACGTTCTGACTATCACGTGCGCCAAGACGTATCGCGCTCGCCTGGCGGTGACAGTAAAACCTACATCAATACTTGCAAGGGTTGTCACGCTGGTATGGATGCACTAGCAGGGGCTTTCGCACACTATGACTACGTGGCTCCCTCTACTGCTACAGCTGTAGGAAATATTACGTATAATGCCGGTGCGATTGATAAAAAATATACACAGAATAGCACAGTATACCCATCTGGATATGTAACCACAGATGATTCATTTATCAATATCTGGACTGCTGGCCCCAACGCCTCTCTGGGCTGGGCTGCCGCTGGGACTTCGGGTAACGGTGTGATGGCTTTTGGTAGAATGCTTAGCCAATCGCAAGCCTTTCCTCAGTGCATGGCCACGAGAGTATTTAACAGAGTTTGTTTACATGATCCTAGCTCTACTGCAGAATTGGCAGCAGCAGCCCAAATGGCAACGGATTTTGTGAGCAGTAAATTTAATATGCAGGTTCTTTTTTCGGAAGCTGCAGTTCAATGCATGGGGGAATAATCATGCTACTCAAGAACCTTATCATTCTAGTAAGTGTGCTTAGTGTTACGGCTTGTGCACCAAAGGGCGGCGGCGGATCCTCTAGTGGTGGGTCGGGAGCTAGCGCGGGTGGCGGAAGTTCTAGCGTGCTTTCAACTAGCTCTTCAGGAAGCACTACGTCCTCCAACGGCACACAGAATAGCACAATGAACGTGGGCCTAATGAATTTTGACGAGATCAACGCGAATTTAGGACAACTCACCGGAATCGCCGGCGACCCTACTTCGGTGACCCTCTTTAAATCGATCAAAAACAATTTGCCTGCGGATAATAATATTCAATCATTTTCCTTCATGAATCAGATGGCAATTACCTCACTCGCCTCTCAGTATTGCAGCTCTTTAGTTTCGAATGCCAACTACTCTAGTCAAAGAACCGCGGCCTTCGGCACTTTCAGCCTTACCGCAATACCTACAGTGGCTTTTCCAAACGCTGCCGCACAATCTGCCTTGGCGAACCAAATCTTGATGGCTTTCTGGGGGCCAAGCTACGCTTCACAACCAAGCGGACAAAATGCGCTCACTCAAATTTCTGCGATGATGGCATCGCTGCTAAATGGTGCGCCAAACACGGCTGCTACCACGCAAAACGTAGTAGTTGCCGCTTGTGCCGCCTCACTCTCCACAACGCAGACGAATACTTTATGACCTGACAGATGATTTAGGGGAAATTTTAGGGGACTTTATAGGGACAGGGGAAATCATATGAGTCACAAAAAACCAATCACTCGAAGAGACTTCTTAGGGCAAGGTATCGGTGCAGCGGCTTCCTATATCTTTTTACCCAGCATCTATACCTTACTCGCCACCAAGAGAGCCTACGGAGATTCCTCCTGCTTGGCTCCTGCGGCGTCAACACTGCCCGCCTTCATTTGCCTCGACCTCGCAGGGGGCGGTAATATCGCTGGCTCGAACGTAATTGTTGGCAAGCAAGGTGGTCAAACTAACTTCTTAAGCGCTTATGATAAACTAGGCCTTCCACCCAGCATGTACCCTTCCGTTTCGGGCATGGTAGATACGAGCTTAGGTCTAGCCTTTCACGCACAAAGTGCAATGCTAGCCGGAATTAAATCGGTAGCCACTGCTAGCACCATGGCCGCAGTGGATGGTTTCGTGATGGCAGCTCAATCGATGGATGATTCTAGCTCGAATCCGCACAATCCAGCCTATTTAGTGGCTCAATCTGGCTTGACTGGCACCATGATGGCTCAAATCGGAGCTCAAGCGAACGCATCCGGTGGAAACTCCACTTCACCGGATTTTTCGATTAATCCAGCGATGCGTCCTGTAACGGTGACGAATCCTACTTCTGCGAAAAACTTGGTGGCACTAAACGTATTGAGTTCAAAGTTTAGCTCTACACAAGTGAGTGGAATTCTTTCCGCAATTCAAAACATGAGTTCTTCTCAGCTAAATAACTTTCAAGCATCAGATATTTCCACCCAAGTAAAATCCCTATTTGGCTGCCAAGTGCAGGCCGCCGCTAATGCAACTCAAATGGGAGCCACTCTCGTAGATCCTTCCGTAGATGCTAGCGTAACTTCCGTTTTCGGTAGTCTCACTGGTGCATCTAGCACTGACCTTCAAGTAGCCACCATTGCTAAACTAGTTTTAGATAATTATGCGGGTGCCGGAACAATTGAAATGGGCGGCTTTGATTATCACTCGGGCAACCGCACGGATGGTGAAACAAAAGATCAGGCAGCTGGTCGCGCCATCGGACAAATCCTGCAACTCGCTGCGCTCAAAAAACGTAGTGTAATGATTTATGTCTTCACTGACGGTGGAATTACTTCCAATCAGACTCCTGATGCAGGGGCAAATGGAAAATATGGCTGGCAAGGTGATGCTGGCCAATTTGGAGCGAGCTTCGTATTAGCCTACAATGCGAAAGGTGTTCGCCCAACGATCACTCAATCAGGAAGACAAATTGGATACTTCAATGATCCAGGACAAGGGGTTGTTACAACTAGCAGCCTCATTGCCAACAACGTACCCAATCTAGCAATGGCAGTTGCTCTCAACTACATGGCTCTCGCGGGTAATCAAGGAAACTTCGCCAACGTCGTAGCCAATACGACCAATCCATTCGTCGGAATTCAAGATAGCTATACAATGCTAAGTAAGGTGTAATATGAAAAACCAAAATATAAAACTATTTTTGTTTAGTACAATTTGCGCTCTAACCCTAGTACGTTGCGTGCCTGGAGGCGGCTTAAGCTTCAAGGGCTCGGGCGGTGGCAGCAGTGGCTCTGCTACTTCGGCAGCGGCCGCAGCAACTGGTGGCGGTGCTGCCGGTGGTAGCAGCGGAGGAAGCAGTGGATCTGGGGCTCCTGTTGTTACCAGTGCTGGTGCCTTCCAACAAACTTTATATCCTGTAGTAAGCAAATATTGCGCGAGTTGCCACAACGGTGGTGTATCGCCAAACTTTGCCTCCTCGGATCCCACAACGGCTTACAATACGATCATCAATGCCACCAATCCGATCTTGGCTAACTTCACTACGCCAGCCAACTCTGAGCTAGTGCTGCGCCTTTCGAGGGATGGTCACCATTGCTGGTCTTCTAGTTGCACTAACGATGCAGCCACAATGCAAGCGGCGATCGTATCCTGGAATACCATGGTACAACAAGCAGCCGCTGCCGCTGCCGCAGCTGCAAAAAGTGGTACATCTACAAGCACCAGTACAGCTACTTCAACTGCAACAAAAGCAGCCATGCAGTCTACTGTAGCGGTATTGATTCCTGCCACCATTCCTACTGGTGGAGCTATGGGAACAAATACCTATACCACTCTTAGCTTTAAGCTAGACGATGCAAACTCCACCATCAATCCAAAAATTACTGGTGCAGTGCTCAGCGTGGATGTGCAAATGTTCGATAACTCTTCTTATCGAATTCACAATCCAAGAATCAGTTCGCCCAATTTTGCAATTCTCTTGAAGGACGTAGAATTTGCGATCAACGGCGTGATTAATCCGAATGAAAATACTTACTCGCTCGTGAATGAGACCATTGCGAAAACATCCGGAACTGCAATGACCAATATTCTCACTGCAGATATGGAAATGATCCAGACGAATGGTCCCGGCAAGGATACCCTGCAGGTAAGTTTCGGCACCATCATGGCTCCTTAATATAACTATGCATGCTAAAAAGATAAAATGTACGGTTACTGCTTTGAGTTGGTTGAGTGAGTACGTGTTTCAACTCGACTTCAAAGCAGACAAGAAACTAAAATTCGAAGCGGGTCAGTTCATCAGTGTATTAGCGCGCAACGAAATTAAAAGAGCTTACTCCTTCGCTTGCAGCCCAGAAATCGCCGCAAACACCGGCAACTACTCTCTCTGTGTGAGATTAGTGCCGGGAGGGGCTGGCTCTGAATTCTTGAGTAAGCTTAAAGTAGGCGATAGTTTTCGAGCGATGGCTCCTTACGGCAACTTCGTGCTTCATCCCTTAGCAAGAGATCGCGGGATTTGCTTCATTTGCACCTCCACAGGAATCGCCCCCTTCCGCGGGATGGCCCAATCCGACGAACTAGCAAATGGAATGAAACGTAAAAAAAGAATCATCTTTGGGGCTAGAGCGGAAAATGAAATTTTATATCCGGGAGAATTTGAAAAACTGGGTTTTGAGCGAAAAAATGTGCTCTCGCAAGAGCAAACAGAAGAACATTTTTATGGTCGCATTCCTAACTACTTAGCTAGTCTGCCGAATGATTTTGCCTGGCATGACTACGATTACTACCTTTGCGGCAATCCGGATATGATTGTGGAAACCTTGCGATATTTAAATAAAAGCAAGGGCGTATCGCAAACACAAATTCATATTGAGTATTTTGCGGCTCCTTCGAAAAAAGAAGCCCCCATTGCGATTCCTGCTGCAAAACCAAAAGCTGCTTAGAACGACGCCACTACGCGAAAGTTCGTGAAGCTATAGTTAGTTTTCGCCACCAAATATTTGGTGTCGTAGCCGTACTCAATGGAGAATTCCAGCACATTAGGTTTGAAGGCAAGCCCACCACCCACGATTTGCCGGTCATCGATATTAACGATACGATCATCTAAATCTTGTTGACCGGCGCGAATCCAAGGTCTCCAGCGATCATTCGTTCCAAACTTAGTCATGAGTTCTACGTAATTCGCGGAACGTACAAAGTTCGGTGTTGTTGCGGTGGAAGGCAAATCGATTTTCATCGAAGCCGTACCAATTCGAAGGGAAGTTTTTCTATAGTAAAACTGGGCATCAAACCCAAGCATACTCAAATATAGTGCAGGATCATTCTGATCCGACCAGCGACCGTGATAATAAGACGTGCCGAGCCCGATCGCATTGTTCACTAATATATGAGTTCTAGCGCCGTAGGATTTATTTTTATTCGTATCAGTGCTGGTGGGCAATAGAGCTGGAAAATTCGGATACTTACTGGTGCTCGTTACCGGATCGGTTCCACCGGATTGAAAACCATTCACCACATAGCTATCAAAGGTCCAGTTGAAGTTGGCGGTATTTAATAATTCGGTGTCTAAGCCTACCCCAAGATCCGCATAAAGATCAGGAAGAAAACTTCCCACACCTGTTGGCAAGAGCGAAGAAACGTTTACGCGGCCACCAAAAATATTGTGGGGGTACATATCGTCAAAAGGAATAAAAATTTTGCCGAGGCGAATGGTGAAAGGCTCCGCAAAGTGCCAATTGATTTCGTAAAACTTCGGACTCGGATTCACATCCGTGAAGAAATGAATATCCTTCTCCGGAAACATATCGAGCATAATATAGGAGTGATAGTTATTGAAAGAGAGACCACTTCCCCCATCTGGCGCATTCAATCCAGGCGCCGCAGTTAAATTGAAATCGAAGTATACTTTGAAGAGCGGCATCGGCTTTTCAGTAGTGTCCGCCGTTTTGACTTCCGAATTACTCAAGTCTTCTAGGTTTACTTCTCCATCATCCGCACTAGCGGATTTTCCGCCGCCACTAGCGCCAGAAAAATTCGCCATTTTCTTTTTCAGGTCAGCGAGCTCTTTCAAGGTTTGATCTTTCGACTGGCTATGATCTTTTAGTTTGGCTTCGATCTCATGCAACTGCTCATAAAAATGACGCATGATCTCGATCATTTTATTGAACTTCCGCTGTGTTACAAACCCATTAGGATCAGCCTGCGAAGAATCAGCCGCATGCGCAGAAGGAATTAAACCAAATAGTAGAACGAATAGAATAAATTTTTTCATTACCCGAAGAAGAGTAGCGAGGAAATGCGTCGGGTACAAGAATTTTTACAATTTAGAAGGTACCGCGCGACCGAAGGAGGTTGTTTCCATGGCCACAGTTCCTGCCACAATCTGGTTGCACACAAATTCGCAGTGGCCACAACCAATGCAACGGTCGAAGCTCACGTGCACCGGACGCGTTGGAGTTTGCCCAATCGGCGCGGGTTGATCACTGCCCTGACCACCCGGAGGTTCCCATCCCTTAAAGGTTTCGATCGCATTCGTAGGACAAACTTTCACACACTCCGAACAAAATTTATTCTCTGTGTGACTAATACAATAGTTCGAGTGGAACACCGCAGTACCGGCCTTGAACTGATATTTATTTTCTACAGGATATTTTAGGATCGCATCCGTAGGGCACGCTTGACTGCATGCATTACAACCTTCAGCACAAAATCCTTCGGAAGGAATCATCACGGGTGACCATAGCGCGCGCAAACCATGTTCAATAGGAGCGGGCTTCAGCACTCCCGTAGGACAAGATTTCACGCACTCTTCGCAGCGAATGCAACTCGTGAGGAAATCGTGCTCTTCTCTGCTCATGGGGGGGCGGAGTAAATTCTTGGTGGAGGCCGGAGCTCCGGCAGAAAGCATCATCACTGGGGCACTCGCCATAGCCGCCCCTGCGGAAAACAGAAACTGCCTGCGCTCTACAAACACCGGAGCATGAGAGGGTGTGAAGGCGGGAATCGGATTTTTCCAAACAAAGGCATTCGCATCTACCGGACATTCCTGAGTGCACGCAAAACACTTAATACATTCCGATTCATTATAGATCTCTGCGTTCTGGAAATTGATGGCACCAGTTGGGCAATAATCCGAGCATAGCTTGCATTGAATACACCCAGTGGTTTCTCGGCGAAGTGCTGCATGGCGCGACATAGTGCCCAAGTAGGCTCCGAGAGGGCAAGCCGTGCGGCACCAAATACGGGAAACCTTCGTGGTGCGAGCCATGATACCAATAAATAAAATTAGTGTTGCCACATCGAAGAAATAGCCATTCTTCCCCATGGGGCCACCCACACTCCAGGTGAGCTCATCGGGATGACGCGCAAATGGCATCAATACTGCAGCTGCCGTGCGATGCACAATCACAATGGGATCAAATCCCATGAGCGGGCTCACTCCGCCAAAAATTGCGAAGAGCATGAGTGCGGCGAGCAAATAATATTTCGCGCGAAACCAAGATGGAGATGGTCCGAAGATCGGCATTTTCATCTTGCGGAGAATCCAACCATAAACATCAAAAATAGAACCAAGGGGGCAAACCCATCCGCAGAACACTCGCCCCATCACGATCGTGATCGCGAGGGTAACAAAACCTAAAAATAAAATGCTCACCCCAACCCGCATGCCACCACAGACCACTGTGGTAACAAGCGGATCGATTCGTAGAAAGAAAGAAACGGGTACATGCTTGGCAAGCCAAGAATCCATGGGCCGCTTCGTCACCAGCACTAGCGCAACCCAAAGCGCGAAAAACGCGGTTTGTACTACGATGCGATAGTATCTGGTGGGTAGTTTTGGCATTGCTTAGATTTGTCCTTTGAGAGACATCGCACCCTTAATGGAGCTTTTTACAGCATCCACAGTTAGGTTGCTGGTGCCAGTGGCCTTGGCCACGCCGTGAATATCAGAGCTAAGCTCGGCCACATCTTTTGGGCCCTTGCCAGTAAACTGATCCAAGAAAGAACTCTCCTTTGTAGGAAAGGCATGCGGGCAAGCCATCTCTACCACGCGAATTCCAGTAATGGAGGTGGTTTTCGCATCCACGCCCACGATCCAAGTGTGCGTGCAGTTCGGTTTGTAGAGGCCCTCTTGCACGAACGCAAGTTTGCTCGCTTTTCCCGAATCATCGGTGGAATAGAATACGGTTACATCTTTACCATCCACGTTTACTGTTTTCTTTTTTGCCTTGGTTGTGCCGAGTACTGCAGCAACTGCTTTCCCCGTTGCTTCAAATTGAACGGCTAGCGCCTCCTTGATGGAAAAAATTACCAAAAAAGTGCTCGCAAATACCTGGTTCCATAGTTTCAACTTCATTACCTTTTTCTCCTTTTTTTACGTCGATCGATCGTGTGTAGCATCAGAACAAATAAAATAAATGCAGGCAGCAACATCCACCAGCGGTTGCGTTCCACCAAATAAGGATTGTAAAAATTGGGATCCATTGCTCCGAGATCGATATCCCCATCCGCGGCAAGAGCATGGATCGTTTTAAAAAAGAGTAGTGCTAGCAAAGTGGCTTCCATTCTTCTTGAAAAATTCCATTCCAGCGTAGCTCACCATCTTTTTTAACCGATGCTAGCGCCGACTGAGGAAAATCTTTTACTCCATCCCAACCCGCAACAAAAAAAGCGGTGGAAAGCGCATCAGCGTAAGTAGCGGAACTAGTGGCCACAAAAACAGAGAGTAGCTCATTTTGGGGAATAGTCCTGGAGCGTGGATCAAGGATATGCGAACCTTGTTCTAAAACGCCAGACACTCCGAACGCTAGCGGACGCCCACTCTTATGCTCAATCGCTTCACCTAAATATTTGCCGCACTCATTCTTCTGCCAGCTCCAGCCGAAGCGCCAAGGCAAGCCCTCGCCAGCAAAGCCCTCACAAAAAATGCTCGAACCACCCGCATTCAAAAAGAAATGAGAAAATCCCGCAGCTCGAATCATGTCGCGCACACGGTCGATGGCGAATCCTTTACCGATCGCAGCAAAGGATAAGCGCACCCTCTCGTCACTACGCCACATGGCATTTGTTTCTTCGTCAAAATGAATGCTGCCAGGCCCATTACTCTTCACTAGCGGATTAAACGCATTTTTCGATAATTCACGAACCGCTTCTGAGTGCTGCCACAGCTCCGCTACGCTACGCGGGGCTTGCAGGCGCGTATTGGGCTCACTCTGATTCAGCTGATACACAAATGAGAGAACCATATACTCACTGAGCTCGGTTTCAAGTTTGGCAATTTCGAAATGACATGCTTCCAACAACTGTTCCGCGCGCTTGCGTTCCTTTGCATTTTCAAAACGCAAAATTAGCTCGAAATCAGTGGCCATATGCCGGCGAGTAACAGAAAGAAGCATAGGCCCTATTTTAGTCTATTTTATTTGGGGAAGCTCATATTTCGGAATGAAACTTTTTCCGTGTTAATTTATTACACGGAAATATTTATCCCGTTTTTTTATGCTTGGTATAAACAGAAGATTCAATCCGCATCGCTGCAATGGTTCGCTTAATGCGCTTCAATTCTACAGTTTTTTCATCAGTAGAATCACCAAACTGATTGGAGAGCTCACTCTCCACATCCGAAAGTTTTGCGCCATACTCTAGAGCCTTGCTCACGATTTCGATTAAATTTTCAGAATTAAAAGGCTTATCTAGAAAATCGGTAGCTTGAAGGCGAATCGCCTCTTTTAATGTATCTTTGTCGCCATAGGCGGAAACAATAATAAACGGAATCGCGCTATAGCTGGCTCGTATTTTTGCCAGCAATTCAAGGCCCGTCATTTTCGGCATGGAAACATCGCTAACTATAGCGCAAATAGATTTATCTTTTTGAAGTAGCTCGAAGGCTTCTTGTCCATTACTGGCCAACAGCACAAGATCAGCGTGTGGGCTCAAAAGCTCTCGCATGATCTCTAGTAGCTCTGGCTCATCTTCAACTATCAATAAAGTATATTTACTCATACGACCTCATATGTAAATATCGGCGGCTCGGAAAGTTTATTAAGGAAATAATCAATGGATTCAAACCATTAAGCAATTGTGAAGAGTTTCCGTGAATCGTGAAAGCGCTAAGTTAGCCCCGGTTTGGTCCGATTAGTTTGGCAACTATGTCGCAAGAAGAATTAGACGAATTCAAATCCGAAGCTTTAGAGCTGCTCGATGCCGCAGAAAAAAATCTCTTAGCTTTAGATAGTGGCGAAGATTTTAAAATCGCCTTCGACACTATTTTCCGTAGTTTTCACAATCTCAAGGGCGCGTCAGGAATGATGGATCTCACCGATCTGCAATCCCATACCCATGAATTAGAGAGCATTTTGATGGAGTTTAAAAGCTCCACGAGTATCCCTCGTGATCATATTAATCTTTTCTTGCGCGGTATCGACGGTGCTCGCAGCATCCTAGACGGCCAAAAAATTACCTTTGATTTCACCATTGGAAAAGTAGCAGAAGTGAGCACAGCCCCTGTGACAACTCCTCCCATAGTAATAGTAGAAACAAAAGCCATAGAGATAGATCCAGCTATGGCAGAATTCTTAGCCGAAAGCGAAGAGATGGTGGACCGAATCTCGGATGCACTACAACGTGTAGAGCAGAAAACTAGCTCGCAGGAGACTATCGAAGCTCTATATAGAGATATTCACTCCCTAAAGGGCGCAGCCTTTCTTTTTAGCTTCAATGCCATCGGAGAAATTGCGCATGCCATGGAATCCAGCATGGATGGAGTGAGAAGCGGAACTCAGCAAGCCACTCCAGAGCTTATCAATACTCTCTTCAAGTGCGTGAAGGCGCTCGAGCAAGACATTCAATCGATCAAGAGCGGTGGCCAATGTGAAGAAATTCGTAAATGCCTCCCAGAAATTACAAATGCCCTGAGCCAACAAGCTAGTGGCTCCCAACCCAAAGTGGAAATACCTATGGATCCAGTTGAAATACCTGTTGTGGCAGAAAAAGTTGTGCAAGCGCCTGTGGCAGAAAAAGATGGCGAAGGCAATAGCTCCATTCGAGTGCCGGTTTCTTTACTCGATAATCTGATGACCCTTATGGGTGAGATGGTGTTAGTGAGAAATCAAGTTTTACAATTTTCGAATAAAACGGAAGACCTTGAATTCTTAAATCTCAGCAAGCGCCTCAATGTGGTAACTAGCGAGATCCAAGGCGAAATGATGAAAACGAGAATGCAGCCCATTGGCAATGTTCTCAGTAAATTTCAGCGTGTAGTTCGGGATCTCTCCCAAGAACTAAAAAAAGAGATAACATTGAATCTCCAGGGTGCAGATACGGAACTCGATAAATCTCTTCTGGAAGCTATTAAAGATCCACTCACCCATATAGTTAGAAACTCATGCGACCATGGCATTGAAACGCCAGAGGTAAGAGTGAAAAGCGGCAAGGCTAAGGGAGGCAATATTCAGATTCGCTCCTTTCATGAAGGCGGCCAGGTAATCATCGAAATTACGGATGACGGCAAAGGCCTACACAAGGAAGTGCTCCTCAAAAAAGCGATCGAAAAAGGCATTATCCAAAAAAGCCAGGCCAGCACCATGACAGAAAAAGAGATTTATAATCTCATCTTTGCCCCAGGATTTTCCACCGCAGCAGCTATCACTAACGTTTCAGGTCGCGGTGTGGGCATGGATGTAGTACGCACAAACGTGGAAAAAATTGGCGGCTCCGTGGAGCTTCATAGCGAAGCGGGTAAAGGCACCACTACCAGACTCAAGATCCCACTTACGTTGGCGATTATTCCGGCCCTAGTTGTTCGCTGTGCTGGTGGAACTTTTGCAATACCACAAGTGAAACTGGAAGAGCTAGTTCGCGTAGACCAATCTTCCTCTGATAATAAAATTGAATACCTGCATGGTGCGCCCATTTTCAGGCTTCGCGGAAATATTTTACCGCTAGTGAGTTTGGATAAAATTCTTGGCCTCCCTTCCACGGGAACCAGCAGTAACTCCATACACAATATTGCCGTGCTTAATGCCGACCAATGCTCCTTTGGACTCATCATCGATGAAATCCAAGACACTGCAGATATCGTGGTAAAGCCAATTAATCGTCTTTTGAAATCACTTCAAGTCTATTCAGGAGCAACTATCCTAGGGGATGGCGATATTGCTCTGATTTTGGATGTGATTGGTATCGCCAAGGTAGCTCAGATTGAAAACAGCAAAGCAAAGCTGGAAGAAAATTCGAAAAAGACATCCAGCGAGCAACTACGATCCGAGAAGCAAGATTTCTTAATCGTGCGTCTCAACTCTCCTACAAAACACGCAATCGTGCTCAATTATGTGCATCGTTTGGAAGAATTTGAGCGAAAAAACATCGAGTACTCAGGCCAACAGGCAGTGATCCGCTACGGAAAATCAATTCTTCCCCTTCTTTCTTTAAATGAGCAACTTCACTATACGGCTGTAGAAGAAAAAAATACCCTGGACGCATTCCCCGTAGTGGTGATCGAAAAAGCTGGCGTGCTATTCGGTCTCGTAGTGAATGAAATTTTGGATACTCTTTCCACCGATTGCGAAGTGGATTGTAGCCTGGTGAAACAAAGCGGATTCTTCGGAAACCTAAATACGGCCGAAGAGCTAATTGTTGTGCTTGATCCTTTCACCCTCATTAATAGCGCCTTTCCAGAACACGTAGAAGCAGCTCCAATTGCTACTGTAGCACCTGTTTTTGCAACTCGTAGTTCCTATCAAAAAACGAGCCTTAAGATTCTTTTAGCAGAAGACACCATATTCTTCCGAAAGGCGGTGGCCGCGGTGCTCACGAAAGAGGGGCATGAGGTAACGATCGCTGTGGATGGAAAAGAAGCCCTAGATGTGCTTAATAACAGCGGCATCAACTTTGATCTTTTGATCTCGGATATTGAAATGCCGCGCATGAATGGGTTTGAATTAGCGAAGGCGGTTCGCAGCCATAAGGTATACGCAAACATGCGCATGCTCGCCCTTAGCTCTAGAGCCGACAAACGATACATCGAGATGGGTAAACAAGCTGGATTTGATTGTTACCTAGAAAAACTAAAGCCTACCCTTTTAGTGGATACTATTGCCGCTCTTACTGCTGAAAGGAAGGCATCATGAGCCAAACAAACCTAGAACTATTTACAACCTTTTTTGTAGGCGAAGATCTCTTTGGCATCGAGGTAATGAAGGTGCAGGAAGTAACCAATACACCCACCATTATACCCGTACCCCTTGCTCCTAATTTTGTGCGAGGGCTGATTAATTTGCGTGGTCAAATCGCCACGGCCTTTGGCCTAAAAGAACTTTTTTGCTTGGAGCAGAAAAAGGCCCAAGAACAAATGTCGGTTGTTTGCCGCATGGATGGGAACTTGGTTTCCCTCATGATTGATTCGGTGGGCGATGTGGTGGAAGTGGATAGCAATAGTGGTGAGCCTCCTCCCAACACAATCCCAGCCTCTGTGAGGCAGTTTGTTAAAAATGTGTACAAAATGAACGGCACACTTTTAAGCATTTTAGATTTAGATCAGCTCGCGAAAGAGCTATCGCCCAATACAGAAGATAAAGAAACTACTAGCCACTAAGAATTCAAAATCAAGGAGATAAAAATGGATAATACAGCACGAAAACTAGAAAATAAGATTCACCAGGTAGAGTCACACGACGACGCCTCCAACCTAAAATCAATGGTGAATGCACTCAATCGTTCCCAGGCCGTGATCGAATTCGAGCTTGATGGAACAGTGGTAGAGGCGAATGAAAATTTCCTGAAAACCCTCGGCTATTCCATGGCCGAAATTAAGGGCAAACACCATAGCTTCTTTTGTGAACCAGAATTTGTGCAAAGTGCAGACTATAAAGTATTTTGGGAAAAGCTAAATAGCGGTGAATTTCAGGCCGGTGAATATAAGCGCATTGGCAAAGGCGGCAAAGAAGTTTGGATCATCGCCTCCTATAACCCGGTGCTTGATGAGGATGGCAAGCCCTACAAGGTGGTAAAATTTGCTACCGATATCACTGCCTCCAAAGCCGAATTAAAAGTTCGCACAGATATCATGAACATGACCAGTATCGTTTCTGAATCTGATCTCAAAGGCGATATCTTAAATGTGAACGAAAAGTTCTGCCAAGTTTCCAAATATAGTAAAGACGAATTAATTGGTAGACCGCATAATACTACTCGTCACCCCGATATGCCGAAGGAAGTATTTAAAGAACTTTGGGGCACCATCGGACGTGGCAAAATTTTCCGTGGCGTGGTGAAAAACCGCGCAAAAGATGGCACCCCCTACTATGTGGATGCGGTTATCGCTCCAATCATGGGCGAAAATGGTAAGCCAAAGAAATACCTTGGTGTGCGCTACGATATCACTGAGGCAGAAGTTGAACGTCAGAATATGCGCGGAATTTTTAACGCGATCGATGCCTCCTTCGCCTATATCGAATTTGATACGAGCGGAAATGTTCTTCATGCGAATAAGAACTTTGAAGATACCATGGGCGTTCGCGCAGAAGAAATCAAAGGAAAGCATCACCGACAATTCTGCGAAAGCTCTCTCGTGAATTCACCCGAATACTCGCAATTCTGGACAGACTTGAAAAACGGCACCCCAAAAGCTGGTATTTTCAAGCGACTAACAAAAGCTGGAAAACTCGTGTACCTGCAAGCAGTTTACTCTCCCGTAAAAGACGAAGTGGGCCGCGTTGCAAAAGTGGTTAAAATTGCAACGGATGTAACGGAGCAACAAGAAATGCTCATTGCAATCCAAGAAACTGCGAATGCGCTCTCCAGTGCATCCACAGAGCTAACTGCAACGGCTACGCAGATGTCTGCTACGTCTACCAAAACTGGTCAAGAGTCACAATCGGCTGCGGCCGCCGCAGAAGAAGTGGCAACCGGTGTGCAAACGGTGGCAACGAATATGGAAGAAATGGTGGCATCGATCAAAGAAATCGCTCGCTCCACCAATGAATCCTCGCAGATGTCGAAGTCTACCTTGATGAGAGCGCAAGAATCTAATGCGACCATCATGAAGCTCGGCACCAGCAGCCAAGAGATTGGTGATGTGATCAAGGTGATTAGCTCGATCGCACAGCAAACTAACCTACTCGCTCTGAACGCCACGATTGAGGCGGCAAGAGCTGGTGAGGCTGGAAAAGGTTTCGCCGTGGTAGCTAACGAAGTAAAAGAGCTCGCTAAGCAAACCGCCAAAGCAACCAACGATATCACCAATAAAATTGGTGCCATCCAAACAGACACGAAGAGTGCCGTGGATGCGATCGGCGGAATTGCCACAGCAGTAGAAAAACTAAATGGTATCTCAGGAGTGATTGCTGCAGCAGTAGAAGAACAAACTGCTACAACCAATGAAATCTCACGAGTGGTAGTGCAATCGAAGAAGGGTGTGGAAAGTATCGCGGGCACAGTGAAAACTGTCTCGATGGCAGCTACTGAAAGTGCCGCCGCATCCAACCAAACATTGGCTGCCTCCAAGGAACTTGCTCAACTAGCGGTGAAACTGAATGCGCTAGTGAAGCGTTCTGCGAAGTAGGAAATTATGAACAAGGTTAAGGTGCTTATTACAGATGATTCCGTGGTTTACCGCTCGCAGATAAAAGCGGCCTTAAGCACCTTAGATTGGATCGAGGTGGTGGGCGTGGCGTCTAACGGACGCCTCGCCATCGAAAAACTCCAGCAAACTCCAGTAGACCTCCTCATCCTCGATCTGGAAATGCCAGAAATGAATGGTCTACAAACTTTGCAAGAAATATCCAATAAGGGAATCAAATGCAAAGTACTCGTGTTTTCCTCGGCCTCCAAACGCGGCGCAGAGATCACAATGGATGCATTGCGTTTAGGAGCCACTGATTTTATTGCGAAGCCAGGATTTACGGAGGGATCGGCTATGATGCCGCCCAACGAAGTGATCCGCGCCTTGCTTGAACCAAAATTGAATGCGATCTTTCAGGATCCCCAAGGCCAACAGCCTAAAGTGATGGCGCATGTTGAATTTTCGCCAATGCTTTGGGAAATTTTCAACCCTGATATTGTGTTGATCGGCTCCTCTACTGGCGGACCTACGATGCTAGAGAAAATTTTCTCTGAGATCAAGGGGCCGCTCCGTTGTCCTATTCTCATCACACAGCATATGCCCCCCATCTTTACGGCAACCCTCGCGGAGAGAATTCAAAAACTTTGCGGAATTTCCTGCGTGGAAGGAAAGCACGGAATGGACGTGCTTGCGAATCATATCTATATGGCTCCTGGTGATTTTCATATGACGATCACGGGATCCAAGCAGAGCGCAAAAATCTGCCTAGACCAAGGCCCTCTCGTAAATTCAGTTCGACCTGCGGTTGATCCAATGTTTGATTCTGCTGCCAAGGTCTATGGCCAAAAATGTTTAGGAATTGTGTTAACGGGCATGGGTGCTGATGGCTGCGTTGGCGCAGCGAAAGTAAAGGCCGCCGGTGGATCGATACTTATTCAAAGCGAAAAATCCTGCGTGGTCTTTGGAATGCCTGGTGCTGTGATGGCCGCTGGCGCTTTTGACAAAATTCTTGATCCACCTGAATTGATACGAGCCTTGCAAGAAAAAGCGATGAGTTTTTCGCCGGCCAGTCTCGATCGAAGTGCCTAAGGAGTGAACTATGTTTTCTATTTTGATTATCGACGACACAAAATCTGTTCATGCCTTTGTAAAAAACCTATTGGCGAAAGCACCAGACATTCAAACTACGAGCGTCTTTGATGGAGCCCAAGGCGTAGAATTACTCAAGACTCAAAAAAACTTCGATCTTATTCTCCTCGATTGGGAAATGCCGAATCTAAATGGCCCGGACACTTTCGTTAGCCTCAAAGAAATGGGCATCACGATCCCAACACTCATGATGACCACAAAAAATAAACCGGAAGACATTGAAAAAATGATCGGCCTTGGCGTGGCTGAATATCTGATGAAACCCTTCACCATCGATATTCTCTTCGATAAAATTGAGTTTGTGTCGGGAAAGGCTTTCCCTTATGCAGCCTGATTCAATTTTACCGTTCTTCGCGAATTTTATTGAATCGGAACTCGGCATCATCTACGCCGATCACAACTATTTTCAGCTGCAAAATCGTCTGGAAGAAATCGCCCATCTTCTCGGCGTGAAAACCATTGAGGCGCTCTATGAGCAGGCGCAAAATGGAATTTTTGGTCAGTTTCGTCAGCTTCTGCTCGATGTAGCCACCAACAATGAAACCTCCTTCTTTCGCGATCCAAAGATATTTCGCCTAATGGAGAAGATGATCCTACCGGAAATGAAAGCCAAGCTTTCAGGCTTTGATACGCTAAAAATTTGGTCCGCTGCGAGTTCCACCGGCCAAGAGGCCATCACTACGGCAATCACTATCTCGGATTGGTGCGCCAAAAACTCTGCGACCCTTAACTTTGAAATCAAAGGTACGGATGTGTCTGAAAGAGTTTTAGCAAGGGCTAAGGCCGCCAAATATTCACAGCTCGAAGTGCAAAGAGGAATGCCTGCCCCCTATTTGATAAAATATTTTACCAAAGATGATCAAGACCAGTGGACAGCAAAGCCAGAAATCACCAAGCACCTTCATTTTTCTAAGTTAAATCTAAAGGAATCCTTTAGCTTTCCTGAAAAGTTTGATTTGGTGCTTTGCCGCAATATGCTGATCTATCAATCTGTAGAAAGTAAGATTGATATTCTAAAACGCATCACCGCTAACCTAGCGGACGACGGCTTTCTCATTCTGGGCTCAGGAGAAAGCTTATTAGGGCTATCGCAAGACTATGAGCAAGTGAATGTGGATAGCACAGTTATTTATCGAAAGAAGAATCAGAAACAGAAGGTGGCTTAAGGAGCCATGAGCTTATAGCCCGAACCATAAATGGTCTTTAGCTCGCAAGTAGAACCATTGATCTTCTTCCGGAGCGATACGATATGCGCATCTACGGTTCGATCACTCACGGATACATTTTGCCAAACACCCTCTAGCACCTGACCGCGCTTCACCACATTATTTTTATGATCGATAAAATAGCGGAGTAAATTGAATTCGAG
>CAIPTA010000031.1 GCA_903867855.1 Oligoflexia bacterium | reverse complement strand
CCATTAAGCAGAATGATTTGAATAATGTGCAGGGAAGCTATAGCGATGCGCAGTACTACTATAATTCGGCGCAATCCAACTACAATACAGCGCAAAACAACTATAACTACGCTGTTGCCAACAATGATACGGCCAACGCCTCATACTACCAAAGCCAGATGAATCAGTATCAAAGTCAGGTGAACCAATACCAAAGTCAGGTTGATCAGTATGCAAATATAATCAACTCGGATCGTAATGCGATTAGCTCGGATCAAAGCTCTATTCAGTCAGCAGAATCCTCCATCAGTTCGGATCAAAACAATATTTCATTCTATAATTCGAAGTACCAAGAGTATTCCGCTAACCCTAACGATGTGCAGGTTGATACAACTGCCTATGGCAACCAGCGCGATACATCGGTAGCAAACCTCAATAGCCAAGAAACAACCGCTGTAGCGAACCTCAACTCACAGGAGAGCTCCGCTGTTGCTCAAGCTCCTTCAAACCAGAAGTTTGGCCAAGAGCTTTTCGTGGGAGCTGGAATCGGCGCCGCAATTGGTGCTGGGCTTTTGATCTACGGGTTTAAAGAGGGCGCTTGCGGTAGCTACTAGCTCCAGCGCTTTTGGCCCGCCTCCAGGCGGGCCAAAATATTCATATAAGTATCTGTAATTATAAATAATTTTACTGCCCTCCTCGGAGTTACAGGAGGGCAAAAATAATGCCCCGCATTAATTAGTTGACTATTTAGCTACATTACAATAGATTGCACTTTCAACGAATCGCTACTTGGCTAAATTCTACTATGATTAAACAAATTTTATTAGTTATCGCCATTCTAGGTTTTGTCTCCCATTCGGCGTGCGCTGAATCCGATGCTCAGCTGGCCTCGGGAAGCAGTGATATCGTCAATGCCTTGAATCTTCCCAACGCAACCCTGGCCCAAATGGTTAAACAAATCGTGGTGCAACTTCGCAGTAAGGGAGTATGCAAAAGTAGCTTTTTCTCTTCCGATATCGCTACTTGCTTGCGAGGGGATGAAGACAGCAACTATTATGGCGAGCTTAATAAATATTTAGACTACGCCACCAAAACTGGAAAACTCGATAAAGTTGAATCGCTAAATCTGGCCATCGCCTTCACCTTGATTGCCGATGTTAAAGGGAATACCGTAAACGATATCCAGCTCGCCACGGCTCCTCTTCGGGATTATCCTACTGGCAACTCCGTACCGCTTCCGCCGATCCTACAGTATCGTCAAAATAAGGCTGCCTTCGCGGCACTTCGTAAATCAAAGGGTCGCGAAGTAGTGCTGCCGGCTGATTTAGTAGCGCAAATCTCAAAATCCTTTCCAAGAGAAATCAACGGCGTTGGCAATGTGCCGGCAGAGCAATATTTGGCCGCGATGATGGGCCGAATGCAGCTCAATGAACTCGCGGGTAGCATGGTTACAGCCACTGATTTTTTGGCTCGCCCAGATGCACGAGTGATACTCTATCCGGCGAACTATGCTGCGATCAGTGATGAGTTAAAAGATCTCCAGAGCCAAGAAGTTACGCTCGCCGAACAAGTTTCCGCAGAATCGAATCCAGCGAAGCGTGCAGCACTGCAGACGCAACTACGAGCCCTATTAGTAAAATCAGATGCGCTACGCGCGAAAGACAGCGTGGATGAACTCATTAGTCAACGAGCGATAAAAAATGAAACGCTTCAAAATGACTTATTAAAACTCGCGTCCCTGGGCGTGAAAGACGCTGACAGAATCAGCACAGGAATCGAGCTGCAAGGTTTAGTTCGTGATTTAGATTCTATCGATAAACAACTCGCAAGCCAAATTCGCATCGAAGAATTGCCGCCAGAAGATTTACAGCGTTTCATTATCAATACGTTAAAATCTGATTTTCAGGCGCTAAAGGAAGAACCAAGTTTTCAATCAATGCCCATCGTTTTAGCGGATACACTCCTGGCAGCGTGGGTGGGTGGCGACTTAAGCTCTGACGCTGTTCGGGCAGTGAGCCAGCTCGCTGGGCTAAAAGAAACCCACGTGAGTGTTTGGAGTCAGGCTCTGGGCGTTACTTGGACAATCGGAAAAACCGCTTTAATGGCCTTTCCTGCCACCGCCTATATTGCCATCGGAATTTCTATCTTTGAAGAGATTCAAACTCAAACTGCAGCAGCCGCGGAGAAAAACAGTGACGAAACTCACCTCATCCCACTTTCTCATTAAAGCCTACCTCAGCGCTCTCGCTTTGATGTTATTGCTTGCGCCGTCTGCCTTTGCCGCAAACGGCTCAAGCACGATGCCAGCCCTTGTGCGCCAGAATGGGGAGCTAAAGCAGGCGAATGTATCCTTGCCTGATTTAGTTTCTACGAATTCGTTTCAGGGAAAATATTTCACCGTTGTGGATGCTGAGTCTGATGCTCCTATTCCTTTTACGGCGGATGCTACGCAAAAATTGCGTGCGGCCACTGTTTACTATGCCTTTAGTGCCGCAAGGGAATATTTTTTAAACACACTTAAGCCACTCCTTTCCACGCTACCGCCAGAGCAGCAAGATTATCTAAATCAGCCGATGGTAATCCGTCTGAATATGGATCACCCATATTCTGCTGCGATCCATTTCGACCAAGCCGAAACCCTTGCTAATGGTGCCGTTACGGTTCCCGCAAGCGATGAGCTTAAACAGGATTCCTTGAAGCCATGGGGAGCAGAAACTTGGTTTTTCGTGGCCAAGAGCACTAAGGTGCCAAATCCGGCAGCTCAAATTCCTGGCGTTCTAAATAATTCCTCTTTTAAGCTTTCCATCTTTGAAAGTTTGGCTCAGCAAGATGTGATCGCCGCTCTTCAACAGGCAAGTATTCACAATTATTCGTCTACGGTTTTTGCAGAAGATCTCTTGGTATCCTTTGCCTTGAGTGAAATCGCTTTGCCAATTGCCGCAAAAGCGATCCAACTAATTCCAAGCTATATCTATCTAGACGCTGCCATGATTCCAGAAATTTCGGCGAATGAATATGCACACTATGCCTTGATGCCTTGGTTGGGATTGAAGCGTCGCTTTCACGTAGGAGAAGGATACGCACACTATTTTGCTGGTAAAATTATGGGGCTCATGGAGCTGCAAGATAAGGCTGGCAACTATAGCAAAGGCTATTCCCCAATTCGCGGCGATTCCTCTGAAATGTATAGCTATATGAATGAAGTGGGCATCTACGCAGCGATGAGCAGCTTTACCTTTAGCGTGCTCGAAGATTTAGAGAAATCTCTGGGCCACGATGGGTTGCCTGTAATCGTGGGTACCTTGCCGTATCTAGGTGCCGATTCAAATCTGAATATTGATTTCACGCGGGCGGTATTCACCTCGCTTTCCGATCTAGGATTCCAAAGCGGTAAAGACACTACGGATGAGAGTTTCGTAGTGCATACGGTTTTGGAAAAACGCGGATTCTAAATAATCTTAATTGGTTATTGCATTGCGTTAGTTAGTTTGTTACACCCAATTCGATTTCAACCCAAAGGAGAATTTTCCCATGAAAAAAGCCCAAAAATTTATCGCCATTAGTATTGTGAGTTTACTATTTTTAAATGCTGGTTCAGTGTTCGCTGCTGATTCTGCGGCAACCTTGCTCAGTGGAATCAAAACTCTGCAAGCCTCGATCGATTCTGGAACCACCAAGCCAGCCAGCGCGATCGATGAATTTGCAAAAACCATCGTAGAGCAAAATATCTCGGTAAACGATGTAAATGCGTTCGTAAAAACTCAAATGACGCCAGCTCAGTTTGCCAAATTTCAAGATAAAATGAACTCTTCCTTGCGCGGTATTGATCCTGCCACTCTTTCCTCTTCTGAGATGGGGGAGATCGTGGGTCAATCTTTGGCAGACATTCACACCGAAGGATTGTATTGGTCGGGATGCGCTAATGTTTGGACTGGCGCTGCTATCATTACGGCGGCAATCGTTGCTGGTTCGATCGCAATTGTGAAAAGCAAATCGATTAGCGCTATTCAAAGTGACTATAATAATCGCATTAGCAATACTATCAGCTCTGATAACCAAGCCATCGCTGACACGAACAACTGGAAAACGGCTTTCCCACAACGTATTTCCGACTTGAATAACCAGATTCGCTCTGACCAATCTGATATTAGCTACCTGCAGAGTGAACTAAACACTGCTGAGCAACAAGGCGATTCTGCTCAGGTTACTATCTACCAGAATGAAATCAGTGCAGATTATTCAGAGATCAATTCCGATGAGAATGCCATTTCTGATTACTCTTCAAAAATGGTGGAATACGCTGCTAATCCATCGCAAGTTGCCGTGGATGCTGCAGCCATTGCAGCTCAGCGCGACTCCACTGTTGCTAACTTGCACGTTCAAGAAAACAATGCAGTAGCTGCAGCTCCTTCGAATCAAAAGCTTGGCCAACAGCTTTTCATCGGTGCTGGTATCGGCGCCGCTATCGGAACTGGTTTATTGATCTACGGCTTCAAAGAAGGCGCCTGCGGATACTAATCAGATAAAGTTTTAGATTAAAAAAAGCACCTAGGTTTCTAGGTGCTTTTTTTCATTTCTCCAGCCATCTGTTCTTTCATTTGCTTCGCAGCCATCGCATAACCACCATCAGATCCATCCACGAAATGTAAATGCATTCCCTTGTTTAGGCCTTGAACAAAACAAGTTAACAACGCAGATTCCGACTCATATACGCCATAGTATATTTTATTTTCTAGTCGATAACTTTCTAGCAAACTCATCAACTGCAGCTTCCTACCCTGAGAACAGTCAAAAACCAGCCGGAGCATATCATCGAACTTCCGAAAATCAGAGTGCGTGGCATTGTCCTGCACATACTGCCGTATTTTAATCCCCTCCACGCTCATGTTTAGTCGCCGCAAAATGCCCAACAAAATAATTTGGGCAGAAATGACGATTCGTGCAAGCCACCTTGGCTGAATGGAAAAGTATCTTGATTCAATCGCCGAAGCTCTACCAAGCGATTCTGGACGCATTTTTTCTGGTTTAATCGGATGCGCATCTTGCGAAGACAAATGCACAATATCATCGATCCTCGCTAATAGCTCCGTGAGTAAATTTCCAGCGTTATCATTTTTCTGGCGCGATTTTATAATCACGGAAAGCATGCAGCCTTGTGAATTCTGCAGCGGAGCCCAACGACAAGATAAACCTTTGAGCACTTTTCCCAGTTCGCCCTCAATACCCTCATCCAATTTATAACGGCCAGACTTTATCCAAGTTTCGGCCACGCTCAATCCAGAACCGCGAAAGCAAGCGATGCTCTGGTGCTGGTTAAGGCCAAACTTTGCTACCTCCACTTTTAAGCCTTCGGCATAAAGATCCTTCATAGGTACTAATCCAACCCTAAGTTCTAATCCAAAGGATTCCTGGGAGTGTCGCCTCACGGCACGCAACGCTTCTTTCACAGATTGGATAGAAGTATCAGGAACAAGAGCAGTGGCTCCATCACCACCAAAAATAAATGGAAAATCCATAGTACCGAGCGTGTTTACGAGAGCTACAATCGAAGAAGCGCCGATCACATTTACTGTTTTGTATCTTCCTTGGGTTATTGCTTTCGTAGAACCAGCAACATCAGAAATACAGAGAAACCATTCCTCAGGTGCGGGCAAGTAGTTGGAGCTTATGTCAAAATCGAGAAAATTTGTGAACGGTTGAATCTGCTTAAAAAAATGTTTGAACGGCACGATTAGTTGGCCTCAATTATGTTTTCGCCACTAGCATATTCGGCTAATCTCATTGAAATGGCAAGTAGCGCCAAGGTCTATGCAAAAAAGTTTTCGCGAGAACAAGAAACTACTTTGCCGCTTCCGCTGAAATCGCACCAATTACTCTATCTCCTGCTCCGTAGTAGATAATTCGCTGGCCCTTGAAAACCACGCTGCCCGAAGCGAAGATTACCTTTCCCACTTGCCCTTCGAGCTCATAGGCTTTTTCCGGGAACAAGTAGGGTGAAGTAGAGCGAAAGATCGGCACCCCCGTTGGATCACCTAATTTGAAAATTTGAAAGCCTAGCTGGTAACCCCGTGGCGGTGAATCGCCATGGATGGACAAATAGATCCCCTCAGTTTCACCGGTCTTTTCCGTCAGCTCTGCGGATAATGGCGCAATCACAGGTTGAAAGGCAGGCTCTACGAGATTTTGAATATAGATACCGATTTCTGTTTGAATCGATGGCCCTCTATTAAGGGGCCATTTCCAAGAGAATGGAGTGTCTGCCAGCATTGCCATGATCCCACCCTGTTTATTCTTCGCACCCTCGCCAGCGTAGAGTAGATTCACTATCTTATGAGTAGTAGGATCTCGGTATTGAATGGCCGCCGGAGATTTGTTCCACTCCGGGTTTGTTGCCACGATGGGATTTTGGCGCACATCCGCTGGGTCAAAGAGGAGGCCGCCTTTACGAAAGTAGCTAAGGTTTTCATGATTGAAGTAAGCAACCGCTATGCGAGCGGTTTTCCCGTCGTAAGCAGTATACAAAATGGCACCGTTGAAACTTTTACCATCTTTCGAATCCACAAACGGCTGTAGGCGCATATCGAAGTAACGTGGATCTTCAATCCCACCAGCTTTCTCATACCATTCAGTTGCCTGAAAGATTGGATTTTCTTGCACCATTGTAAAATGAAATCCGTCTTCACTCGATACTAGGTAGGGCAACGACCTACGTTTCCATTCGGCATTTGGTAGGTTTTCCTCACCCCGAATAATCATAAATACTTTTTCTTTACCATCGCTTGGATCTTTGCTTGTCCATGCAGTGGGGTTAAATGTGGCATCGAATTTTTTGCTTGGCCCGAAGATGATACCGTGTCGTACGAAACCCTTCTTTTTCCCCCGCGCAGAAAGAAAATCGGGAAGCTCCACCTTGCCAGGTTCTGGTACGGCAGGGGAATCTCCCCAGCGATTCGCAGGTTGGTTCCCGGGAGTCCATTGTTTCGTTTGGATAACGGCGGATTCGGATGCCTGGGCGATATTGTTGCCGGGCACGACCATGAAGGGGGAAAAGTTCAGCACAAAAAACAGGAGTAGAATGATATTCATACCTATTGATCGGATTACTGTTCCGATCTGCGGAGCTCTATTCGGAACCTAAGTGCGTAGCGTGTAGGCCGCTAGATGGCCTGTCTGAGGCAAGCCCAAAAGTTTTCACCATCTCCTGCGTCTGGTAATCACAGCTACCCATCCCATCAATGCTCCGGTGTGCCGTAACAATTGAAAGCTAAACGGCTCAAGGAAGGTTGATAGCGTGGAAGCACACCAGGTTCGCAGAGGTACTCGCGCATTCTTCCAGCTGTAATACGCATAGATAGAATAGTAATGAAAAAAAAGATCAACAAGGATCTTTACGGCGAGCACCACGCCTACTAATTGAGGAATTAGCAGAAGCGCCCCGGCAAAAATAAATTTGTATACGAAAGCAACTAAACCTGCAAAGGCAGTGAGTCCTAAGAGCGGCTGAATCATGTCCACAGATTTAATTGGAAGCATCCAGCGCCCCAAATTTCCTAGTTTAGGATTTCCCACTAGATCTCTATTCTGCCAATGCGTCTCGATGAATCCGGCAAACCAGCGCTCACGCTGCTTCAGGAGGCTAGCGAGACAGCCAGGAACATCGGTAGTGGCCCAAGCCTCGGTACAAATCTCCACATCCCATTCTTCGCCATCCTCTGCGGCTTTCCGGTAGATGCGATGGGTGAGCTCATAGTCTTCCACCCGGCTTGTGGGATCAAAGCCACCAACTGCCTGCAACACAGATTTTCGATAAGCAGCAAAGGCTCCAGAAACAAGAATCAGCGCGCGTGTATTCATCCAAGCTTTTCTTGCAATAAAGGATCGCATGTATTCGAAGCGCTGAAAGCGTTCAAAGATTCCGCCCGGACGCTCAAATGAATGCACATCGAGAAGCCCGCCACTAATGGCAAGCTTTGGATTGAGAGCAAAAGCCTTGCGAATAGCTTTCACGGCTCCAGACTCCAATATTGTATCCGCATCCAAGGTGATCAAAACCTCAGATTTCAATGTTGGCCAGGCCGTATTCATGGCACTAGCCTTGCCGGAATTTCCTTTCGCCAAAACTCGTAAAGGGAGGCGAGTATGAGCTTGCCACTGATTTAATCTCAAGAGACTCCCATCAGTAGAGCCATCATCCACCCAAAGCACTTCCTCGGGGATATCAGTTTGCTGAGCGATCGCTTCAAGACAACGGGAAATCACTCGAACTTCATTTCGCGCGGTAATCATGAGACCAATCGTGGGCAGTTTTTCGAGCTTTGTTTCCTGCTTCAGTATTTTCTTTCTCTCAAAGCTTGCGCTCGCCACAAAAATGATAAGGAGCGTATCGTAGGTAACGTAAACAAATCCAGCGACCCACGAAAGGGGACCAGACAAGAGAAGTAATGAGCACAAGGATAGAATCCACAGGGCTACTGCAAAAGTTAAACTACGTGGAATGGAAAAAAGTAGGGCTCTCAATGCTCTATCTGTGGCATAGCTTTTTTAAGAAAACAAGGAGATAGAGATTAGTTTTTTGACCAGACATCCATCTTTCACTACACTGCCAAGATGAAATATTCCAAACAAGCATTTGAAAAAGCGAAAAAGCAGCTAACAAAAAAGGGGCCGGAATATCGCGCTCTCTTAAAGCGTCATAAAGTAGAATTTAAACCAAAGCCACTTCGCGATCCCTTTGAATCACTCGTGAGGGCCATTGCACACCAACAATTGCACGGGAAAGCAGCCGAAACTATTTTGAATCGGATGCTAGCCTTATTTCCAGATAAAAAATTTCCGTCAGCAGAAGATATTCTGACTAAGGCCCCTGAAGACTTGCGAGCTTGCGGATTTTCCGCTTCAAAGGTTCGCTCCATTCTTGATATCGCTGATAAAACGAGTAGCGGTGTGGTGCCGACTGCCAAAGAAATTCGCAAACTATCCAATCAGGAAATCATCGATAGACTCACCACAATTTTCGGAGTGGGCAAGTGGACAGTAGAGATGCTCCTGATTTTTCAGCTAGGCCGACTGAATATTTGGCCTGTGGACGATTTTGGGGTTCGCAAGGGTTTTCAGCTTTGGCAAAAAAAACGAAAATTTCCAAGCCCTAAAGATTTGCGCCCTATAGGTGCTCACTTTGAGCCATACCAAACGGTGATGGCGCTCTACCTTTGGCGCGAAGCAGATTTGGCAAAAGTGAAAAAAGAGAAGTGAGCTCACCTAGACCCTAGTAGTATTTCGTGAAATACTAATTTGCGATGAATATTATCAGTAGACTAAAAGGCTTATTAAAAGAAAAGCCAGACGTAGCGGCTCAGATAGTGGAAAAGTCTCGGAAGGATAGGGCGCCACGAGTAAATGTGAATTCACTTCATAATCTCCGCTTCACAACCGCCGATTCAAATAACCAAGCTCCTTTTGCGATCGTGAATATTTCTACTACGGGCATCGGCTTAAAAATATCGAGCACTGATTTTCAGCAGCCAAATAAGGATAAAATAGAGGGCCAACTTTCCATCGGTGAGAATCATTATGCCGCCTCGCTTAGGATCGTTCGTAGGGGAGAGGAATTCCTCGGTGCTATTTTTGAAGATGCTACTGCAGAACTTTCTCGATCCATAAAACTCTACTTTGATACTGAAATAGCCGCGATCAACTTGAATGCAGTTCGGCCGGATCTCCTCAAACAAGAACCAGATGGTATTCCGCATTGGTACCATGGCGACAATAATTGTGGCCTCACCTTTGTTTCACTTGAAGAGGAAGTGCTTCGTTTTACGCTCACGGTATTTGGTAATTTTATAGAGGGCGGCAAGGATTTGCCTCTTCATGCGGGCAGTGTAGTGAAAGATGATAGTAAGGGAAAAGCTTCCTATAAGGCTTCCGAGATTTTACAGCGTGAGAGAAATTTCGATAAAAGTATCTTTGAAACTGGGGAGCGACTGGTGATGGCAATCGAAATGATTGAGCCCGCACATCGTAAGGCGCTGCTCGCGTACCTAAATCAGTATAAATCCACCGTTAGTAAATAAAATATAGTTATTTTCTCTTGCTT
>CAIPTA010000030.1 GCA_903867855.1 Oligoflexia bacterium | reverse complement strand
CGCAGGAGTGGTTTGTCGGTCTCACTATCTATGCTCATATCTTGATGTACAAATCATATAGACGTCTCTCTGGGTTTGAAAAAAATCAAATCAAATATGTATTTCTTGGAACGTCGATAGGATTTATCGGGGGCACTACAAATTATCCATTGTGGTATGGTGTCCCGATTCCGCCTGTTGGGAACGCTCTCGTTGCCGTATATGTCTTTACTGTCGCATATTGCGATTATTTTGCGAGTGGATCGCAGGAAAAAAGAAATCTATATCGGAGAAGAGAATCTAGAAAACAAAGCCTGGCCTAGTGACTACGCAAGAAAAGTTTCTTATGTAGAAGTAAAAGGTAAAAATTGGATCCTTGATCCTTACCTCATCGGCTGGAAAAGTTTTAAGAAACCTAGATAAGCTTATTTAACAAACTTGATTCTTCCCATGGCGTAAATGCTCATTCGCAGCAACAACAAGCCATGCTTCCAGCGGCTGATATTTGTTTGACCATAGGTGCGCTGATGATAGCGAATCGGGATCTCCGTGATTTCAAGATCTAGTTTCGAGGCGCCAAAGATCAGGTCAAAATCACCAAAGGGATCAAAATCGCCAAAATACTCTCGGCCCGCAATGATCCGCTGATAGTTTTCACGGCTCAGCATTTTTGTTCCGCAAAGCGTGTCTTTGAAGGATTGTCCTAATAGCCAGGTGAACGCGAAACTAAAAAACTTATTCCCCACAAGATTTAAGGGCATCATCGCTTCTTTTTCCATGGCATACACTAAACGGCTACCATTTAGAAATTCACCATGGCCATCACAGTAAACGCCCACAAAGCGAGGAATCTCCTCTGGCAGCACAGTAAGATCCGCATCCAGGATCACGAGTAAGTTACCAATGGCCTTGGAGAACCCAAGCCTCACCGCATCGCCCTTTCCAATCCCCGTTTGCTGGTGAAACTGCATCGGAAAAGATCGCGTGGCTGCCGTGCTATCCATCACTTTCTTGATTTCGGCGGCCGTTTCATCGGTGGAATTCCCCTCTATAAAAATGAGCTCATACTTTTCCCCTCTGCTTATTCCAGCGAGCTTACTCACTCGATCTACAAGTGGAGCAATATTCCCCTTCTCATTTCGCGCGGGCACAACAATAGAAACAGTTAATTCACTCCGTTGAATTTTTGCTTCCATTCTCGCTATAAAGAACTGCGTACAGCCAAGCCACTGAAAAGGGCTAATGCGAACCAGAAATCGATTCAAGAAATCGGAGATAAAACCAAGATCTTTCGGCCACAGAAAGCGGTGCCCTACCTTAATTTCTCGATAACCCGATATTTGCAAAATATTTTTGATATCGGCCATGGCCAGCCAATTTTTTCTTGGCTGCGACATTTTCAGTTGCAAGATTTCCGCGATGGCGAATACGGGTGCCCATAGAAAATTAATATAATTAGAAATAATCCGAGTGTGCGGACGACAAATTGGGCGAAGGTATTCCAAAGTCTCTTGAATATTTTCCACGATACCCAAGGCATTCACGAGGAAAATATAATCCACGCCTTCAGGGAAGGCTTCGAGCAGTGATTGCGGTAGATCACGAGATCCGCTCCACACTTCATATTTAAATTCTGGATACATCTCGCGAGACTCAGCGAGAAAATTATTATTTAGCTCAAGGCCAAAGCCCTGCTTTGCCTCGCAGGCACGTAGTAAAAAGCCAGTGCCGAGGCCAATTTCCAGGATTTTCTTTTTACGCTCAGAGTGAAAGCGATAAAATTGTTTGAGGTCGTCATAGTAGTATAAATTTTTTCTCACCCAATCTGCACGACTTTTCATAAGACCTCGCAAAAACAGCTTACGATCTTATTGGGCGGATTAAAATAAAAATAGGCGAGAGAACCGTGGAGCTCTCCCGCCTACGCTTACTATTTCAGTATCAGTTCAAGATTAGCCGAGTAGCTTTAGTGCCAAGTTCTGGCTCGAGTTCGCCTGGGCCAATACTGCGGTACCAGCTTGCGAAAGGATCGATGCCTTGGTGAGCTCGGAGCTTTCCGAAGCGATATCTGTATCACGGATACGAGAGTTCGCTGCAGACAAGTTCTCAGTGGCAACACCTAAGTTGTTCACAGTAGAAGTCAATCGGTTTTGAAGTGCACCTAAACCAGCGCGGTTTTCGTTCACCGATTGAATTGCCATGTCGATCTTAGCCAAGTTATCTTGAGCGCTTTCTTTGGTGTGAACACCAGTGCTAGAAAGGCCAAGTTTACCAAGGGTAACATCAGTTGCACCCGCAGCGTAGGTCAAACGGTCGTGCTCTGGGCTGTTGTCGATACCAACTTGGAAATCCAAGTTGCCGCCGGCACCATTCAAGAGGGTCTTACCGTTGTATTTCGTTACTTGCGAAATACGCTCTACTTCACTCTTCAATTGTTGGAATTCTTTATCGGAGAATCCGCGTTCTACATCGCCCACGGTGTCAGAAGCAGACTGAACACTCAATTCGCGCAAGCGAAGGAGAATGTTAGACACTTCGTTGATACCACCTTCAGCAGTTTGAATTAGTGATACACCGTCGTTAGCGTTGCGAGTAGCTTGTTGCATACTGCGAATGGAACCCTTCAATTTCTCAGAAATTGCGAGACCAGCAGCGTCGTCGCCAGCTTTGTTAATTCGCTGACCACTGGACAATTTGCTTAGACTGTTAGCTTGTTTATCGTTTGAGATACCCAAGTTGCGTTGAGCGTTCATAGACTGAACGTTCGTATTGATACGTAAACCCATAGTAGTGACTCCTCAAGTGTAATGCTTACCATCCGCTAGCATCCCATTTAGAAGACCCGCTACCATGCGAACCGTCTTATAGTTCCACCGAAATCACTCAAGTGCTTTTCAGACCCCACGTCCAATCCGCTCTCAAGTTTCTGATCTCAGTTTCGGAACTTACATTGAACTCTTCGGCAGATACGCCAAATGCTTAAGTCAATTTTTAAAAATACTTCACTTTTACCTTGGAGAGGCATTACGCTAGCAGGTAAACAAAACTAGTTTTATTTAGTCAGGAACGCCAGGCTCGACGTAAGTTTACGATTTTATTCAGTGAAACAAAATACACGTTAACGCTTTAGCGGAATTGCGGATGAGCCTCTAAGGCAGCCAAATCTTCTTCATTGATGGGCGCAATTCGATATTCTTCGCGTAGCGGTGCGGCGCTATGGGAGATTTTCACTCGCTTTTCGAGCCATTTTCGATCGAGTGGGCGCTCTAACAGCGAAAGCGTATTCGAAAAAATACTCGTTTCTTCTTTTTTCGCCACCCCCACCCCAACGCCCACATAAAATCCAGCGAGGAGTAGAGTGATCCGCGTGATGCTGGAGCGCGTATAGTTTGTGAGCAAACAAGGCGACTCACTTGGCAAAATTTTCCGTAACTTTTCAAAATGAGAGAGAGTCCACATATCTACATTCGTGGAGGGAGAATAGGGATCATAAAAAATAGAGGCTGGAGCCGGTGCGAGATACATAGTTTGGCGAAAATCTCCCTCGTGGAAGTGCCAATCGAAGCCCTCACGAATCTGAACTTTTTTCTTCTCGGCCAACTCTTTCAATATCTCTTGGAATGGCTGCACGTAGGGTAAGGAATCAGCGTGGTCTACCGCGAATTGCATAGGCGACAAACTCAAATCGAAGCTGTGCAAAGTAACTTTGGAATTTTCTGGCTTCAACACTTGAATGGCAGCAATGGCATTAGCGGCCGCCCCAAAGCCCACATCCCACAATATGAAATCATCCGATGCGCGAGCGCGCTCCACTATTTTTTGTTGTTCCACATGGAGAATTCTAGGCTCCACCTCCGGACCAACCACAGGATGAAAAGTTTCATAGCTATTCTTTAGCCTAAGGCTATTTCCCCCAGCTGCTACTGGAACAATTTCTAAATTTCCTGGATCAAACTTCATGCTCTGCACTCACTCTCTATAGACCAGCCGCCCACACAAAGCTCGAATAATTTTCTTGCCCCCTAGCCCCTTTCACCATACTAATTTATAGACGCATAAATGATTTTCCCTACTTTTGGACTATTCGAATGAAAAAAATACTTCCCCTACTCCTTCTCCTACTCAATTGCAGCGCAGCCTTTGCAGAATCCAAGGAAATAAAAACACCTGCAAAAACGGAAGAGAGTGCAACAGAGAAATCAGAAGATGCTGCGGTCAATAAGAAGTTTGAGGAGCTAAAAGAAATCACCGATGCAAAAATGAAGGCAGACGCGGGCTCGCTCTCTCGTTTCAGCCTCCGCTTCGGCCTCACCTATTATGGCCCTCCTGTGGGAGATTTAGGGGCACTAAACCAGCCGAATCCAGATAGCACCGTATCCAATACTGCTACCGCCATCTCCGGCTCCGCAGGCCTTCGCTATCGAATGAGCTCTTCTTCCTCACTTAGTCTTACCGCTGGGGTGAGTGATCAATATCCACTCAGAAATGTGCAAAAACTAGATGCTAATAATCCCTCTCTCACCTGGGATAAAGCCTTTCGGATTGGAAATGTGCAAATGCTGAGCTCTCCCGGAGCAACCTTTGTTACCTCCGCTGTATATCGCAATATTGGGCAGAGCTGGGGAGTGAACTATGGTCTTTCTTCTGTGTATGCCATTCCAGATTCCAAATTTGCCGTAGGGGTAGACGCAGGAGTCTCCTATTGGTTCTACAATCGTGCGTATGTGAAGAGTGATGGAAAAGTGCGCAGGGAAAACCTCACTGCCTATCCCGTGGTGAAATTCAATATTACTGACAAACTAAACATCAACACTTCCTCGGCTTTTTCACTCTATAACCCGAGAGCTAGCACGAGTCGATTTGATCTCTATCACAGAACTTTTAATCAAAGAGTAGCTGTTGGTTACGCTGTAACCCGAGATATTTATGTTGCTCCGTATATTCAGTTCTATCCATCGGTGATGGGAATGAATACGACTACATTCAATATCGCTACTAGCTTTTCCGTTCTTTAATTCGTAAGCGAAAGTAGCGTATTCATATCCACACTTACAGAAGCGAGCGAGCCTCCTGGTTGGATGGACGGATACATAATATTTGCTGGATCTTGCACATGCAGTAGGCCAAGAAAATGCCCAAGCTCATGGGTGAAAGTTTTACGCTCACTCGTTAAGTAATTTTGACCCACGCAATCCCCAGCACAATATCCAATTCCGGGATTAATCATCACCATCGAGTTCGTTATCTGTGAATTATTACTCCGCACCACGGTTTGTCCGGCAAGGTTGCCCGCAAAAGGCCATGGGTTAGCAAAAAATAAAATATTGGCGGCGATAACATCCGGATTCGCGGGATTGCCTGAATATGGCGCTCCGCCACTCCAGGTGCCCACAAAATTAAAGAGCTTATGCCCAACCTTATCCTCCCAAAATGCCATCGCATCCTGAAAGTCGCTCATGCTCTGTGAGTTCGCGGTTACGCTGCTACTCGCGTAAATCGAAACAGGAAATGAGCTCCATCTCGTTGTGCCTCCATTCTGATCGCTGCTTTTCGTACCGCAGGCTGTGAGAATAGAAGAAATCAATACCAGACCTAGATACCATCCATGGTTCATAGTCACCTCGTCCACAATAGTGAACGCAAGCTTGAGGCCAAGCAGCTGACCACGTGAATTCAATAGCTTGAGCTTCCTAGGGCCGTTGTGGCTCTATAGATTTTCCACGGAAGCGTCAGAAAACTGTCACGGAACTTGGACAGTGCGAACTCTCCAACCCATTTCAGTCAAGATACGTTTTGTTTCCGCCTGTAGATTGGCGCTAGGCCTTTGTCCATCAGGCAGCGACATATAAACACCCAAACCGCGCCCATGCTCCGAGGCCTTGATGTCAAAGGCAACCGAAATTTCACTCGCCCTCGGACCAAATGTCTTCACCAAGGCTTTCTGTAATTTTTTTTCCGCATTTTCGGCCGCAACAATCCATTGAGATCGCTGCTCCGCTGGAATTTCTCGACCGGTATCGTAAAAACGCTGTGGTAAAAATACGAGGCGCGTTCGATTCAAACCCACTCGCTTATTCAATTGCCGGGCGATCGTGCGTTTTTCCTCTGGCGATAATTCGTGATCAGGAAAGTAGGCACCATCATCTCCCGTGAACTGAGAAATTCCACCACGACTATCTCCCATTTTAGAAATGGTGCGCTTATTGGCATCAAGGCCAGCCGTTACTTTTGCTTCCGCCGCGCGCACCGCTACAATGCGATCTGGAATGGGAGCTCCCTCGGTATCCGCGAGCGCCTTCATGGTACCTTCTATATTTCTCGCATTCTGTGCTTTTAGATCCATCGAAACCACTCCATAGCGGGCCTTCGCAAGCTCCACTTCCACGCGTCGATCCATATAGATGGCGGGTGAAAAGGCATCACTACTTTGTATATAATCTCTAAAATCCAGTATCTCTTGACGATCGAGCCGCACTTTAAAATGGGCGAGAAAATCAGCCCTCACCGCGGTAATATATTCCTCTAGATTGTCTCCCGCTGGAGCCGCCTTCCGAATCGTATTAATCGCCTCCACAGAGAGCACATAATTTCCCTTTTCACTTTTCGACATCACCTTTGGAACGCTTGCCCAGCGAGCTGCAATTCTTGTGCGCAGTAAATCCGACTGTGCAGCATTTCGAATTAGATTCCCTTCTGCTTCGCCAAATCCGCGCAACGTCGCCCGCGCCCCGGTGGGAGTAGCTGTGCGCGCATCTCTGGCCACGGCGCTCGCGATATCAGGCGTAGGGCCATAACCACTCAAGTGCCAATTGAAGGCTGAAGCGGCCAAGCCACGAGTGTTTTTAAACCAGGTGCGGGAATCAGGAAGACGTAAAATTTCTTCCTCATATTTCGCGCCAGCGCTTTGATAGGCAGCCTGTAAATGAGCCACTATCTCTGGTGAGTTTTGATTGAAGGCTAGGCGTATCGATTTTGGATCGGAGTATTTTCCTACTAATGCTCTCATCAATACGGGATCGTCAGTGATAGCCTTCCAAAAAACCGTTTTATGAAAATTCACGAGGGCTGTAACAACATCCTTATCTCTCACATGCTGGTCGTTAAGATCCTTCATGACGGCATTTTCCATATCGAGAAAGAGCATTTCCGCTCCGCTCTCCTTGCCCTCTAGTTCCGTTTCCTTATTGGCTTTTTCCGCAAGCGAACGAAAGGCAATATTATCTTGCTCTCCGATTTCACGAAAAAAAGCAAATTGATGGCGGAGCGATTCTATCGACGGCTGTTTCAAGGCCGCAAAACTTTGCGGACAAGATCCACGCGCTTCTAGTGCCACGCTCCAGCAAACAAGGCCAATAGCCCAAATTTTTAGATAGGAATTCACAGTTCCCTATCGGCCATTTCTCCGCTTCCCCTGAGCGCACACGGCCTCGCGTAAAAAGCTTGGATTTTTCGAGAATCAGGAGCATGATTTTTGGAAAGAGGAGAGCCAATATGTCTGACCAAGATTTGCGAGAAGAGCTAGAACGCCTGCGCCGAGAGAACGAAAACCTCAAGCAAGAAAAGAAGCGAGGGGGAACACTCTATTTAAAGGTAAGTCAAAAGGGAGCAGTATCGCTCTATGGAATGGGTCGCTTCCCGGTAACTCTCTACCAAGAACAATGGACCAAGCTTCTCGCTTTCGGAGAAGAAATTAAATCCTTCATCGAAACCAATCGCGGCCAACTGAAAACCAAAGGCGATAAAGACGAAGAATAACCACCAGCTCATGCAAATCCTTTTTTTATTTATAGCACTTTGCGCTTCGATCAATGCCGCTGCCACTCCGCGCCCACCGCTCACAGGCGCCGCGCTCGAAGAGAGGATCGCAGAGCTCAGTTATACACCGTGGAATGGGGTAAGCACTCTCCTAGAAAAAAAAGTGGAGCTTGGCTGTGTCACGAGGAAATTTGAGCTTCCCGTGATAGAGCCCAATCATGAGATCCGAACAATTTCCGTGATCCTCACCACTCCACCGCTCGCAAGATTTTCTCCACTCCTCGTAATTGCTCCTACAATCTTGGGGCCGAGTGAACTAGAAAATGGCGCGCGCCTCCACCTTTGCAAGCAGGGAGTATCCTCACTGATTGCGGATGTGATCCATTCCATCCAGCCCCCCTTTTATCCCGATTGGGAATATGAAGATGCTGTAGATCTCGCCGCGATTCGCGCCCTTCGTACCACACTAGATTTCGCCGAGAGTCTTCCAGAAATCGACAGAACGAAAATGGGTATGATGGGCCTTTCCTTAGGCGGGATAGTAACGAGTATGGTTGCCGCTGTGGAACCAGATCGTCTACAGGCTGTTGTGCTGGTGGCGTCCGCAGGAAATATCCCGTACTCGCTTGCCTTTAGCACTCAGCCGATCATCCGAAAACTACGAGACGCCCGGATGCGAGCCTTGGGCTGGACTGATCCCGCTGTCTACGAAGCAAAGCTGAGAGAGACTATCACAATCGATCCTAATTTTTTTGCGAGTAAAATTATCCCCTCCCATATGTTCATGCTCATGGCGCGTTTTGACAAAACCGTGCCCATTATTTTACAGAAGGAGAGCGCAAACTATTTTGGCGAGCCCGAACAACTATTTGTTCCCGGCAATCACTACGAAACCATCTTCGCGATCACTCAATTTTATATGAAGCCAATTGTGCAGTTTTTGCATCTTCGCTTTGGCCAGTTCTAAGCAGAAAGCACCCTAATTTCCAAAGCTTAGATAAATACCCTATCTTTCAACTAAAGTAATCTAACACTCCTTCCGATAAGAACCATGTTGATTGGAGGGATTTCTGTGAAAGCATTTTCTATTTCGTCCTTGGTGTTTGTTGGCGCTCTACTACTACCTCAACATGGGTTTAGTATGAGTAAGGGACCCATTAACTATGTCCAGTCCACGGGAAAATCCCAGGCACAATTTTCTGTCGCCACCGAGCGTGATGGATTATTACTTCTCCGCGGTCATGCGGCGGAAGTGCTCTATAAAAATATTCGAGTAAAACAAGAGGCAGGCAAAGACGCTTCTCTGCAAGCTCACCTCGGCACAAAGTTAAGTGATTCATATGCTTCCGGATCCGTGGTGACCTGCCATGAAATCAAGAGCGCATCGAAATCTGAATTTGCCTGCAGCCTAGAATTCAGAAACGGTGTAGATCCAGTTGCCTACCGCGATACATTCTCTGCACCTGGCTTTAACTGGGCAGAAAATTATGGTGGCACCAACCTTGTGAAAGGCAGTGCCATCGGAGCTGGAAGTCGCGGCATTGCCTCAGTGAGCGGTGGCCCACGTGGCAGTGGCGGAGCAAAGGTTTACTTCCTCACGCCAAAAGATCGTACCAAGAAAACGGATAACGTTCTGGTGCTCGTGAATGGAAAAGCAGCAGATCGCCTCTACAATATGATGGCCGATTCCAAAGATGCAAAAGCTTTTCGTAAGGGCAATGGTGCAGGATTTAGAGGCGATGGTATCGCTTGTGTGCACGGTGAGACCGGCAAAAAAGAAGATGCCTATCGCTGCTCTTTCACCGTATCGCTCTCGAATGGCGATATCGTGAAAAGCTATAACCCGCTCTTTGCAGAAAAATAACTATCAAAAGCGAGCTGAAATCGTAGCCATATAAATGGCACCACTAGCGATAGAAACAGAATTACTGTTTCTATCGCTAAATTTGTCTGCCTCATAAAAAGACCGAGCAAACGCGTAGCCACCACTAAGCTCCGCCAGCAAGGTTTTACTGAGCGGAGATCTCGCCCCAATAAGACTCCGACTCTCTAAGTAGACCAATCGATTGTCTACATAGGTTCGATTCAATCGTAAAAAGGATTGTTCTGTTGCCTCAAGCGCAGCAAATAAACTTAACGGACGCCACTTTGAGTATACCGCCTCGAGCTTTCCGAATCGTGGAAAGAAGAGCATCGCATTGAGCGACCAATCAGAATTATCGATCCGCCAATTTAGCATGGCAAAGGGCACACCGAAGACGCCAGTAAAAGCCTTTGATGGGGTATAAATATAGGCAAATCCTGGTAAAGGAATATTATTTAAAAACCCACGATTATTGGAGTAATTCAAGAATAGCATCCACCTGCTTCGCTCGCTTTCCGAAAATGCGTAAGTGCCATTGGCATTAATGGTGTCTACTTGCCCACTAGAAAAGGGCTTATCACTAGCTGAGCCAAAAGAACTGGTTAGCCCCCAACTTCTCTCTCCACCGAGCTGATGAGTAAATGCAAAACCAATACGCGTATCCATTAGAGTATTTGGGATATTCGCGCCGCTTGGTAACATTGCAGCGCTGTGAATATCTAACCACGCCGCCCTCCCGAGCAGCGACCAGTTATCTTTTTG
Organism: Oligoflexia bacterium; assembly: GCA_903867855.1. Classification (GTDB taxonomy): domain Bacteria; phylum Bdellovibrionota; class UBA1018; order CAIPTA01; family CAIPTA01; genus CAIPTA01. The sequence goes on along the minus strand of CAIPTA010000030.1, from coordinate 20,204 downwards.
ATTCTTTGCCACTGGAACGGAAAAAGAGAAATTATGGGATTCAATTCCAGCAGGAATATGCGAGCTATCTCCATTAGGCTTAGGCTCTGCTTGCTCTGTATAGCGAAGTAAAAGCGAATCCTGCAGCTGCGGACCAATCGAAGCAGGCAAATCCCAACAAAAAGCAGAACTAGAAAGCAAAGAAAAAAATAAAAAAAGCATGAAAATCCCTTATCAAACTCGATCAGAAACAAATTGCACAAAAGCTAGATCGTTTGTTAAGAATAGTAGCAAAACAATGCGCTTAATTAAGAATAAATATCATTTATATTTGAAAAAAAGTAAGAATCGCGGCTGGGGAGTTTTTTGCAAGCAGAAGATCCTAAAAGGCAGAGTGATTGAAACAAGCCCGATTATCTTGATTCCCAAGAAACACCTGCATAAGTTTAGTAATACGGCGATCGATTCCTATCGCTTTACCTATTGGGGCGATACTACGGCCATCGTATTGGGATATAGCTCACTCTATAATCACTCTAAAAATGCGAATTGCGCGTGGCGGGTAAACCGCAAAAGCCAAACATTTACTTTCTATGCCACCGAAAATATCCCAGCTAACACAGAAATCCTGCACGACTATGGCTGGGATAAGCATGACTATAAAAAGCGCGGCTTCTAAATCGAAGTGCCCGAAAAATTAGCTCCAAGAGCGCGTCCGCGCCCCTTAGCTTGAGGCAGCGCGGTGCTGGGATCCTCTGGCCAGCTATGCCGCGGGTAACGCAAGCGTAGTTCTTTCCGCACTTCTCCGTATGTATTCTTCCAAAAACTTTCTAGATCGCGGGTAACCTGCACAGGAATAAAATTTGGTGCGAGCAAAATTAAAGTAAGCGCTTGATCCCCCACGCGAGGCGATTGAGCTAATCCAAATAGCTCTTGCAGGCGCACCTCCACAGAGGGCCCCTTCTCCTCTGAATACTGGATTCGAATACGCGAACCGCTCGGCACAGTCCACGCCTCGGGACAATACTTCTCAAGCGCCTGTAAATGCTCAAGATCGAGTTGACTCTCAAAATAAGGCAAAATATTTTTATCCCAAATCGCCGCCAAGGAATTTTCTCCAAAGCAGGCGAGCTCCATAGCGGCGCGAATTTGTTCCGTGTTCAGCAAGGGATATTCCTTTGCCTTTGCTAGGTATTGCAGACGAGCCAGCCAATGGCGGAAACCTTCATTTTTAACAGCGGCCAGCTCCCAGCGATCCGCGGCTATTTTCGCGAGCGCCAACTCAATCTCCTCGGATTTAGCAGGCCTGCGGTGCTCTCCAGCCACGGAAAGACCTTTCCATCGCTTCGTTTCTAGAATCCAAAATCGTTCTTTCCCTTCATCCCATTCTAGCTCCGAAAAAGAGTCCGCTCTCGGCAAGAGTGATTCACGCACCATCTCATCAGAAACACCAACCGCCTCAAATACTAAAGCCTCTGCACTATCTCGCCCTTCCTTCAATTCAATCGCCAAAAAGAAATCGGAAGTTTGCACATTGGAGTCTTCATGCAGGCGCACCCCTCGCCCGCCAGACATGACTGCCCTCGCTTCATTTGGCTTTCGGCGCCGACACAGACGATCCGGATAGGCGGCCAAGAGTAAGTGAACTGATTTTTTTTCGAGATCAGGATCAGCGCTGGAATTTTCTCTCACTGAAATTAAGGATTGCAGTTGCTGCACTACGCGTTCCAAGGAATGAAATTGACGATCTTGCCTTCGCTCTTGCCAATACTTCCAACAGGACCACAAGTCATTTTCTGATTGCCAGGAGCGCTGAGAAAAGCGGGATATGCCTTCAGATAGAATGGCCGCAAGCTCACAGGCCAGGCGGCCCAATCCCATGGCTTTACCGAGGAGAATCAATTTCGCTAAGCGAGGATGTAAGGGAATATTTTGCAGCGATTCGCCCACACTTGTGAGGGAGCCATCTACTTCGATAGCTTCGATGGACACTAAAAACTGCTCTGCCTGTTCCAAAGCCCGATCGCCCGGTTTTTCAAACCAAGAAAAAGTTTTTGGTTTAGTGATGCCGAGCGCGCTAAGTAGCAAGATTGTTTCCGATAGATCGGATCGAGCGATTTCCGGCAAAATAAACTCACGCATGGAAAGCTCATCAAAGGGCATCCACGCTCTGTAAACTACTCCAGCGCCAAGCCGAGCTGCTCTTCCCGCTCGTTGCTTCGCCGATGCCTTGGAGATTCGCTGCAGCACCATGGAATCAAATCCCGTGCGCGGATGAATTTCCATATTTCTCGCCAATCCAGAATCCACCACGATTCGCACCCCCTCAACAGTGAGGGAACTTTCAGCGATATTCGTAGCTAAAATAATTTTTCGGCGAGCAGGAATCGTTTCGATCGCTTGCCTTTGCTGAGCAAGGGTTAGCTGCCCATGGAGCTGGCACAACTGCACTTGGCGCGCATCCGCCCATTCGTGCAGTAAGCTATTTTGCTTTTCAATTTCGCCGCGGCCAGGCAAGAAAACTAAGATATCTCCTTTGGGGTTTTCCTCAAACGCCCGCTGAATGAGCTTTCGAATCCGTTCGGCAAACTCAAAATTCGTTTGCAGGAGCTGCGGCTTACTTTCATAGCGAATGTCTAAAGGATAAAGCTGGCCAGGCACCTTCACTACTGGGGCATCACCCAAATACTTGGCGAGTGGCTCAGCTGATAAGGTGGCCGACATCACTACAATTTTTAGCTCGGGCCGCTCCAGTTCCTGCAATTCTTTCAAGGCAGCTAGCGCCACATCCACCGATAAACTGCGCTCATGAAACTCATCCAGAACTACACAAGCCACACCCTTCAAAAGTGGATCGTTCACTAGCTTTCGAAGGAGTAAGGCTTCTGTGAGGAAGAGAAGACGCGTTTCCTTGGAGCTCTGATTTTCAAACCGAACTTGGTAACCCACTTCCTTGCCAAGAGCATAGCCATTCTCTGCAGCGATCCGCTGGCAGGCAGCCGTGGCCGCTATCCGCCTTGGCTCCAACACTAAAACCGAACCTCCAAACTCCTTCATAAGAGCCGCAGGCAGCCTGGTGGTCTTTCCAGTTCCTGGCTCCGCGCTCAAAACGAGGGCGCCATGATTATGCAGCTTTTCCAGGATCTCTGGGATGGCGGCATCAATGGGGAGTGGCACTTTTGGCATGGCCTCTTTTAGCATAAAAATCAAGGCACTTGAAGCAGAGCGTTATCGAGCCCTAAAATAACGCCCTTTGGTATCCTGCCTAACGCAAAGCCATATTTACCGACTAGCCAGATATTGATTTCCAAGTCTTTGGCGGCTTGCTACAACGAATCCGGTGCTTTCGTGGCCTTAAATTGGGGAGAATGGGAATGCTTCACAGCTCGATGATCAGGATTTTTGCGCTCCTCTTATTGCTATCCTCCCGCCCTGCCGCTGCCAATATCAACATCGAAGCCGCCTTCGCCCCCGATACCACTCTCGACCTTACCGTAGCCGCCATCAAAAATGCCAAACAGAGCATACTCCTCAATATCTATGAGCTCTCTTCGCCCTATATTGCAGAAGCCCTTCTCACAAAAATCCAGGCAGGCGTTTCCGTGCAAATTCTCGAAGAGGGCCAGCCAGTGGGAGGCTTTTCCGCCGCCTCCAGAGGAATCGAATCTCAGCTAGTGCAAGCGATGAAAAGCTCCTCTGGCGCCAATCATTTCTTCGTGATGAGCAGCAACGGCACGCGTCGATTCCGCTTTGACCACGGAAAGTACATTATCATCGATGGCAATCAATTATTGATTGGATCTGAAAACTATTCTCCTTCAGGCAACCCCTCCCCCGGAACTATCGGAAACCGCGGATGGGAAGTGCTCATTCATGATTCCGGTATCGCCCAAAACTTTGCAGGAGTATTTCGCGGTGATGCGAGCACCAGTTTCGGTGATGTTCAAGATATGGTGAGTGGAAAGGCAATTACCTATAGCCCCCCCTCCTCCTCTAGTAGCTTTGCCTTAAGTGGCGGAAATATTTTTTCGGCAAGTGCTGTGCAGCGGATCACCTCCCCTGATTCCAGCCTGAGTGGCATTCTTTCTCTGATTAACCACGCGAAGCGAAGCATTGATATTGAGTTAATGACTTTCGACTCTACTCCCTGGTCTGCCGCTGGAAATCCGCTAGTATCGGCTCTCCAAAGTGCCGCCCACCGAGGAGTTTCTGTGCATGTATTACTGAACGACGAATCCGCGTTCGCCCACACGGGCCCCGACGGCCAACCCATCGCCATTTCGAATCCCAAAAATCAACCCACCGTAGATCTGCTCAACCGAACAGGCGGGAGTCTCATTGCGAAAATTGCCAACATTAAGGGCATGGGCGTGGATTATATTCATAATAAGGGCATGATCGTAGATGGTTCGATCACCCTCATCAGCTCTATCAACTGGGATCAGAACTCCATCCAGAATAATCGAGAAGCCGCAGTTGCGATCACCAGCAGCGGGCTAGCTGGCTTCTATGGCAATCTCTTTGAAAGAGACTGGCAAGTTAGTGGCGGACAATAAAACAAATCTTATCCTCCACTCCTATAGGAGATGCCCTTTCGCCATTCGAGTTCGCATGGTGCTAGAAGAAAAAAATCTTCCCTATACGGTGATCGAAGAAAAAAGCCTATCGCATCCATCGATGGAGCTACTTCGCGTGAGTCCGGAAGGAAAGGTGCCAGTTCTTCTGCACCAAGATTTCGTGCTGCCAGAATCGGCCATAATAACAGAATACCTAGAAGAGACTTTTCCTGAACCACAGCTCTCGCCCAGCGACCCGAAAAACAAAGCCGAAATGCGTTTATGGACAGCCTGGTGCCATCACCAATTCAAGCCAGACCTAGACCTATATAAATACAAGCTAGATCAGCTCGCGCAACAAGACCAGGAAGCGCTTTTAGCTCGCATGCAAAGCCATATCAGGAAATTTGAAAATCAACTTCGCTATGGAGATTTTCTTTTAGAAAATAAATTTAGTTTAGCCGATATCCATGTATTTCCATTTTTTCGGCAGCTAAGTAAAGCTCGCCAGGATTTCATGGAAAAATTCAACCCGACTTTAAGCATGCAATGGCTGGATCGCATTCAATCCAGAACCAGCTTCGAACGAGTGATGAGAAAAGTAGAACCAGCTTAGGCTGCGCAACACTTCTTGGCTTTTTTGCCGCTACCACAAGCGCAAGGGTCATTTCGACCGAGCTTTGGAGTGGCGCGTACCACAGGCTTCTGCGGAGCCTTCTCGTGGTGCTCGTGCCCCTTACCTTCTTCGTGCACGTGGGATTCTCCATCTACGAAGAACCAACGATTTCCTTCTTTGCGAAAAGTGGAAACTTCGTGGTGCTCGAGTACCTTACCTTGGGTTCTATACTTGGCAATAAATTCAACGCTATTGCCTTCGGCCTTCAAGATTTGCAAGCCCAACCACTCGGATTGCTTGGCCCATTCGTACACATCTTTTTCGCTATAGTCGCCCCGAGATTCCGGGGCCAAGGTTTCGCGCAAATAGGGCTCAACCACCTTCACATAGGCAGTATAGCGCGAGCGCATGAGCGCTTCTGGCGAGGGAGCCGGACGCTCCCCCTTAATATAGGGTTCACAACAGTTGGAGTAGTCTAATTCACTGCCACAAGCACAGAGCATTGGTGTTTTCCTTATTAATGGCTAGGTTGTCCTTGGCCATAAAGTACACCGTTGATGATCAGAAAACCAGAGGGATGCTTCGCAGGATTTGGACTTTGATGAATCCAATGAATGATCGCGTTATCAGGAGAGGCAGGATACTGCGTGGTCGCTGCATCGGAGGTAATATAATCGCCACAGGCCTCTACCTTATCCCCAACACGAACGTCAGGCACAGTGCCAAAGTCTTCGTTATACACCACTTCTAGCGTTTGCGATGGAGCTAGGCCGATTTGAATTTGAAAGTGATGGTGGCCGTTACGATCAGGATATAGCTGAGTGAGTGTGCCGTAGACGTGGGCCCTGGCGAGGAATTGATTCGGGGTGCTGCTTTTCCAGGCTAGAACTTGATCGTCCATCACTGGAAGATTCGAACCGTTGCTGCCTAAGCAGGCAGGTGAAGCGTTGGCAGTTTGAGCAACTAGGGTACAGATCAGAAGAAGAACGATATTCCACATTTTCATTTGGCCATCCTTTAGAGTTGAGCGTATCCCGAAGCTCGCAAACTATTTATGAAAGCCATTTTAAGCAAGCCCCTCACCCGAAGCTCACCAAATCCTAACAAATGGCTGCGGCAAAACATTCATGCTGCGGCGCCAGTATTACAGCGCACCGCTTCAATATGTCAACAAGGAAGAGGAATGACGCAGAAAAACACCCGAATTCCCGACAAAACCGCTTCTACTTTAGGCGGCAACTAAAGAATTTAAATAAATTTTATTTATTAATTGCCGCTTGGACAATATTGCGAATGGTCCAATTTCGGTAGCTCAGCCGCTTCCACCATGGAAGTAACCAATCCTAGGATCAAACCGAGTGCCAAGAGGGATAAAAATCTCTTCATCATAAAGGCCTCTTCGGAACGAGCCACGGAACTGTTAAGGAAATCTTCCGCTTACGGCTACTTTAAGAGCGAAATATGCAGTTCCGAGGCTTTTTCAGCACGCTTCCGGCTAAGCTCTACGCCGATTGCGTGAAGTCCCAGCTGATTCGCTACCGAGAGCACCGTGCCGTGCCCACAAAATGGATCTACAATAGTATGCGAGGCTGTATTCGCTAAAATAAATTTACAGGCAAACTGGCAGGCTTGAGTGCCCATCCCCCTCGTCCATGTGGTTTTTCCAGCTTGCGGAAGAATATCCATTGTCGACTTCTGCAGTTCCTCCCGAATTCCTTTCGAAAAACATAAGAGATGAGAATACGCGGGAGAGCCAAAAGTAGTATTTCCGGGAGGCGCGCGGCAAACAATTTTATGCCATAGCTGGGCCATGCCAATTTCTTCTGCCGCTTTTTGAATTAGAAAGGCCTTATCAACCCAGCAGCCCTCGCGCTTGCGATCTCGCTGATAGAAGATAGCAACACCATCATCCGGGCACTTTTCCATCACCATTCGAGCGGAACGAACGAACCAAAGCTTCCACTGCTCCAAGCTCCAAGAAGGAAATTCGGAGTAATCAGGCATCGAGGTAATCATGGAGCAGCCAGCTAAAATTGGCTGCGCCTCGAGCCATTGCAGGGCCTCTCCATGATGCACTACCCGGGTGCCGGGGATGAGTAAATCAGCCAATGGTTAGTGCACTAAGGTGCCGTAAGCACTGTTCCACACAGTGTTGAACACAGAGGTTAGCTGAGCAGAAACTTGGGGCGACTGCACTGTTAAACCCACATTTCGCGTGCCCGTGAAATAGCTTTCGATCCAGTTGGCACTGCCAACCCAAGCGCTAGTTCCATCCACCACCATATACTTGCTATGAATGAGCCGACCGAACTGCACAGGGCCGCCTGACCACTCAGGAATCTTGATAGTCTTCACCGTGATGTTTTGCAAATGAGATAGAGCCAACAGCTCGTTTTGTGCATTTTTTAGATCCACTTCATCCACCATCAAGCTAACATTTACACCGCGAGCGGCGGCTTGGCGGATAGCATCATCTAATACTGTCCAATTTTTTACGCCATACTCATACACTTGAATGAAAATTGTTTTCTTCGCCTTGGCCATCATCGCCACAAGAACATCAGCACTGAAGTTGATTCCAGGAGGATTCACCGCCTTCGGAGTAGCGTCAACGGAAACGATAGAGGCAAGCCCCGTGGTTTTCTTAGTAGCGGGATAAGCCGCACTGGCAGACTGCACTCCAGCAGCCACCACTTGGCCAACGCTCCAATCACGGCTAAAAACACTTTCAATTTTAGCGGCAATACCAGCATCGGCCACACGTAAACCAATTTCATGGATTTGATCGAGCGCACGCCAATCAAAATTAGCACTCCCCACATAACTCAAATTATTATCCACCACAAAAAACTTGGCGTGCTGAATTCCACCCATCGAAGAGAAATCGATGGTCTTGGCTTGAACATTCGCCATGGTGCCAAGTAATTTCACTGTTTCAGGATAGGTAGAAAAGAATTTTAGGTCTACGAGAAGGCGAACTCTCACGCCACGCTGTGCAGCTGCTTCAATCGCCTGAATCACAGGAGTGAGCGCCTCGCCAGCTTGTTCAGCAACATAGAATTGCTCGATATCTAAGGTGCTTGTGGCGGAGTTAATCATCTCCAGCCAAACAGTTTGGGTGAGCCGAATTCCAGGCACAGTGAGAGTAGTGCCCAATGGAACCGATTGTACCAGCTCAAGATTCGGAGCGGCCGCTGCCCCGAGCTGAATCAAAAACGAAACGCAAATTCCCAAAAAGATAAGTTTTTTCATAAATTCCCCCGCCGCGAAACATAGTATGCCTCGCGAAAAAGGGAAAGTGATTTAGGCGTTCTACTCTTCTCTTATTAGTAGACTAGCTTGACCTAGTAATTCCTTGGCGGGGCCAGATGCGTCAAAAACGCTAGCCATAAAGGGCAACGAGGGAATTTCCGCATTCGCCGCGAGCTTGGATCGAATCGCAAACATCTTTCCATGGTCGGTATAGCCGTTTAGCTGAATACTTTGCCCACGGGAAGACTCGTGGATATATAAGAACAATTTAGCGCCAATGCTGACGGCGTTAAATGGCCCCTCTTCAGCGGTAGAGTAAAGGCAACCCTCGCTCGTGGGCTGGGCCACGAGTTGCTGGGAAAGTCGGGTTCCAGACAAAGAGGCAAAATCCGTATCAGTTTTATCATCGATATGGAGTTGACCGATCTCAATTTCCACTTGCACAGCTTGAGCGCAGGCGAGACCGGTTAAAGGGGAAATAAACGCAAGAACGCAGGCCAGTATAATCTTTTTCATAAGCACTCCCTTAATCTCAGAAGCATAGCCTACGGAACAGAGTTATCTGCCTGCTAGATCACACGACTGAGAAGTAAAAAAATGCGCTCCGAAAATTCACTCCCAAGTTGGGGCGTGGTAAAAATGAGCACAAATCCTTTTAGGGTTACGCGCCACTCTCCCGCGAGAGAAAGTGGCGTTACCCAGATACTTATTCCTTCTCAAATCGAAGGTCAATACTATTTCTTTAATATTCTACCGGGATCCATAGAATATTTAGTTATGTAGACTCACGATGAAATCATAGCCAGGATCGTAGGCCCAGCTATGAGAGAGAATGCCATCGTCAATGGTGCCGTAGCCAGCGCTTCCCCAGCTCGTGCCCCAAGAATTCTTGAACGTAAAGATCGTTTTTGTTCCAGAGGTTTTATAGCCAGTGAGCGTGATCGCGTGGCCACCAGCAATATTACTATCCACGTCTACAGCAGCATTAAATCGCCAATCACTTTCGTTCATGTACTCGTTGTAAACAATGATGCCCACTTCCACAGGATTATTGTTCGCCAAAAGAGCCTTCACCGCCTCGATGGTGGGTGCCGTGTTTTGCGCATAGGTTAAACCTTTAGCGTATGGGCGAGAAGCGTTTGCTCCCTTGAAGCTCGCGAGGTAGGCAGAGAGGCTCACCTTGCGTCCATCGGTTGCGCTATAACGACAATCTGTGGAGCCAAATTTATTCGCCAAGGGCACGCCATTTTCTTCGATTGTCTTCACGATAGAAGCCGGAAAATCACCATTTGGATCAGGACGCTGATCTGGCTTATCGTCACCGGTATACTTCGTGCCTTGGTCGTACATCCAATCACGCACATCGGCTAAGCACTCTTCGGAAAGGTTAATCCCCGAATTATTTCTCGACTGAGCCATATAGTAGGCCTCAGTGATAGCAATAGTTGAAAAATAGGCGCAGGTTCCCCGCTCCCCTTGATCACGAACGGCAGGGATGAGAGCTGCTGGAATTTGATAGGAAGCTGGTAACGCAACAGAGGCGAGATCTGCACGACGATTGAGAACCTCTCGCGCATGGGAGGCATCATAGTGAACGGGCAAGAAAAGATATTTGCCCACACTCCCATCTGCCTTGTGCACCAAATGGGCGCTAGTATTGGCGAAAGCTGGCGATAGGGAAAGGGAACTGAGCGTAAGCAAGAGGAGCGTTTTTTGTAACGAAATCATCCATGATCTCCTTATAGAGCGTTTTTATTTTCGTAGCAGTCTTTTAGAGTAATGGCCGGTAAAAATGCTGACAAGATATAATCTGTTTATACGATAGGATAATCTTACCGTGAAAAGTGAAAGATTGAAAAAGCAAATACTTAGCTATTGCTGCCGAGCCGCTCTCGCCGCCTTTTTGCGCTCGTAGACCTCTCGTTTGGCAACGTAGAGAGTTTTATCGATCTCCGCATACACTCTACCCGCAGCATCCCGCAGCTCTGCTCGCCAAACGAAATCATGCTCACCATTTAGCTCCACTTTTTCCTTTACCTCAGCGATTCGATCTGGGCCTACGTGAAACTCCACAAACAATTCCCCTTCTCCGGGTTTTCGAAATCGAATGGCGGCAGCCTTATCCCAAACAACATACTCTTTCCCAAGAATAGCCATGAGTTGAATCATGAAAAATGGATCGGTGGATGCGTACATACTACCGCCGAAAATCGTGCCCACTCGATTCCTGGTGCGCCAATTTAGCCGCAGTCGAACTCGAATAAAACTAAAATCATGGGCAATATAGGTAACGGTGGCGCCAGTGCCAAAGAAGCATGGCCAAATATTAAAGGCAAAACGATAGAGCCGACTTTTCAAATCCTCTCGCTCAATCTGCATGCACTAGCCTCTCTGAGTTACTTCGCCGCACCAAGAGGAAAACCAATTTGGCCAAGGATAAGAGATATTTGCTGCAGAATTCATGGCGCTATAGTAGCGCTTAGCCCGCTCTTCCGATTCTGCGATCCAATTTCCCTCTAAGTAGTTCAAAAATTTCTTCTTGTAGACCTTCCGAACCCCACAGGAAACATGGGGAAAAGCTGGCAGAATGCGATCATAGCTTTCTGTTAATTCTCCTTTGTGCAGAGGCAAAACACGACAAGACTTACTTTGCGCTACTAAACTCATATAGGAATCAGCATATAGCCAGCGATCATTAAATTCATGAAACCAAGTATCCTCGGCAGGATAGCTGGCGCGGAAAGCATCATACTCCATAAAATCTATTTGCGTACCTAGCTCGCGGCAAATATTGAGGACGAATCGATTATAATAAGATTGCCCGTTGAAGAGGTGCATATTTTCGAATCTGAGGGGCAAAACCGCTTTTATGCTGCAGTTTTCAATTCCTTTTTTCCCTCCAACCAATCGCAAGATCTCTTTCAACTCCTCACTCAGAGTTGGCAAGGAACAAACAGACGGAGCGATCAATCCGAGCAATAAAAGATTTCGGATAGGCTGGGCTTTTTTCGCTTTCGGTAGGTAGCCACCCGCCGACGCGGAAAAGAAACGATACAATTCCACTTGAGGCCGCCATGCATCGGGTACGTATTCCTCAAATTCAGCATGCACCTGCAATCTGCCGCGAAAGGAAGCTGGTGAAGGATTATTTTTAAAAAACCAAAGTATGGGCAGCAAGCCGTCGCGCACAAGCCAGGAGCCATTCTGCGCTAGATCCATTTTTGGAAGATCTAGAAGAAAAACTGGATTTAACGCAGAAACATAGCTTTCAGCAGCAGGCCATAGATTATTAAAAAATTCCGCCACTTCCCTATCGCGAGAAATCGCTGGCGCAGAAATCGTGGAAATCCCTGAGCGCCATTCGGCAACGCCATAGGGATTATTTTTCATCGCAATAGTTTCTGTAGACTTGCTCATAAACAGAGTTTTCTCCTAAATCCGAAAATACTACCAAATTGGCTGCAGAATCAAATAGAGCACTAAGCTCCCTCATTTTACCGCCAAAATCAGTAAATCGTGCATGGGTATTTTGCGGAGCCCGATGTGCCCGCAACAATTCCGCCACTTTATGCACTGTAAACTCACCCACCTGAGGTAAAATAGTGCGTCGTCTGGCCTTCACTGCCTGCGCTAAAGCACCAATGCTTTCGCTTACAGTAGACAATTCAAAGCTTGGTCCCTGTTCTGCGAGAGTAACTGGAATCATTTTTACAAAAGGCGAACTCGAATGAAAATTAGCGTATCCGCCCCAACTTGTAAGCACCAAGGGCAGTCCCGAAGAAGCTGCTTCCACAGGAGCCATCCCAAAATCTTCGTCGTGTTGCAGGCTTAAGCTCACAAATAAATCTCCGGCCGAATACAGTGAGCGTAGATCCTTCCTGGATGCGCCAGGCAGAATATGAATCCTTTCTTTAGTTTCTGCAGGCATAGCCTCAATTTCCTTCTGCCAAAGTGCAAAAAAAGAACCTGAAGAATAATGCAAGCCGGTAAATGGTGCGCAGAGATCATCGAAGTCCCCTGCGAATACTAACTTCGACTTTTTTTGCAGAGACGATGGTAGAAGGGCAAATGCCTTCAACAATGCAAGCACGTTTTTTTGAAGTGTCATGCGCCCGGTATACAAAATTACAAAATCATTTTTGTGGAAACCAAGCTGATTACGCTTTTCCTCTCTTAGCTTTTCGCTAAACCCAAAATCTCGTTGAAAAACAGGGAAAGGACACACCCAAGTTAACGAAGAGTTTGAAGGTAATAGCGAATTCACAAGGCGCTGCTGCCGCTCTGAAGCGCAAACCCACTCTACGATATGCCCTTTCAAAAAAGATGCATAGCTAAGCCATTCAGAAGAGCGCCTCACTACATCACCAAAAACATGAAAACGAAAGGCTCCCGCATAGCCGGCCTGTTGAAGAGCCGCGAGCATGCGACCATATAAGGGCGAGGAATCTACGAAAACAACAAGACCACATTTAGAGATCACAAGCTTTTCGGCCAGTTGACGAAGCTTGCTAGGATCACAAAATTTGGAGAGCGAATGCTCGATAGATTGCGAACCAAAAGCCTCTGCGTAGGCTGATTTAAGCCCGAGCGTGGCATAGTGACAACTTTGCCAATATTCACTTTCGGCTAGCGTGATCAAAGCAAAACGCATTCTACTTCAGCCTCTTTTCTCGCTCAAGATAATAGGCATTGCGAAAGAGATCGTAGTCCTTTGCATAGCCTAGAAGTGTGGGCAATAAGTGGCGACGTTCTTTCGGAAAAATAGGGAGCAGTGGCTCTATCACGCTTGCATCTGCTGGAACTTGGGATAGCCTTCTCCATTCGGGAGTAAGGGATCGCAGGAGGCGATTCGGAATGGTAGCTATCGAATAGCCTTGAACAAAGGCCTCTGCTATCAATGGCCGCAAATATAAATCATGAATCATGGAACTCGGTGTCACCTCGAAAACTCTAGAAAAATAACTGCGGCGCCAGAGAGCATAGGTACTAGCTAAAACCTGCCCTGCAACGATGCGATCCAACGAAAATGGCACAGGCACATTCCACTCTTCTCGATTCGGATGATTTAACGAGCAAATTACGATTGCACTAATGCCTAGCAAGCGTGACTTCTGTTCCGCATTCACGTCAAAAGCTTGCACCAAATTGTGAAGCGCATCCCTAGTGGTAAATTCCGCTCCATCTAGAAAAAATAAAAATTTTCCCGTCGCCTGCTGAATAGTTTCTCCTAAAGAATTGCTTATGAATTTGGCCTTCGGGCATTTGGCGCGAAGCGATTCACGGTTCCCACCGACGGCGCTAATCAGAATTTCAAGATTAGGATAGTTCTGATTAAGGAGGGATTCTAAAGAACGGAGAAGCAAATGCTCAGGAAAGCTTGGTAGAAAGCCCAATACCACGGAGATCTTTGGCGATGCAGGCGATGATTTTCGCTTTTTTTTCTGCTTAAGCTTTGCGTGAAACTTTGACCACCAATCATTGGCCTGCAGCACATTGCGTGAAGGCCTAGCCTGATAGGCTGGCATCGACAAACGGCGCTTCAATGCATCGGCTAAGGCATTCAGTTCCGGAGTAAACAAAACCACCTTATGATCACGAGGGTCAATAAGCTCGGCCTGTCCACCGGAATTTGCACAGATAAAATCTAGGTTTCGCTCCAGCGCTTCTACAATAACATAAGGAGAATTATCCACTAGTGAGGGCATGCAAACTAATTTCGGCTCCTCATTATGCAAATACTTATTACTTTCGGCCGACGATAGATTGGTGAGAAAAACCAATTTAATTCGATGCCTCAAATGTTCCGTTCTTCCACGAATAAAATCGGAAGGCGAAGCTTCCATAATCTTTTGGATTTCAGACCCTAAAAAAACCACTTTTAGTGGACGCCCTAATCCAATCTCCGGGTTTTTATGAAGTAGCTCAAGGAGAGCCTCCACAAAAAGAAAAACGCCCTTCCTGCGTTCTAGGCGCCCAAAAAAAACTAGGCTCTTTGAGGCTCCTTTCACTTTCTTGCTATTTCGCTCTTGAATAAAATTATTTACATTGGGAAAGGTAAAGGATTGCTCGGGCAAGCGCCAGCCTAGTTTCGTTAAATAATTCAGCATATAGCTACTCGGACTCACTAAGACATCAGCGGACTCTGCGCACTCTTGATCGTACTGAGCGAGCAGCACAGCTTCAGCGGTAAAATCTCCATTTGCATATGCCGCCCAGAACGTTGAACCATGTGCTCCAACAATAAATTTCGTTTGTTGAAATTCCAGCCCTCCTTTTTGCGCAAGCACGGCAAAGTAAGTGAGGCCACAATTATCGGCAGAGTGCACAATATCAAAATCACGCTCCTTTAACGCCTCGTACACAAGCATGGCCCGCCGTTGATGATAGAAATCAAACTTTAGTTGAAAAGCAAAACTACCTTCATCCGGCAGAATAAACTTGATACCTCTTCTACGAATTTTCTTAAGCCGCGCCACGAAATCCAAGCGCTGTTTCTTTGTCTTTGGCCGATGGAAGGGCATATAGATAATCGTTACATCATGCCCATCTCTTACAAGCAGCTCTGCCATTCTCCTATAGGCAGTTCCAATTCCGCCATTTTTCGTGAGACCTTCAAATTCAAAGCTCACGATGGCGATTTTTTTTCTTTGTCCTTTTAGGAGCTTAGTCAAGAGTTGGAATCTCCTCTTTCGAATGGAGTCTCTTCCATCCATGGGTGCGAGCAAATCCGACAATTCCCTCTCTATAGAGCTTAATATCCCTTGGAACTAGCCAAGATTCATCCTGAGCCTGCTGCTGCATGCGAGAAAGATATTTACTCATGGGTTCGAGTAACATAGCCCAACGCCTGGCATTTGCCTTTTTTTCTTCCACCGTTTTCCAAGCTGCCAGTTTGCCCCGAAGATCCCAATCAATAAAAGTGCCGTAAACCTGAGGCTTGCCCTCAAAGTACATGATCGCATCGTATAACTCGGCAAAAAAAACGCCCCAAGCATCACCAAAACGAAAGGCCTGCTCTAGGAAGGGTAAACAGAAACGCATAAACTGAGGCTGGGTAACGCAATGACTCACCAAATAACCAGCCGCGATCGCCGCCTCATTACCCACACTCGTATAGCCGGGCCAACCCCAATGATTTATATAATTTTCCATCGACTGCGCAATTTCAGCATGCAGTAGACGTAAAGCTTCCAGATCTCCACTCCAAAAGCTAGGCTCCACTAGTAGTTCTTTGCGCAGCAAGCATTCCTTTTCGCGCCAGGCGAGGAGTTCATTAGCAAAAAGTAATTCTCTTTCCTTCATTTTTCCTCAGTAGTATTCGGCCAAAGAGTAAAACTCCAAAATCATTTGCTCCACACTCTTGTGCTCTAGATCATGCAAAACCCAATCGATGGGTTTACCCAGTAACAAACTATAGAAAACAGTTTCATCGATATTATTTTTCATCTTTGAAAATATCTCTGAGATCTTTCTTTCTACCACCGGGTAGATTTCAACTTTGGAACTCAAACCAGCACGAAGCGCGCTGAGAAATTCAGGTTTTGCTGCAGCACGCTTCGCCATTCGGGAAAGCTCATCTGTTCCCGCAGCTTCCCTTGCCTCTTGCTCTCGAATCCAGGTAGTAATCTGCCGCTCCACAAAGTTTTGATACTTTGCGATATTTCCGCTAACGACACCTTGAGAACTTTCCGCACTTGAGCCAAATTCGGCCTTCGATAGCTTTTGGTGAATAATTTTTAGTTCCGAGGAGGGCAAATTCCAAAGCGACAAGTGAAATGGGCGATACACTGTATTAAACCACAAATAATATCCATTTGAATTGCAGAACTCTACCATGGCTGGCATCTCCCAATAATTCACGCGCATGGGATTAATCATAATGCTAAAAATGCGATTATTTTTTTTACAGTACGCTCCGAAGCGATGCACATTCTCCATCACGCGATGAAATTTTGCATTCTTTCTAATTGATTCGTAAGTTTCGGAAGAAAAGCCATCCAAGGAAAGATTGATTCGAAATTTTGCCCGATTCAATATCTCTTCTACCTTTGAGCTCCACACAGTGCCGTTTGTAGCTACTGTTATTTCAATCTCTGGGTTTTCTATCGCTATTTTATTCCAGATCTCCCAGCAGATTGGCTGCAAAAAAGGCTCCCCACCATTAAACCTAGCTTCTTTGAGATGGGGTAAAAACTCACCAAGTTGCTCTACAAAGGATTGGTTATAGGGAGAAGTATAGGGAGAAAGCTGATCACGATTTTTGCGAATAGAAGAGGAAAGTCTGCCATTACACATCACGCATTCTAGATTACATTGGTTCGATAGCTCGAACTCCATTATTTTAGGGTAGCGCTCTAGGGAATAGTCATTATCGTAGGCCCTGGCGAGGGGATTCAAAAAAAGTTGATTACGAATATTCCGCTCGCAAACTCTACAACGTTCCGATAGATCATTCTTTTTGATGAGCGATCTAATATTTTCATAGAATTCACCGAACCAAATTTCACGGATAGATTTTTCTGGAAACTTCGGCGCCTCGAAAAAAGTGAGCCAGCAGGGCGCCGCCTCCCCCGAAACATTGAAATACATATTGGCAAACGGTGCATGGCAGAGGTGCTGAGGCTTAGAAATATTTCTGCTAGAATTATAGGCCTCAACTAGGGCTGTTCCAAGCTCAGCCATTGGTCATTGTCTCTTTTTCTTTTTGCCAAAACTTGATTTGATTGATCATGCCCTGAAAGGAATCGTAGTTAAAACGATACCACCATCGCTCGTCTACTTTATCCAGAGGAGAACACTCAGATTCCCAAAACCGAATCACCTCGTCCATTTTTTTTGCAGAAAAACTTTTGATACTCAGGTCAGGGGGCCAAATCACGGTGTTTACACCAAAACAAACTTTATTTTCATTGGAAAATTTATAGACGTCTGGAATCGTTTTCCAATTATTTGTCATCGGACAAATTCCGAAGGCCAAGGTTTTCCCGGAGAGTGCGGCAGCGCCAAGGAAAATATCTAAATTTTCCCGAAACCTATCAAAACTTCCATTCTTCCGAATCAACTCATAGGTTTTTTTATCGAGAGAATCACAAGAAATCGAAATGGTGGGCCGCAATCGATTTAGAAAATCCTTAACCTTTGCATTCATTATGCTGGCATTGGTAGTTACTACCACATCAATCGCTGGATTTACTTCGGCAATAGCATCCCAAATTTTATAGTAGATGGGATTTAGGAATGGCTCGCCACCTAAAAATTTTGCTTGCACCAAATAGGGCAAGAAGGGCCGAAGCTGATCTACAAAGGCATCATCGTAAACATTCTTAAATGGCTCGAGCTTCTCTCTATTGCGACGAATGGAAGAAGAAAAATAGCCATTGCACATCACACATTCGAGGTTACAAGTATTACTAATCTCGAACTCCATAATGCGAGGCATTAGAGCATTGGACGTCTTCGCTTGCGGATGATCCACCACTCTATCGAAGCTCCGCGCTCTCAGCCCACTGAAATTCCCGGCCAATAGCTGTTCTTCACAAAGCTGACAACCCTTGGATAGGTCGTTATTGCGCAAGAGCTCTCGCAGCTCCTGCACACGATCTCCATTCCAGATGTCTTGAAGAGAGTCCTTTGGATAACGGCCCAAAATAAAGCGCCGATTATAGCAGCAAGCTGTAGCATTGCCATTTTGTTCAAAATTGAGATTAACGGAAGGGGCGTAACAGAGCTGGCCCCCCTTTGAGGGATCGCGAGTCTTGGAATATGCTTCTAAGGCTGCCTTCATTGCTCTTTATATTGCGACGGCAAGGAGAGCAATTCAACGAAAATGAGCGGTCTTTAGGCCTTAGAGCGATCTAAATAGACTCGAATGCACTGCTCAATCTCATCTTTACGGTAGGGTTTGGGGAAAATCTTCGTAAAGGGGTACTTTGTTTCTAGCATAATATCCCCAGTTACAAGAAATTTAGGAATGGATGGTGGCAAGGTTAACGCAAACTCATCTCCCGTGGTTCGGGGCAAACGAAAATCCACAAAAATTAGATCCGGCGCTGACTGCTTGATGGCTTCAGAAGCAAGGATGGTATCCGTGAAAGTTTGAATCTGAATATCGTCTGCTTCAAAAGTATACTGAAAAATTTCGCAGAGCTCAGCTTCATCATCGATATAATAAATTTTAAGCGCCACTTTTTTTACTCAACTTTCTAAATCGAATCTCAAAACATGTGTTTTTCATTGCTGTTAGCACTTGAATCTGAGCCTTATGCTCATCCAGAATTCCCTTCACGATCGAGAGCCCTAGACCAGTTCCCTCACCAATGGATTTGGTAGTGTAAAATGGATCAAAAATTCTCGCAATGATCTTATTATCAATGCCAGGACCAGAGTCTACCACGCGGAGGAATATCGCGTCAGCGTCCTCTAGAATCATAATCTTTACCCAACAATCCGGGGTATTTTTTACTGCGTCGATCGCGTTGCCGATCAAATTTACTAAAACCTGCTCAATTTCCACCTCATCGCAGAGGATGGAAGCATCGCTATTTAGATCGAGGGAAATAGGAACAGCATATTTCTTTGCCTTTGAAGCGGTTAAAGTCAGGGCTTCATCTACGATTTTGCATAGTCTATGCTCGGAGTAGTTTTTAATCTCCGTAGTTCTCGAAAATTTTCGCAGTCCATTCACAATTTTCGCGATTCTCTCTACGGCTTTCTGAATCACATCCGTCTTCGCTCTGAACTTTTCCGGCTGATCCTTGGAAGCCTCTAACATGGATAGGTAGCCGCTAATGATGGCGAGAGGATTATTAATTTCATGAGCAATGCTAGCCGACATTTCGCCCAGCGATGCTAGCTTCGCCGTATGCAAGGATTTCGCTTTTTCAAGATCTAACGACTCCAGTAAAACCATTTCGCTCGTTTTATCCCAATTCACTCCATACATCATTACTGCTTCGCCGTTCGGACCACGCTTCACAATTGCCCTGCCGCCGATATAACGAATCTCCCCAGTATTGGTGCGAATTTTAAAGGTAGTATCGAATTCTTTTTCGCCGCGAAGTGCCCGCCCCAACTCTTCCACTGCTGCAGCTTTAGAATCTGGCGTGAGCGTTTTTTCCCAAGCGTCATAGGAGCCAGAAAAATCTTTTTCATTGATGCCAAAAACAGAATACATACTTTTATCCCAAACAAGATCATTGCTAATGGGATTAAACTTCCAGATGCCGAGCTTAAGAGAACTCGTGATGAACTGATTGTCTTCCTCTAGCTGCACTTTTTCTGTGATATTTTGGCAAGTGCCATATAGACCAATCACTTTTCCACTGGCATCTTGCGCTGCCAAGCCGATTGCTTCCATCCAAAGAATTTTATCGGGATGAATCACTCTATGGCGAATCGTATAAGGCACAGCCTCTTGCATGCAGCGAGTAACAGCCAGCTCCCAGGCAGGAAAATCCTCTGGATGAATAACTTTTTTTAGCTCTTCGAAACTGGGTTCGATTCGATTAGGAAATGGAAATAATTCAAAGAGCTGTACCGTCCAATCAATTTTCATCGTGCTCAAATCGAATGACCAACTGCCAATCTTGGCCACCGCTTGCGCTTCATTGAGGCGCTTTTCACTGAAAGCCAAGCGCTTGCTCTCTTCAATTTCATTAGTGACATCAATATAGGTATTTAAAACTGCCACTTGCTCGCCTTGATACTTCATTTTGAAAGGCAACGCATTGCTGCGAAGCCAGCGCATTTTCTCACCTGTTGATGGCAGGCCAAGGAAGACACTAATTTCCGCCTCACCTGTT
>CAIPTA010000029.1 GCA_903867855.1 Oligoflexia bacterium | reverse complement strand
TAGGTAGAATATTAAGATTGGGCTCTCATCTAAATCTAAAAAAACCTCAACAGATGAATTTTTTGTTAAAAAATTACGGATAGATAAGCCCGATTTTGCTCTAACAAAAGCTGCGGGAGAAATAAATGCAAGATACCCTCCCTCCTTTAAGGAGGCCACACCGCTCGCAATGAAAAATGTATATAAATCTGCTGCTCCATAAAACGAGTTGGGGAAATTTCGTCGTAACTTTTTACGATAATTCTCATCCAATCGTGTTGCTCTTACATATGGTGGATTTCCAATGACAACATCATACGCTATATTTGCATCCATTAGCTTGCGCTGCTCTGAATGCACATCCAAAGTATCACCCATTAGGCAACTCAAGCGACCAGAGCCAAGATATTCATCAAGAGTGAATCCGCATGAAACTAAAGTTGATTTAATTGCACATAAGCTAATAAACAAGCCGATGGGGGAAATTTCAGAAATTGTAATACGAGGAAGCTGCGAGATTGAATTGGGCTTCACGTTATTAAGATAAAATTTAAGAATAGCGACTGGAAAAACACCAGCACCGGTACAAGGATCAAACCAGTGGAGGCTTTCAAAATCTCGGCTAGTGAACTTTTTCTGAGTTTGTTCTTGCCACTGTTCACAAACTAGTTGAACCATATATTTCGCAATAGGTTCCGGCGTTTCGACCACTCCAGCTTGGAGGCGATTTTTTACAATCAAATCATCTTGAAAAAAAAACCTTGAAAGATCGGCAGCTGGCAATTCATTTATTTTAGCGGCTTGGGCCATCTCTTGAATATTGCTCACGGTTAACTCAAAACCGCCATCTGTACTCAGAACCTTTACTTCGCTGAAAAGCGTTTTTTCCATAATTAAAAATCTCACAGATGAGCTCGACAAATTATCGAGATAGCCGTCTAAAATCATGCTCAATAATCTTGAGGCAAGTTGCGCTCTTGGAGCTAAGAAAGTATTTTACCATAAATCAACAAATCAGCTGCAGCATTATCTCTTTTTTTAGTAAAGATGGAAAGTGAGAGCTCTGCAGCAATTTTGTTTTTTTGGTTCAATTACGAAACATTTATGTGCCAGTAAGCCTTAAGTTTGACGATTTCTGAAAGACAGCTCTTGCGGGGCGCCAAAATACTATCTGGTTCGCTCGCTCCACAGAAACACGAGGATTTAAGTTACTAGCACTAAAATCCAAGTTCCTTAAAAACAAGTAGAATTGGTATTAGCTTCCGTCACGAATTCTCTTTGCGAGCGATCTCATGTGTTCAATGTTTGCCTCCTGCACGACTGGATTTTTTGCTTTCAATAAACGCAAGTTATGCCGATACCGCTCACAAACAGCCCAGTTATTATGACGAGTAAAGGTCATAAGTAAATCACGACATGGCTCAGGGACAATCGCTGCAGCCCTTGTACAGAATGTATGGCGAAGATCATGTGGAGTTAGATGCCTATACTCGGGCGGTAGTTTTGAAACTGCCTTTTGAAAGCCAGATTCAAAACTCAAAGGCGGAATATGTCCAAAAAGCGAATCTTGACCCTTTTCATGAGCCTCTAGCCAAGCTTGGGCAAGGCTTATCTGGGTTCTCTGCCACAATACACCAACTGGCCCAGTTGTTTTGGCTTTAGCTTCTCTATACGTCAGGCGATTTAGCTGGTGTTTTATATTCACTACTCCAAATACAGAAATGCCAGCACCTACCAATGCGCGAAATAAATCTGGAAAATCGTCTGTAACTGCATTCAAGTGTACGTCGTATAATTTTAATTGATTTGACGTTTTTTTATCTCCGCGAAGCAATCGTAGTAGTCTAATTTAATAAAATTCTGCTTCAGGCTATCTAAGTCTTCACCCTCTTTGGCCTCAAGGCGCCCGATTAACTCCGCCTTGAGATCGCTCCAGTCATCCAGCCCTGCCGCACACGAAAGACCAGCTCCAACAAATAAAACCAATCGACCTTGATCGGCCGCTTTTTTTATTTCGGTTGGTAAATCGGGCAGACCGGCAACTAGGCTCAACTAAGCCTCCTGCCATCTTCGGCCTATCGAGAAAACAATCTTCACGAGTTTGGGATTCCTTTCCGACCTCGAAACCTAGTCCAGCCCTAAAAGTGGTGGGCCCAGCAAGACTCGAACTTGCGACCAGAAGATTATGAGTCTCCTGCTCTAACCAACTGAGCTATAGGCCCACGAAAGCTAGACTAGTTTCAATTTTTTCCCTGCCGCTATCCACTTCGCCTCTTGTGGAGTCATGGGGCGCGGCCTTGAAATCTTTTCAGACGAATCGGCTGAAGGTTCCGGAAGGAGCTTTAATTTTCCTTTTGGCTTTCCGCTATTCTTAACCGTCATAACCGTTTTTTACTCGCCTTTCATCTACAAACCATTGAACCTACGGCTCTTTTGGATCTAGTCCTAGGACTCGAACCTGCGACCAAGAGATTATGAGTCTCCTGCTCTAACCAACTGAGCTATAGGCCCTGAGAGAAAGCCTTATCCGTCTACGAAGCTTTTTAGCAAGCGTGCACGGGAAGAGTGACGAAGCTTGCGAAGTGCTTTTGCCTCGATCTGACGAATCCGCTCACGGGTAACGAAGAAATCTTGTCCTACTTCTTCGAGTGTATGATCGCTCTTCTCACCGATACCAAAACGCATACGCAATACCTTCTCTTCACGAGGCGTGAGGGTAGCAAGCACACGGCGAGTTTGTTCGGAGAGGTTGATATTGATCACAGCCTCAGAGGGGTTAATAATATTTTTGTCTTCGATGAAATCGCCAAGGTAAGAATCTTCATCTTCACCGATCGGAGTTTCAAGAGAGATAGGCTCTTTCGCAATCTTCAATACCTTGCGAACTTTGTCCACAGGCATATCCATCTTCTCTGCGATCTCTTCAGGAGTTGCTTCGCGGCCAAGCTGCTGCACGAGCTGACGGCTAGTACGCACAAGCTTGTTAATAGTTTCAATCATGTGCACAGGAATACGGATGGTGCGTGCCTGATCGGCAATAGCGCGAGTAATTGCCTGACGAATCCACCAAGTGGCATACGTGGAGAATTTATAACCACGACGGTATTCGAATTTATCTACAGCCTTCATCAAGCCGATGTTTCCTTCCTGGATCAAATCCAAGAATTGAAGACCACGGTTGGTATATTTTTTCGCGATAGAAACTACGAGACGAAGGTTAGCCTCCACGAGCTCGCTTTTCGCCTGATCCGCTTTTTGCTCACCGCGAATAGCAAGATCGTAAATATCTTTTAGCTTGCTGATTTCTACACCAGCGCTTTGTTCGATCTCTTTCAAGCGCTTCACGCCAACTTCATAGGCGTTTGCCATTTGCTCGAATTTCATAGCAGTAACATCTTGTGAGCGTAGGAGCTCTAAGCGTCCACGATCATCAGCGGCGCGATATTTCTCCACAATAGCAAGATAGTCTTCTACCGTCTTCACATCGTAGAACTTGCATGTGCGTTCACGCTCAGAGCGAATATCCTGGGTTTCTTGGTAGGCTTTTTTGATCGCATCCAGGAGAAGATTAATGGTTTTACGATTAAAGGAAATCTGCAAGAAGGCCTTGGTAACTTCTTCTTTTTTCGTGGCCATTTCTTTTTCAATTTTCAATTTATCTTTCACGGATACGCGAGAAGAAAGAAAGTTGGTTTTCACTTTTTTGAAGTGATCGAGCTGATCCTTTAGAACACTCATGGATTCAGCAAGGCGCTTTTGGTGGGCCTGTTCGTCTTCTTCAGAAATTTCTTCGTCTACACCGCGGATCATGTCTTTCACGCGGAGTTGGCCATCGGCTACTTTTTGAGCCAAGTTTAAAATAGCATCCACACCTAGCTGGCAGCTGATGAGCGCAGAAACGATTTCTTCTTCACCAGATTCGATACGCTTCGCAATCTCCACTTCGCCTTCGCGAGTGAGGAGGGATACGCTTCCCATTTTGCGCAAATATAATTTCACTGGATCGGCGGAGCGGGCAGACGCTTCTTCTTCTTTTTGTTTCTTCTTCAAGAAATCGTCTAGCTCTAGACCCTCAGAATCATCGCCTTCTTCAGAATCATCGGCAGATTTCGCTTTAGCGCTTTCTTCCACTTCAATGTCGTTGTCAGAAAGAAATTCCATCACTAAATCGATTTTTTTTGGCTCAACGATTTCAGTAGGAATAAGATCGTTCACTTCTTCGAAGGTGAGAACGCCCCGAACTTTTCCAAGCTCTAGAATTTTTTTCAATTCCTTTTGCGATAGAAAATCTACGGACTGAAGGGATTTTGTTTTATTGTCTGCCATTCGAGTTCTCCAAAAAAAATCTAAAACTCACGAGCTCATTCGCGGTCGGCGAAGCTCTTGTAACTGCTGCATCAGGCGCTCGCTTTCGGCAGAATCACCACTTAACTCAGCAGCCCTGATCCGCTCTTTCAGCGTATCCACTTGCTTGCGCTGTGATTCCTCTCGTAACTTTTCGAGAGCAGCCTCTAATTCCTTCGCGGGCAATCCGCTGTCATTTTTAGTAACAGCTTCCGCCACAATATTTCTTACGCTCTCCACGGAACGCATCTCATCTTGCAGCTTTTGCAACCTGCTTTCTTCTGACTCCCCGGCTTGCAGTGGAGTCAACATGAAGGCAAGTGCACTTTTAATTTCCTGATCTTCCACGTGGGGTAGCACTAAAAGGGGATCACGCTCGTGAATTCTTCGCAATGCCGGCAACCACTCTGGATAAGCCAAAAGCTCCATCAGGAACTTTCGCTCAAAACCAAAGCCCTTTCTACCATTTTTCCCTTGAAACGCCTTGCTTTTTTGTGTAATGGGCGCACTTTTTACTGGCACGTTTTGTGCTTTTACAGGCGATGTCGCAGGCTTAGCGAGGCCCTGAAAATTTTTGCGATGACGCTGAATTGCTCTGTCTACAAGAGCGCCATCCATCTCGAGCCTTTGGGCGAGATTGCCGAGACGTGCCTGAATCCATAATTCATCTCTCAAGAGGGCGAGTTTACTAGCGATTTTGTCGATGGCCGCAGCCCTCGCTTGCACCGTGGGCGGGGTGGCAGCAAGTACCCGATCTATCCAAGCATCAATTTCTGCTGGGGCATTCTTCAGAAGATCCGCCATGGCTGCGGCTCCAGAGGCACCCCCTGCGCGCAGAAAATCATCCGGATCTTTGCCGTTGGGCACATGAGTTGCCAGAAGTGGGAAGCCCTCGGCCTCCAAGAAGATCTCCATATTGCGCTCTGTGGCCTTCAATCCAGCGGCATCGGAATCGTATAAGCAAACCACGCGAGGCACCAACTGCCGCAGTATTCTCGCGTGCTGCTCTGTTAGGGCGGTGCCGCAGTTTGCCACCACATTCGGAAAACCCGCCTGATCCAGGGCGAGGCAATCCATATAGCCCTCTACGAGTACGATTGTTTCAAGATCACGGGCCGCCTTGCGCGCGCGGTCGAGGTTATAGAGAGTTCTACTCTTGTGATAAACCGGCGATTCCGGACTATTTAAATATTTTGGTGCGTCTGTGCTTTCGGATCCAAGCCATCGACCACCGAAAGCGATCACTTCTCCCTGTGGATCTCGAATCGGAAAAATGAGGCGGTTACGAAAAGTATCGAAAAGATTGGAACCATCTGCCTTGGGCGCTTCTCCACCCTTAGTTCGCAGCAAACCAAGCTCATGGGCATTCAGCATTGGCGCTTTAATTTTCAGGAGATAATCGCGGAGAGCAGTCCACGCATCTGGCGCAAAACCAATTCCAAAGTTGAGGAGCGCATCTTGGGTGATAGCTCGTTTTTGCGCATACTCCCGAGCCACAGCACCAACAGGAGCATTAAATTGTTCCTGATAAAAGTGCGCGGCAAAACGATTAATTTTGAGCAGCAGTTTCCGCGCCTCTTGTTCTTGCCGATCTTTTGCAATTTGCTCTGGAGTTTTGTTTTCTAAATCGAGCGCGATACCAGCTTTTTCCCCTAGAGCCTTGAGCGCTTCGATATAGGAATACCCCTTCACCAGGCGCAGAAAATCGATACTGTCGCCGCCTTGATTGGTGCTGTAGCAATAGAACGTTTGCTTCTCGGGGTTTACAAAAAAGGAGGGCGACTTCTCCTTCGCAAAAGGGGAGAGTCCGCGAAATAATTTCCCTGCGCGACGCAAGGGAACCGTTTCGCCAATCAAGGCAACAATATCAATGCTATCCTTGATTCGCTTCTTAGTGTCTTCATTTGCCATGCAAAATTAGGGGGTGAGTTTTTTCTTCACCATATCGCTGATGGCAGAGCCTTCAGCACGACCAGCGGTTTTCGCCATCACGAGCTTCATCACAGCACCCATTTCACGAGGCGTTTTTGCGCCACTTTCTTGAATTGCGGCAACAACAATTGTCTCCAAATCGGAGGCACTCATCTGCTCTGGCATATAGGATTGTAAAATTTTGAGTTCCGCTTCTTCTTTGGTGGCGAGGTCTTCGCGGCCACCCTTGCGGAATTGCTCGATGGAATCTTTTCTCTGCTTCGAAAGGTTGCTCAAGATACCAATCAAGGCGGCATCATCGAGATCTTTGCGGGTATCCACTTCCACTCTTTTCACCGCAGCTTGCACAAAGCGAATCGTATCGAGACGTTCTTTTTCTTTGCTCTTCATGGCGGCGATCATATCGGCTTTGAGTTTTTCTTTGATAGTCATGAGAAATCCTTCACTGAATGATAGACATAAAATAAGGGCAAGACTTCATCAGCCCTGCCCTTATCTATAGGTATCGAAGTTTAGAAACTACGACGGCCTTTTTTCTCGGAGCGCTTGCGGGCTGCGATAGATTTTTTCTTGCGACGTACGCTTGGTTTCTCGTAGGCTTCACGCTTGCGAACTTCCGACAAAATGCCGGCTTTTTCGCAAAGTTTTTTGAAACGCTTTACAGCATTTTCAAAATATTCGCCTTCGTTTACTCGAATTGTTGGTTTTTCCAAAACAATCACCCCGCTTTCGGAGTGCCTACCTTAGTGGGAAAGGCGCGTGTTGTCAATTTCCTTGGGCTTTTTCGAGGAGTCCGAGCTTTTTGGCTTTCGGCAAATCCTTGGCAGAAATTTCCAACTCAATGATCTTGCCCGTTGGCGCGCCGCAAAGAAGCGAATGTTTCCCGCCATCCATTGCTGTGCGAAACTTAGACACCCCTACGCCACGCTTCCGAATCGCATTGGCGAGACGCCCCGGATCAATACCTTTCGCCTTGCCACATTGCTTGGAACCATCGGCGTGCCAAACCCATAGTTTCTCGGCCAATTTGGGCGGCACTGGTGCTGCTGCCTGTGTTTTTGTAGCGTCTTCAAAGTGAGGAATATAGGCACTATTGCCCACGAGTTGCGCGTCTTTCACCTGTACTGCCCATTTTCGATCGGATTTTTCTGGCGTTGTAGTGCAAGCAACTAAGGTAAGGATAGCAATTAATAGAATCGAGCGCATAGATTCCTCCGTGTGCCCGAATCATAACGCGAACTTTCGATTTAGGCAAAGTCTGGCGCAATTCAAAAAGCGGCGCTATAGTCTGGCCCTATGTCAATACAAGAAGATGCATTAGAGTACCATTCCCGTAATCCCAAAGGCAAAATTGAAGTGGTTGCCACGAAGCCTTGCTATACTGCTCGCGATCTTTCGCTAGCGTATTCGCCCGGCGTCGCAGAGCCCTGTTTGCGCATCAAAGAAGATCCGGATTCTGTCTATGAATATACCACCAAGGGAAATCTCGTAGCCGTTTTATCCAATGGTACAGCCGTGCTGGGCTTAGGAAATATCGGCCCTCTCGCGGCAAAGCCCGTGATGGAAGGAAAAGGCATTCTCTTTAAGAAATTTGCCGACATCAACGTTTTCGATATCGAGCTCAACGCGCCAGATCCAGAAGATGTGATCAAAGCTTGCAAAATGCTGGAGCCAACCTTTGGTGGCATCAACCTGGAAGACATCAAAGCGCCAGAGTGTTTCTACATTGAAGAACGTCTGCGCAAAGAATTGAATATTCCTGTTTTTCACGACGATCAACACGGCACAGCCGTGATCTCCGCCGCCGCCTTCCAAAATGCCGTTTCCATCATCGGCAAAGACCCGAGCAAAATGAAAGTGGTCTTCTCTGGCGGCGGGGCCGCAGCCATGGCCTGCGCCAATATGTTTTTGAATATTGGCGTGAAGCTAGAAAATATTCTGATGTGTGATTCTAAGGGCGTTATCTATAAAGGGCGTAACGAGGGCATGAACCCCTATAAAGAGCGCTTTGCTCGCGAGACAAAACTCCGCACGCTTACAGAAGCGCTCGATGGCGCTGATGCCTTCGTGGGCGTGAGCGTGGCCGGTGCTGTGACAGGCGAGATGGTGAAAAAGATGGCGAAAGATCCCATCATTTTCGCGATGGCAAATCCTGAGCCAGAAATTCTCCCGGAAGAAATTCAAAAAGTTCGTTCCGATGCCATCATCGCAACCGGACGTTCCGATTATCCAAACCAAGTGAACAACGTGCTCTGTTTCCCTTTCATGTTCCGGGGGGCGCTAGACACTCGCTCCCGCGCTATCAATGAAGAAATGAAGGTTGCTGCCTCACAGGCCTTGGCAGCGCTTGCTCGCGAGCCGGTGCCCGATATCGTGGCAGCGGCCTACGGCGGTACAAAATTTCAATTCGGCCGCGAATACTTAATTC
The DNA here is from genome assembly GCA_903867855.1 of Oligoflexia bacterium. Taxonomy (GTDB): domain Bacteria; phylum Bdellovibrionota; class UBA1018; order CAIPTA01; family CAIPTA01; genus CAIPTA01. The sequence goes on along the minus strand of CAIPTA010000029.1, from coordinate 6,837 downwards.
CAAAGCCATTTGATCCCCGCGTGCTCCTCTGGGTTGCACCCGCCGTTGCGGAAGCCGCCACCAAAACTGGCGTGGCGAGAATCAAGATTACGGATTTAGACGAGTATAAAGAGCACCTGGAATCCCTCATGGGCAATCGCTATGTGGTGATGCGCACACTGAGAAATACAGTTCGCCGCTCTGTTCAAGACACCAAATATATTCCCAAAATTGTGTTCGCCGAAGGGGAGAATGAAAAAATCCTGAAAGCAGCTCAGATCGTGAAAGATGATAAAATCGCCGATCCAATCTTGCTCGGAGACGCGGAAAAAATTCGTGCCAAGATTAAATCGATGAATTTAACTTCGCTTTTTGAGGCCACCGTTATTGATCCCCTAAAGGCCACCAACACTACCGCCTACGCAGAAGCGCTTCTGAAGAAGCGCGAGCGTAAGGGGATGACACCATCCCGCGCCGAGCGCATTATTAGAAATAGAAATTATTATGGCCCGATGATGCTGGAGATGGGCGATGCGGATGGTCTCTTAAACGGACTTACGCAAAGCTATCCCGAAACAATTCGGCCCATGCTGCACACGATTGGTACCAAACCAGGCCAGCGCGTGGCTGGTATTTATATGATGATCTTCAAGAGCAGAATTCTGTTCTTCGCAGACACCACAGTGAACACCAACATGAAGGCAGAGGAGCTTGCTCATATCGCCATTGAAACGGCAAACATGGCGGGTCAATATCTGCAAACAGAACCAAGAGTGGCGATGCTTTCCTACTCCAACTTTGGCTCGGCACCAACCGACTCTAGTTGCATGATGAAAAAGGCTGTGGAGATTGCAAAACAACGCCGGCCAGATCTCATCATCGACGGTGAGATGCAGGTGGACCCAGCGGTGGATGAAAAAATCGCCTCGCAGTTCTTCCCCTTCTCAAAAATTCAAGGGGATGCGAACGTTCTCATTTTCCCAAATCTTTCGTCTGCTAATATCGCCTACAAGCTTCTCTTGAAGCTTGGTGGAGCCGAAGCCATCGGACCCATCTTGATTGGTATGAATAAACCAGTGAACGTGATTCAAACTGGAGCAGATGTATTGGATGTGGTGAATATCGCCACCTTCACCGCCATCGCTATTCAAAACGCCCGTGAAGCAAAGGAGAAATAATGGAAATTATCAGCACGAAAGAAGCCCCAGCCGCGATTGGTCCCTATTCTCAAGGCATCATCACAACCGGGAAAATCGCATTTCTATCCGGACAAATTGCCATCGACCCAAGCACCGGCCAAATGGTGGGCGGCGGAATCGAAGCGGAAACGAAACAAGTGATGAAAAATATTGGCGCGTTGCTCACCGCAGCAGGCGTGAACTATGGCCGCATCGCTAAATCCACTATTTTCTTAAAGAACTTTAACGATTTCGCGAAAGTGAATGAGATCTACGGTTCTTTCTTTGAGCACCCCCTGCCGGCACGCTCCACGGTGGAAGTGGCGCGCTTGCCCAAGGATGCACTCATTGAAATCGAGTGTATTGTAAGTCTCTAAATATTTGCCTACTCGCGCACGTCGTGTCAGGGTAAAAGGGCTTATGACTAAGCCAACCAAGGCCAAACAAACACCGCGCAGCTTCGGACTCGTGATCAAGCACAATGTGCCTAAGGCAACTCAGCTTGCCCTCGAAGTCACCACGTGGCTTGAGGCAAGGCAGTGCAAAGTTTTCGTAGCAGATGAAGCCAAAGAATTCTGCAAACTTCGAGCGGATATTCCCGCCATTCCCAAAGAAGAACTACCCGCGAAATGTGATATGGCGATTGTTTTCGGCGGCGACGGCACCTTTCTTTCCCTCGCACGTTTGATGATTTGGAAAACGATTCCAGTGATCGGCGTGAATTTGGGTCAGCTTGGATTTCTCACCGAAATAAAAATAGATGAAGTGTACGATACTCTCGAAGAAGTGCTCATGGGGAACTATCGCCTTCAGGAACGCTCCATGCTCGAAGCCTGCGTGAAGCGCGACGATAAAGAGCTTTTCTGTTTGCCGGTATTGAATGATGTAGTGATCACCAAAAGTGCCATTGCCCGCGTGATCGATTTTGATTTGGCATTGAATGATGTGCAGGTGGCTCGCCTCAAAGCAGACGGGCTCATCGTTTCCACCCCCACAGGATCAACTGCCTATTCTCTCGCTGCTGGCGGGCCCATCGTTCATCCACAAGTGAATGGAACCGTAATTACCGCGATTTGCCCGCACAGCCTGAATGTGCGGCCAATAGTAATTCCGGATGACGCTATGATCACCGTGAAGCTTCTCCAAAAAGATGGCGACATCATGCTCACGCTGGATGGCCAATTCGGCTACGAATTGCACCAAGGTGATGTGATTTCTGTCACAAAATATGCAAGGCACAAACTGCAAATCGTGCAGTCACCGAAGCGGGACTATTTCGAGTTACTGCGCACTAAATTAAAGCTAGGAATTAGAGGGGGCGAAAATGCTTAAGCACCTGAAAATTAGAAACTTTGCGATTATCGATGCGGTCGAAATTAGCTTCGGAGCGGGACTCAACATATTGTCTGGCGAGACCGGCGCCGGAAAATCGATCGTGATGGATGCTCTATTTTTGATCCTCGGCGGTCGCGCGTCTTCCAACCTGGTAAGAGCGGGAGCAGAAGAGGCTTCTGTGGAAGCGCTTTTCGATATCTCGGAAGATAAAGACCTGCAAAACCTTTTGAGCGATCTTGGCTTTCCCTCAGAAGAAGATGATCTAATAGTGCGCAGGCTCGTGCACTCTTCTGGCAAAAACCGAATATTCATCAACGGCTCCATGGCAAACGCGGCCAATCTCGCGCTGGTAACGGGTCGCCTCGTTGACCTCTGCAGCCAACATGATCAGCAACTTCTCAGTCGCCCAGAAGAACAACTTCTTTGGATTGATCGCTTTGGCAATCTAGAAACTCAAAGAAGCGCCGTAAAAGCGCTCCACGGTGTGTGGAAAGAAAAGAAGGAAAATCTGCAGTCCCTTTCGAGTGATGCGAGCCAACGCACACAGAGAATTGATTTCTTGCGCTTTCAAATTCAAGAGCTTGGCGAAGCAAACTTGGAATCTCCCACGGAGGATGTAGAAGTAGAGCAGGAGCTAAAGGCTCTCAATAATTCTGAAGCCCTCGCCTCCTTCGCGGCAGAAGCGGAAGCGGCCCTGCACGGCGGTGATGGCGGTGAAAGCACGCCAATGCTCGATCAAGCTGGTATGCTCCTTCAGAAGGCGCGTCTACTTTCCCAATCCGATGCGAAACTGGCACCGCTCACCGAACATTTAAATTCTCTGAAATTAATCTTAGATGAAGCCAATTTCTTTTTGCGTGGCTATAGCCAAAACCTTTCTCGCGATGAAGGCCGCCTTGAATCGCTAAATGCGCGCGGAGCATTACTCACGAAGCTGAAAAGAAAATATGGTCCAACTCTTTCTGAGGTGATCGAGAATTCCTCTCAATTTGCGGTGGAGTTAGCCAAATTAGAAAATCATGAAAGTTCGCTAGCGGATGCGGAAGCTGCCGTGGCCAAAGCGAAGGCAGACTTTGATCGTGCCGCCCTCCAGTTAAGCAAGCAAAGGTCTACGGCAGCGAAAGAATTTTCTGCGTCCGTAGTGCGGGAGCTGGGCGAGTTACACATGGAGCGTGCGCGCTTTGAGGTTCAGCTTTCTCCTTTGGAAGAGCCGAGCGCTAGTGGTCTCGATGGCGCGAAATTACTTATTGCTGCGAACCCTGGGGAGCCACTGCAGGCTTTAAATAAAGTGGCTTCCGGCGGTGAACTTTCCCGAATCATGCTGGCGATGCACAATGTGGTTTCTTCCCGCGGCGGCGTGGGAGTATTTTTGTTCGACGAAGTAGATGCGGGCATTGGCGGGAAAACGGCTGTGGTGCTTGGAGCAAAGCTCCGCAAGGTGGCAAAAAAAAATCAGGTGATTTGTATCACGCACTTGCCTCAAGTGGCCGCCTTCGGAAGCACTCACTTTCGCGTAGAAAAACAAGTAACGAAGCGACAGGGCGAAGAACGCACCTCTACTAGCGTTGTAGCGCTTCCAAAAGAAGAAGATCGTATCTTGGAAATTGCTCGCATGCTCGGCGGTTCTGAAAGAGATAAAGCGGCACTTACTGCTGCCAAGGCCATGCTAGAGAACGCGAAAGCGGCCCACGTAAAAGTAAAAGCTTCCACTACGTCACGAGGCAAAGAGAGTGAAGCCTCTCTCTGAGCCCTGCGAATCCGAAATTCGAACACCTCTATATCCATCTGCCTTTTTGCGATGTGATTTGCCATTATTGCGATTTCTATACAGCGAGAAGTAAAGATGCTCGTCACGATGAGCTCTTCGCCGCGCTTCATTTAGAATTAAATTCCATTCGTGATCGCCTTGCTCCAAAGCTAAAGGCAATTTATTTCGGTGGGGGCACGCCGGGTGTCAGTCCGCCCGAATTGCTCGCGAAATTTCTTGGCAAACTACTGCCCTTCACGGATTCAGACGCAGAGATCACGCTCGAGGTAAATCCCAATAATGTACGCGCCGAAACAGTTGGCGCATGGGCGGACGCCGGATTCAATCGTCTGAGCATGGGCATTCAAAGCCTCCGCCCGGAACTTCTTAAAAAATTAAGCAGAACTCATAGCGGGGATGATGCCCTTCGAGCGTTGGAGCTTTGTCTCACCAAATTTCAGAATGTTACGGGTGACCTTATATATGGAGTGCCTGATCAAGGCGAACTTGTGCCGGCGGAAGACGCAGAACGGCTCGCCACCTTGGGCTTATCCCATGTTTCCGCCTATCATTTGAGTTTGGCGCCGAAGCATTTTCTTTTTTCAAAACTGCCCGATGACCAATTGGCCTACAAACAGATCAAATCACTATCAACGAGTTTGGAGAGTCGCGGTTTTCAGCACTATGAAATATCTAATCTTGGAAAGCCTGGATTCGAGAGCCGCAATAATATGAACTATTGGCTGGGCGGCCCCTATTTGGCGCTTGGTCCATCGGCACACGGCTATGATGGCGCCGCGCTGCGCTGGCATAATATTGCGAACTGGGAAGAATATTGTAGTCGTCTACAAAGGGGCGAATCCGCCGTAAATGAGCAGGAACAGCTATCCCTGGAACAGCGAAAAATCGAGTATCTGTTCACGCGTCTACGCCTAAAATTGGGCATAAATCTCAAGGAATTCGAACGCTTATTCCAAGTAGATTTAGCCGCAAGCCGTTCAGCCCTTTTTCCTCAGCTCGAACAGGCTGGATTTGGAGAGCTTGTAAATGGTCAATTCATCCCCACCTTTGAGGGAAGAATGCTTGGGGACGATCTGGTGCAAAAATTCCTCTAAATTTAGGGCTTTTGACATCTTGACAAATAGTATAGCGAAACCATATTCCCCTTAAGACAAGTTTAATCGCACTACCCAATAGGATAAGTAATGGAAACTACGGAAAATACAGGGGCCGCAGAGACTGCTTCGGCTGAAAATACGGTATCTCCCGAGGGAACTCAGGATGCCCTGCTTTTGGCTCAAAATAAGGTGAAAGAGCTCGAGCAGAAATGCCAAGAGCTCAACAATAAGTATCTTTACCTTTATGCAGACTTTGAAAACTTTCGTCGCCGCAATGAACAAGAACGCATCAATATGCGTAAGTTCGGCAGTGAAGATCTCTTAAAAGATCTTCTACAGGTGGCAGATAATTTTGATCGCGCAGTGGTGCACGCAAAAAGCTCCAGCCCAGAAAAGGGTTCGGCTCTTGCGAATGTGCTCGTGGGGATTGAAATGATTCAATATCAACTGATGGAAGCCTTGCGCGCTCAGGGTGTGACGCAGATTAAAAGTTTGTCGGCAAAGTTTGATCCAAATTTTCATGAGGCAGTGGGCGAAGAAGCGGCAGACGCTGAAGCGGGCACAGTGCTGAAAGAAGAATTAAAGGGTTTTATGCTGCACGATCGTTTGCTGCGAGCAGCAAAAGTGATCACAGCGAAAAAGAATTAAGTTTTAACAAGAATTGAGGAGGATTTATGGGAAAGATTATCGGAATTGACTTAGGAACCACAAACTCATGCGTAGCCGTTTTAGAGGGTGGAGTACCAAAAGTAATCGCCAACTCTGAGGGCGCAAACACAACTCCTTCGATCGTAGGCTTTGCAGACAATGGCGAGCGCCTTGTTGGTCAAATTGCCAAGCGCCAAGCGGTTACCAATCCGGAAAAAACCATTTTCGAAGCCAAGCGCCTTATCGGCCGTAAAGAGCACTCCAAAGAAGTGGAAGAATTTAAAAAAGTAACTCCATTCAAAATCGTGGAGCACAAAAATGGCGACGCCGGTATCGAAGTGAGCGGCAAAGAATATTCTCCACAAGAGATCTCTGCGCAAGTGCTCATGAAAATGAAAAAAACCGCAGAAGATTATCTCGGGGAGAAAGTAACAGAGGCCGTGATCACTGTGCCTGCTTATTTCGACGATGCTCAACGCCAAGCCACGAAAGATGCTGGTCGTATCGCGGGTCTTGATGTGAAACGGATCATCAACGAACCCACTGCAGCAGCGCTTGCCTATGGTCTCGATAAGAAGAAAGACATGAAGATCGCCGTTTTCGATTTGGGCGGCGGTACCTTCGACGTTTCCGTGCTTGAAATCGGCGATGGCGTATTCGAAGTAAAATCCACCAACGGCGATACCTTTTTGGGTGGTGGTAACTTCGACCAAAAAATCATGGATTTCTTGGCCGATGAATTCAAAAAAGAAAGCGGCATCGATCTTAGCAAAGATAAAATGGCTCTTCAGCGCTTGAAAGAAGCGGCAGAAAAAGCGAAACACGAACTTTC
>CAIPTA010000028.1 GCA_903867855.1 Oligoflexia bacterium | reverse complement strand
CGAAAGACGAATTGCGGCGAAAGCGCGATTACTCTCGTCGCGTTACGCCGATCTAGTTTCGTCATGGCCCAGTACGAGCACTTGCAGCTTGTGCGGCTGCCCGAACGGTATGAACGCCGAAAGACCGGCGGTGGTGGTGCCCCCCCCCCCCTCGCGACCAATCACGCCATAGCAGGCGTAATCCTTTTAACTATTTGCGTAATCACAGCTCATACATCATCAAGTTAAGAAAAATTAAATCAAATTCGAATGCATTACACGCTCATGAGTTGGATTCATTATTTATTTTGAGTCACTATTTCCACTGGTATTTTAAATGTGAAAATTAGGAAGGTAAAAAATGAAAGTTATTTATTTGTTAGCAATTTTCTCTCTTGCGATCGTTGCTACTGGTTGTTCATCAATTATGTCCGGAACGACCCAAAATGTTACGATCAATTCGAACGTGCCTGGCGCAGAAGTAATGGTTAATGGCAACCATGTTGGGAATACGCCCGTAACAGCAAGAGTTAAGCGCGAATCGAAAATGCATTATATTGTTACCAAAGAAGGTTACAAGCCCTACCAGGCAACAATGGAAACGAAGCTTGACCCTTGGTTTTGGGGTAATATTATTATTGGTGGTGTGCTTGGATCAACCACTGACCTCGGCCTAGGAACAACAAACAAAATTGACCCGGACAATTTGTATGTAGAATTACAAAAAGATGAAACTTCCTCCTCGGAGAATGCCGCACCAAAAAAGAAAAAACAGGCAGCCCCGGAGCAAGAGCAGAAGACCGAATAGCGCAACTGCGATCTTATGTAGCCTTTAACTTTTATGAGCTATTACAAAATATTCGTTTAGGTAGAGGCGACCATTTGAATTATATTTATGCAAATCTGGAACTTCATTCTGCGGAGGGGAGAAAGCATTTCTTAGAGACACTAAGAAATGCAGTTCAGAAATTGGATAACTTCAATGAACTAATTGCAGCTATAGAATCTTTTGTTAAAAAATAAAATTTTAATTATCTTCATACTTCTCGGCCTTATATTTTCTATACAGGGTAAGGCCGCGCCTAAATCAAGCGATCAGGCTCTATATTTAGTTTATGTGGGGCCAACAAATAGCGCTGTATCCTCATTTTTTGGCCATATCTTTCTTATGAAGGAAGGCGAGTTTTTCTATGATTCAGATACCTATGCATTCATGGCTCAAGCATCGCTAGATCAAGATGGCTTCTTTGAATATGCATTAAAAGGAATCTACGGCGGCTACGATGGGCTCTTATCAAAGGAGAAGCTCTACAAATCATTTAGGCGATATGCAGAGCTTGAGAATCGAACAGTATATTTCTTTAAGTTCAATCCAGATAAAGTGAATATCTCTCTCCTTCAAGCAGAAATAGAATCACTGTTGGGTGTTCCTATCCCCTACCAATTCCTTTCGTTCAACTGCACAAGTTTTTTTCGAAGAATCATTTCTAAGTATAGCACTATCCCCATCCCAGCCAATAGATCGATAGACTACCCAATAGACTTTGTCGCTGAGCTAGAACGAACACAGGCGATAAGCCTAGATAGAGTGTGGGAGAGTAGCTATGTGGCAAATAAAATCGACTATGATTCTCTAGATTCTAAGGAAGTTGGTGCGGTCAAAGAGTGCCTTGAATCTATGAAACTTGATCCTAAATTCAATTGTACCACCCTAAATTCGAATCAAAAGCAGTTTCTATCATCCTACTATTCAACAGCGGTTAGTCATTTCGAAAAGTTGGCCTTCATAAATGCCATCTCCAATAACTCCAACTATGCCGCGAAAGCTGAAGCGAAATCCGATTTGCGTGCAAAATTTTTAAAGTCCATTAGAGAATCTCCTGGGGCTGCAAGGGTAGGTATTTCGTACGAAACCGGCGCAAAGGGAGAGGTGCTTTCATTCAAGCCATCTTATAGAGATCGATTCGATTTTTCACAAGAGCCTTATCGCTTTGACCAAATGATGCTTCTAAATAGTGAGCTAGAGGCATCGGAAAAGAAAATTCATCTTAGCTCAATCTCACTTTTGGATGCGCTAACGGTAAAAGATTTTAATAGAATTAATCCAGATATTTCCTATCGTTTAAAGTTCGGGGCCTACCATAATTTATTTGAAGAAGGACGGAGAAAATATGTGGAAGACTCCGTTAGCCTTGGACTATCGAAGCTGCAGAGTACATGCCGACTATCAATGATGCTTACGCCAGCGATTAATGTTGGTGAGAGTCCGATAGGCACAGTAACAGCTGACCTTGATGGAGAGGTGGAGATCTCCTCAACGGTAAAACTTGGCTCTGAAATTCGCTACACTCCGTATAAGGCCGGTAATATCTTCAAAATCAGAGGCCAATCATTTCTCGCTATTCGAATCGCGAGAAATTTATCTGGCATCTTTATTCATCGCTTCGCTCAATATTCGGGAGAAGATACAAAATATAATTCGATTTTCGGAATTCATTACAGCTTCTAGAACCTTTTAATTGGCTTACGCTCCTTCAAGTAAGCGCTGATTACCTAATCCCTTGAGTTGCTTTTTAAAACCAAAAATGCACCTTGTAAGTTGCTTTTCATTTTCATAAAAGCAGCCTATAGGATGACAAACAGAACGACATAATCAACTAAATACCTGTAATTATTTGATAATAAGATAGGTCTAAAAAAAGAGACTCGTATACACATCCAAGCAGACTTTTCAGGAGAATCATATTCACCTGCCACCACAAAATTCTTCATTTCCCCCACGCTAGCGTTAGCAATATTTCCTGAGAAAAACCGAAAGGCTTAGGGGCCAAAAACAGATGAATCGATTTAAAAATTTTCTACTCGCGTTCGGTCAGCTGCGAAATTCTTTCGTGGCTGTGATTATTCTGATCCAAGTGCTCCTGATCACGCTTTCTGTGCTCTTCGAGAGGATGACGGTAAAGGTGCTCGAAGATGCCCAATCCGAAGATGTGAAACGTATCATTCAATCCGTTTCTACTGCCATTGATGCTGGAATTTCTGGCCCGCGAACAGCGGTAATCACCACAGCAAAAAATAAGGAGATTTTGAGCCTCTTCGCGAAGCAAGATCGCGCGGGTTTGCTTGCTGCATCGAAACCCATTTTTGAAGAACTCGAGAAACTAGGCTTTAAGCAATTCCAATTTCACGTAGCCGATGGCCCGAGCTACAAAACATTCCTTCGCGTGCATAAGCCAGAGCATTTCGGCGAAGATCTCGCCTATCGCCCGATGATCTTCAAAACGAATTCCACCCAAGAATTAATCGCAGGTCTCGAGCAAGGCAAAAGCGGCTACGGCTTTCGCGCTGTTACTCCGCTCAGCTTTAACGGCAAACACCTAGGATCCTTTGAGATCGGCTTTGATTTCGGCGCGCCCTTCTTGGAGCAACTCAATCGCGATTTCCCTGGCAGTTGGGCGATCTATAACCTGAGTCGCGGGGTGCAATCTGTGGATGATCGCATCCTCATGACCACAATTGGCAAAGATCGAGATGGAGAATTTAAAAATTTACCCTTCCGGGAAGACATTCAAAAGAAAATGAATGCGGGCGGAAGCTATTTTGAAAAGGATCGGGCCACAGATACTGGCACCATCTATATCCCTGTGAAAAACTACCGCGGCGATATCGCCATCGTGTTGAAGCATGTATTTCACACCGAGTATTTTAATCGCATCCGCGCCATCTTTATCACGGCCACCCTGATCTGCTTGATCGGATTAATCCTATCTAGCCTCATCATCATCGTGCTCAATAATCTCATCTCCGCTCCGATGCGAAAAATCGCGCTGGAAACCGAAAAAATTCGCGCCTTCCAGCTAGATGAAGAGATCACCTTCTCTAGCTCCCTAAGAGAAATAAATGAACTAATCCAATCCATCAAGCGGATGAAACATGGCCTGCAATCCTTTCAGAAATATGTGCCGGCCCAATTAGTGCGGCAGTTGATTGAAACAAACCAAGAGGCGGTGGTGGGTGGTCAGCGCCGGGATATCACCGTGTTCTTTTCTGATGTGGCTGATTTCACCTCCATCAGTGAATCGCTCACACCTAATGAATTAACCGCGCAATTATCGGAATACTTAAGCGCGATGACGGATACGATCATGAAATACAATGGCACCGTGGATAAATATATTGGTGATGCGGTGATGGCTTTCTGGGGAGCGCCAATAGAATTAAAAAATCATGCGGAGCTCGCCTGCCGAGCCGCGCTGGAATGCCAAAAGCGCGGCGAAGAACTCAATGCTCGCTGGGCCAAAGAAGGAAAGAAACCCTTCCACACCAGGATCGGAATTAACTCTGGCGAAATCGTGGTGGGAAATATGGGCTCCACCCAGCGACTCAACTATACCATCATTGGCGATGAGGTGAACTTAGCGAGCCGCATGGAATCTTTGAATAAGGTATACGGCACGAGCTGCATTATTAGCGAGAGCACCGTATCCCAGATTTCGAAAGATTTCGCTCTTAGACTTTTGGATTTTGTGGTGGTGAGCGGAAAAACAAAACCGGCCACGATTTTTGAGCTGGTAGCGGAAAAAGGAGATGTGCGCAGCATCGATCTAGAATACTTGAAGGGCTTCAACGAATGCTTTGAGCAGTATAAAAATCGCAACTGGGATGGTGCACTTTCTGCTCTCGAAGATCTCTTGCAGGTGAAGCCAAACGATAAAGCAGCCCTCCTCTTAAAGAAGCGCTGCGAAGGCTTCAAGATCACCCCGCCGCCAGAAAAATGGCGGGGTGAATTTGTGCTCAGAGAAAAGTGATGGCTAACGAGCTAACCACTTCCTTCGATACTCTCCCTCAGGATCGTAGATCTCCGCTTGCCGCGCGCTATTGAATTTTCGATTGCGAGGATCCTGCCCCACTCCAGCTAGATAGGCCCAGTTGCCCCAATTACTGGCAACATCATAATCAAGCAGCATGCGCTCAAAATACTCTGCGCCATATTGCCATGGCACATTTACTTCTTTCGCAAGATAGCTCGCCACATTTTGACGTCCACGATTGGAAAGCCACCCGGTGCTATTTAGCTCAGCCATATTCGCATCAATGAAATCATCCCCCGTTTCGGCATTGCACCAACGGGCAAAGTCTGCGATAGCTCTTTCATCAAGAGGCGGGCGGCGCCCAAACACGCTCGCCTGCTTTTTTTCTAGGATGAAGCGAAAATAATCTCGCCAAAGCAATTCGAAAAATAGCCAATAAGTGGATTCATTTTTACAGCGTTCCGATTCGTAGCGCTGAATTTCTCGGTAGATTTCTCTTGGAGATAGGGCCCCTACGGAGAGCCAAGGCGAGAATTTGGAAGAATCATCCCAATGGAGCATCCCATTCCGCGTTTCTTTATAAACACGCAATCGATCCCGCTCCCAGATATATTCTGCTACTCTCGCAAGCCCTGCCGATTCTCCTGGTGAAATCTTTGGATGAGTAGCTGTGAGGGGGCTACTCTCTATGCTTTCCAAAGAAGGAATCTTTATCGCCTTTGGCCATCGCTGCGGTTTGGGTAATATGTCTCGCACAAGAAGCGATTTTTCTACTTGCAGTCGAAATTGTGTGAACACTTCAGGGGTTTCTGAAATGGAGAAAGGTAAATCCTCTTTCCGCAATAAAGCGGCCTGCTCCACTCGTGTTAAGAAGTGCTCTCTATACTCTGCCACCATGGCCTCTTCCGCCATTTCCTCTGGGCTGCATTCCTCAGTAACAAAAATTCTTTCTATTTTGAGTTGCGAAGCCAACTCCGGAAGCAACTCCGAAGCGCACTTATTGGCCACTATTACCGGCACACCCTGCATCCTTAGCTTGCTTGCAAATTCCTCTACGCTCTGGAGGATAAATGATTTCCGGCGATCACCTGCGCGGCGAAACGAAGCGCTGGTGCACCAGACGGCGACTCCTTCAGACGCCTGCTCGCAAAATAAACTTAGCGCAGCATTATCATGCAAGCGTAGATCATTTCGGATCCAGTAGATTGCCTTCACGGAAGTCTCTGCTCAAAACAACATCGCAAGGCGAAAACTCCCCCAGAAAATCCGATTACCGATTGACCAAAAGGGCATAAACCAAGGGGAGATAAAGGCCTGAAAGCGAATTTTCAGGCCACTTGGTTCGCGGTAAAAATCGAGACGCACTAGCCGAATGAGGCGAAAACTTATCGCATAGGCACCAAAATAATAAGCCAGGCCCCGATGAGAATCGGTGAGGCCATCGATCGCGCCATGGGCACTTAGGAAAGGTCCATGGTGAATATTCAATTCTCCCTCTTGGAAGGGGCCACTTTGTTCGCTCGCTGCGAACTCTACCCGATAGGGAAAAAGCTGCCCACGTGTGAATGTTTCGCGAAGCTGTAAACGGCGCCAAAAATTTTCCAACTTTGCGGGAGACATTTTAATCTGAGTTTCAAAGCATACATCGCGCATCGATGCCGGGCAGGGGGATTGAATAGACTTCATGGTGAACAGAATAGCCTGCCTAATTCCAGGCACAAGTGTTTTACCAAAAATACTGCGTGGGCTCTACGCTGAGGCGCTTGGCTTGCACTTTCTCCGTGAAAATCGCCTCCACCTTTTTCACGATCATGCTCACAGAGTGGCCATCCCGCTCGATATAGCCCCCCACGATCAGAAAACACTCATTCAAGAAAACTTCCCGGGCCTCTTCAAATTCCTTTTGAAAGAGCACGAGATCGAGAAAACCAAACTCATCCTCGATGGCGCCAAAGCAGACGCCATTCGCGGTGGGCGGTTTTTGCCGCACCAGAAGCAGCCCAGATGTTTTGATATAAGTTTTCGGCGGCGCTCGTTTTGCCTCAAAGCTCGTGAGCTTGGGAAGCTTTCTGATTTTGCGCAGCTCCGCCATGGGATGCGCTTTTGTAGACGCACCATAGGCAGCATAATCCGAACTCACCGCCTCATAGCCATTGAGCGTTTTAAAGCTCGCGCTATCTTGGGCAGTGATACCAGTGAAGAGATCGAGCTGATTGCTACTCTCCTTCGTCTTTGCACTTAGGATCTGCCAGAGCGTATCCCGCTGGTTCATCCCAAAACTCTGGAAGGCATCCCCAATCGCGAGGCGATGGAGCACATCGGTGCGCAGCTTTGTCTTTTGTAAAAAATCCTGGCAGCTATGATAGGGGCGATTTTGGATAATCTCTGCCGCCTCTTTTTCTGCGAGCCCCATCACCATGCGGAGCCCCAGCCTCACCGCGCCTTTTTCCATCGTGCAATCCCACGCTGATTGATTGAGATCAATCGGCAACACTTTCACGCCGTGGAGTTTCGCATCATCGATGATGGTATGAGGGGCATAGAAGCCCATCGGTTGAGAGTTGATCAGGCTACAGGCGAATTCTGCCGGTTGATGACACTTCAGATAACACGACGCATAGGTGAGCAGCGCAAAACTCGCCGCATGACTTTCCGGAAAACCATAGTGCGCAAAGCCCTTCATGTGTTCCAAGATGGTTTTGGAATATTCATCGGAGACGCCATTCTTCCGCAAACCTCGGAGCAGCCTCACCGCCACTTCTTCAATCGATCCACTCGCCCGCCAAGCCCCAATCGCCCGGCGCAAGTGATCCGCTTCTCCACCAGTAAAACCGCCGAGCTCAATCGCAATCTTCATGAGCTGCTCTTGAAAGAGAGGAATGCCGAGAGTTTTCCCCAAAATTTCTCTGAGCTTCGGATGGGGATAGGTTACTGCCTCCAGCCCGCGCTTCCGCTTGAGATAGGGATGCACCATTTTGCCAACAATGGGTCCCGGACGCACAATCGCCACCTGCACCACGAGATCATAAAAAGTGCGGGGCATGAGTCTGCCAGACATATTCATCTGCGCCCGTGATTCCACCTGGAAAGTGCCCACTGTATCCGCCTTCTGGATCATCTTATAGGTGGCGTGATCTTCGGCGGGAATCTCGTGGAGCTTCATTCCCACTAAATCTAAATTTTTCTTGATCGCGGAGAGCATTCCAAGCGCAAGCACATCGATTTTTAAAAGGCCTAGATAATCGAGATCATACTTATCCCACTGAATAATCGTGCGCCCCTCCATGCGTGCAGGCTCCACGGGCACAATCTCGATAATCGGATCCGCTGAAAGCGTGAAGCCGCCGCTGTGAATAGAAATATGCCGAGGGAAGCCGTGCATCTCTTCCGCAAGGGCATTTATTTGTTCGCGGCAATTGGGAGCGATGCTCTGCTTTTCTAGTTCATCAAAATCTCGCAATAGTTTTTTAGCGGAAAGCGTGCCCACATCAATGCCAAAGGCTTTCGATAATTCTCGAAACGCAGAGCGCTTCTGGTAGGTGATCACCGCACTCACCATCGCAGCACGATCCCGCCCATACTTCTCATAGATATGCTGGATCACTTCTTCACGGCGCTCATGCTCGAAATCCACATCAATATCTGGCGGTTCATTGCGCTCTAAGGAAATAAAGCGCTCAAAGAGAAGATTCGTGCGCACGGGATCAATCGCCGTAATGCCTAGGCAATAGCAAACCGCAGAGTTCGCCGCCGAACCGCGGCCCTGGCACAAAATATCTCTCGATCTCGCAAACTCCACAATTTCATAGATGGTGAGAAAATAATCCGCAAACTTTAATTGCCGGATCAGCGAAAACTCATGCTGCAGCTGGCGCATCACTTCGTCTGGAATATTTCCCTTATAGCGTTCTTTCGCTCCTTGCAGTGCCAACTCCTCTAGATAGCTCTCTGGCGTATGCTGCTTGGGAATCCACTCGGAGGGATAGCGATAGCGCAGCTCCGACATCGAAAAAGTGCAGCTCTCCGCAATTTCTTCACTCGCCCGAATCGCTTCCGGCAAATCCTTAAAAAGAAGCTTCATTTCAAAAGGAGATTTCAGGTAGCGCTCGCCATTAGGGAGAAGCTTAAAGCCAGCGTCCATCAGGGAAACACCAGCACCGATCGCCGTGAAGGCATCTTGCAAGGGCTTCCGCTCTTTCACATGGTAGAGCACATCATTGGTGGCGAGCAGGGGCGCTGAATAATCCTTGGCAACTTGTAAGGCCTCTGTTCCCCGCTGATCATCATGCCCATCTAAAAAACGAGAAATAGGAATATAGAGCCGCTCCTCGAAAAGCGCTTTGAGTAGAGAGTAGTTTGATTTTGCATTAGGCAAGCAAACTAGCCCTGAAAATCCCTTGTTGCTCGAGAAAAAAGCCAACTGCTCCAGAGTAAGAAAGGCTTTTCCTTTTTCTTTGTCTGCATGAGCAGCGGTGATGATTCGGCAGAGTAGGCCATAGGCAGTTCTATCTCGTGCCAGCAGGGTGATGGAGGGATGATCCTGAATATGAATATCCACGCCCGTGATGAGCTTGAATGAGGGCGCTTCTTTTGCCCGCCAATAGGCCTTAGGCAGGCCATAGACTCCGTTCACATCATTGATCGCGAGCGATTCCAAGCCAATCTCGATAGCGCGATGTACGAGCTCATCCGGATTCGAAGCGCCTTTCAAGAAGGAGAAATTGGTTTTGCATTTTAGTTCGGCAAACATCAGTCGAAAATTCCATGCAGAAAATAGTCTCGCTTTCCGGGAGCCGAAAAAATCCATAGCTCCTCGCCAGATTCGGTGAGCACCTTGAAATAGTCTCGCGCTTCATCCTGCAGCCACCAATCTCCACTCAAGCGCTCGGGGCCGAGCAGGGCTTCCACTTTCCAGCGCTTAGCTGCTAAAATAAAAAAATCCTCTTCTTGTTTTAGTTTCTTGGGTGTTTTCAATACTCGTAAAGGACGCTCTGGAATAGAGAGCTGCACAGGCTTTGGCTTCACCGCATTTTTCTTCCAAGCTCGCTCTGGCAAATAACTTTCCTGGGAAGCGGCGAAGAAGGCTTTATCAAGACCGAGCCTATCGTTGAGGCGCGCCACGATAGAACGAAAGTTTTCCTCCTCTTCTTCCTTTTTCGAGAAAAAATCTTTTTGCGCCCCCCGCCCTGAAACCGATTGAAGAATGGAAAACTCCACATGCTTTAGAGGCGCCTCTAAGGGATTGCGCTGCAGCTCGCGATCCAGGTGTTCCCGCACTATCGGAAGCAGACTCAGCACAGTGCCCTGTGGCTGGCTCAGCTCTAGGCGAAAAACCCTTACAGCATTTTTCACCGTGGAATATTTCTCTTGAGTGAGTTTTAGCTCGATGAGAGTGGCTAACTTGAGGTGCCCTCTTAATCTAACGAGCGCGCGATCCATCAATGTTTTTAAGCCAAAGAGCAGCGGCTCTAGATTATGCAATACTGTGCCGCTCTCCACATCAGAAGCCTCCACGATTTGCAGCGGCGGCGTGAAATTTCGCCAAGCGATATGCGAGGCATTTTCGATCATCTGAATCGCATAGAGGCCCTCTTTGCCAAAGCGCACAGCCACGGATTTTCTGGGAATGGCGGATAGCTCACCTATTGTATCAATCCCAAGGCGGCGAAAGCTCAATATGGCTTTGCTCAAAGAATCAGACACTGCAAAAGGATTAGCAAAAACTTGCAGCGCCTCGATGGGGAGATGTGCTTTTTCTTTCTCACCATACTTGGCAAACGCAAGGGCACTCGGAATATCATCCGCGATCGCGAACTTTGCTTCTAGCTGAAAGCGCTTTAGCAAAATACCAATCCGCAAAAAAAGAGAACTCTCGCTATATAGCTTCTCGCAACCAGAAATATCTAAAAAAATAGCCTCGCTACTCGCCGCAATTTTCGGAGTAAAGCGCAGACATGCCTCTGCCAAAGGATTTAGATCTAAGGTCGAAGCAAAGAGCAAGCAGACGATTCGCATCTAAAACCTCTCTCGTAGAATATTCGGCCTGATTTCCCCATTTCGCTTTGTGACCTTAATTTGCAAGCCAACGGGCCAGGCATCCTGGGGCTTCGAGGTGAGCCAGATCAGCGAGGCAGCGGATTTCTCGGCAGCGATTTGCATACGCCTCAGTGTTTTGAGTTCGCACTCTTCCTCATAGAGCACCACCACTTGAAAGGCCTGCGACTTTAAAACCTGCAAAGCCACCCAATTAGACTGCTCACCTCCCTCCACAAAAAGCACACGCTCCAAGCTCACGCCCCTCTGCTCGAAGGCGAAAGGAAAAATGGAAAGCTGACTTTCAATCCAAGCGATCTTTAGTTCCGTTTGCTCTTTCAAAAACTGCAGCACAAATTCCGTTTTGCCCGCGCCAGAAATTTCTGTGATTGCCCCTTTTGGCAAACCATTCGTGAGCGAAGCAAAGGCGAAGAACTCTTTACTGGTCTTAGTGCCAATCATTTCTCGCAGTTGCGCTATGGAAAGTGCTGCCATCCTATTTCCTTTTTAGGTGAAAGAAATCCCCATAGCCGTAGCGCTGCGTTTGGAACTGATGATGGTAGTGGGATCTTATATTGAGAATAACCGTAAGTATTCCGTAAGTCAAATGCTTCCGTAAGTATTCCGTAACTTACGCGCTAGCATCTACAGCTTGCCACTTTTCTCTAAGTTGAGTATTTTTATAGGAAGATTCCGCGAACCCTAAGGCCATGTTCTCTATATGAAAAAACGAATCCCTAGCCTCGCCTTCGTATTTGCGATTTTTTTGATCGGACTCTTCGTTCGTCTGGCTCACACTCAATTTTTTCTCGACTACGATGAAATGATTTATCGCGCGCTGGTGGAACAATTACGGGCAGGCCATGGCTATACCCTGAAAGGGCACGTCCTACTCTCGAATGTATATACAGACCAATCCATGTATAACGCTCCCTATTTTTATCATCCCCCCTTCGCGATCTATTTTTTTAGTTTCGTTTCCCTCTTTTTTCACGAGCTAAACTTCGGCTTGAGTGTGGCTCAATTTCTATGCTTCGCGATTTTCTATTTTTTCACGCTCGCGAGCCTCCATCGCTTACAACTCTTAACGTCGCCACTAAAAACGGCACTGATCAGTATGGTGATTGCTTTCTCGCCTGTGTTTGCGCAAACAAACACGAAAGTATGGATTGATAATCCACGACTCGCCTTTCTCGCTGTGCACTTTTTCTTAACCATCCTAGCGGCACAAAAAAAGAGTGGGAAGCTTTACGCGCTCAGCATTTTTTCTGCTCTCGCCGTTATACTTTGCAAAGTGGATGCTCTATTGGCGCTGCTATTCGTGCAGTGGATTGGCTATGCTCTATCTACGGATTTGAGGCGCACAAAAATGATTTGGTCGAGCCTGGTGCTGGGAGTGAGTGCTCTTGCCGCTACCGCCTGGATGATTGGTACTGGTGCCTTAGAATATGGATCGGGCAAGCCAAGCGCTCAGCTGCTT
>CAIPTA010000027.1 GCA_903867855.1 Oligoflexia bacterium | reverse complement strand
ATTTTTGCTTCGAATACTTCTTCGCTGTCGATCACGGAGATTCAGTCGGCGGCTACCCGTCCGGATAAAGTGGCTGGCTTGCACTTCTTTAATCCAGTATCGCGCATGCCTCTTGTAGAGGTGATTGCTGGAGCGAAAACAAGCCCTGAAACAGTGGCAACCCTCTTTGAACTTTCAAAGCGTCTCGGGAAAACACCGATCGTGGTGAAGGATGGTCCGGGTTTCCTCGTGAATCGCTTGCTGCTTCCCTATATGAACGAAGCGCTCTTTCTTTTTGAAGAAGGCGTGAGTGTGGAACGCATCGATCGCGTGATGCTAGAGTTTGGAATGCCGATGGGACCAATGCGTCTCGCCGATGAAGTGGGCTTGGATGTGGCTTCGAAAGTGGCGAAAATCCTGCACACTGCCTTTGGGGCTCGCGCGCAAGCTTCCAGCTTCTCGGAAGTGATGTCGAAGGCGGGTTTACTGGGCAAGAAGAACAGCAAGGGTTTCTATCTCTATGAAGATGGCAAGCCAGCAGGGCTCAATCCTGAGATTGATAAATTAGCTACGGGACGTTCTACCAAGAGCGTAAACTTGAGCGATGCAGAGCTCGTGCAACGCATGACATACCCAATGGTAAACGAAGCCTCCCTCGCGCTCCAAGAGGGCGTGGTAAAGGGGCCTGGCGAAGTAGATCTCGGAATGATCATGGGCACGGGTTTCCCTCCTTTCCGTGGCGGCTTAATTCGTTATGCAGATAGCGAAGGCCCTCAGCGCATCGTTGAGGCATTAGAGAAATTCTCTGCGGCCGGCGGCGGTGAGCGCACCAAGCCTAACTCTGCCTTAAAAGCAGTGGCTGCGAAGGGTAGCTTCTACTAAAAACCATGAGCGTTTCCTCTTTTATTGGGCTTCGATATTTGCGCTCGAAAAAGAGTAACGCTTTTCTTTCTCTCATTACTTTTTTGTCCATCGCCGGGGTAGCCCTCGGAGTGGCAACTCTCATTGTTATTCTCTCCGTGATGGATGGCTTCGAAGGAGCGCTGAAGACCCGTCTTGCGCAAGGGGATTTTCATATCTTGGTAACTAAGGTGGGGGATGCAGAAGATCCCTACTTTGAATTGCCCGTAGAAAAATTGAGCGGAGTCTATTCGCTCTCTCCTGATATTCAGATGGTGAATCCTGTGCTCGCCACTGAGGCGATTTTGAAATCGGGAAAAAAAGTTTCCGGAATGAGCTTGCGGGGAATCTCGGAATCGCATGCGAGTTTGATTAGCAAATTATTGGTAGAGGCATCGTCTGGGCCGAAAACTCTTTCTGCGGATGGTCTCTGGATTGGCCAAGAGCTTGCCTACCAGCTTGGGGTGCTCTCTGGCGATAAGGTGTCGGTGATTAGTCCCATTGAAACAGAGGGACCCATGGAGAGCGTGCCCAGGATGCGTGTATTTCATGTGGATGGTATTTTCTCGAGCGGGATTCCAGAAAAAGATTTGCACACCGTGTATGGCACGGCAGCGGCTGTGCGAGATTTCCTTGGGAAGCCAAGAGCAGTGAATCAAGTAGAAATAGAAGTGAAAGATTTTGAGCATAGCGGAGTGAGCGCCGATAAAATTCGCTCCTATATGGGCCCTGCCTATCGGGTGCGTGACTGGGATGAACTGAATGCTCATCTCTTCGCCTCGCTCAAATTAGAGCGTATAACCATGTTTGTGATCCTCACCATGATCATTTTGGTGGCGAGCTTTAATATTGTTACTTCGCTCAAAATGACGGTGATTGATAAACGAAAGGAAATTGCGATTCTCCAAGCCATGGGGGCCAGCTCCAAGCAAGTGGGGGCAATATTCTTGGTGCAAGGAGCAGTGATTGGTAACTTTGGCACTTTCTTAGGATTAGTGATTGGCGTGGGCACATCTCTCGCGTTGAAGCGCTATCAGTTTATTGAGCTCCCCGATATTTTCTACGATCGCAGTTTGCCGGTGCATATTTCTATTCCATTTTTATTTGGAGTGGTGCTCACCGCCATTTTGATCGTGTTGGCAGCTGCTTTTTTCCCTGCGAGGGCGGCGGCGAAAATCCCTCCTTTAGAGGGAATTAGAAATATATGAAGTGGATTTTTCTTTTCTGTTTATTTTTTTCTAGCCTAGCGATCGCGGATGAGCTCAGCCTAGCTCAGCCACTCAAAAATCCTATTCTCCTAGTGCATGGGGCAACGATGGGGGGGGGGCGCTTAATCGTGGGACCCTTCGATTTAGGGGAGTATTTCTTACATGTGCCTGAATTATTGCGTAGTTCAAAAACAGAGGTGAGTACCGTAGATCTGCCGAGCGATGCCACGATTGAAGAGTGCGCCATGGTTTTGAAGAGTTTTTTAGAAAAAAATATGGCCGGGAAAAAAGTAAATATTATTGCGCACTCTCTCGGCGGTTTAGATGCACGCTATCTGGTTTCTGTGTTGCATTCGAATCAAGTGGTTTCGATTACCACGATCGGTAGCCCACACCGAGGCACACCCTTAGCTGACTGGGGTTTCAAGCAAGTGAATGAGCGTGGGTCTTGGTATTATACTTTTCGCATTTTGGGCTATGATTTAGTGGGCCGACGTTTCCTGAAAGAGTTAACCACAGAGTTCATGGCCAAGCAGTTCAACCCCAGAGTTCCGGATCGGAGCGACATAAAATATTTTTCTGTGGTAACAACGGGAGAAATGTTTACGCGCACTATGAGTCCGCTGCTTTATCCTACCTACTATTGGATACGCTCAATGCAGGGGCAAATGGCGGAAGAGCCTAATGATGGTATTGTTCCCTTGAGTTCTCAATCCTGGGGCAAGGAAATTGCACGATTAAATCTCGATCATCTTTCACAGATGGGCCATGATAGTTTTCGTTTTTTTTCGCTTGAACAAGAAAGTATCAAGCTCTATAGCTTGATATATAAAGAGCTGCAAAGTAGCGGCCTTTAAGGAGTAACTATGTTTGGACTAAGCTTTGGACACCTAATCATCATCACCATCGTTGCCTTGCTTTTTGGTTCTCGTAGGCTACCTCAGCTAGGCTCTGCGCTCGGCAAAGGAATTCAGGGATTTAAAAAAGGCTTAAGCGGCGAAGAAGATATTAAATCCTCTCCCGGACACGATGAGAAACCGGGGATTCGTCATCCTGATGCAGTGTTGCCACCGAAAGAAGATAAAAATAAACTCTCTTAGTGCAGTACTTTTTTGAATCGATTGAATGGATGATTGAAGTGCAGATTTAAGTCGCAAGTATTCGACAGCACCATTTTTCCAATTTCGAGAGTGCCGATTTTTTCATTCACCATTTCTAAGTTTTCTGTCTCGTTTTTTGGCTCATAACTTTGGATCACAATGTCCATCTTCACGCTGCCCGGTTTTAATTCTGAAAGTTCAGTTCTGAAATCAATATTTTCATGCTCTGGATCAATCGTGTTTGGTTTGAAGTTTGGAATAAGGCGAATTTCATAGGGAGAAACTTCGCTTTCAACTTTATTTCCGTGTTCATCGATTTGCGCTAGGGGATACACAGGTCGAGAAAAGTTTGGCTTATCGAATCGATCAAAAAAAGTGGCTAATGCCTTTCCAAAAGCGCTTTCAGCGGGAGCTACATTGGTAAAGAATACTGGCGTGTCTCCACTTTCAGAATCCTCGAAAAAGTAGCGCTTCCGCTTAGTGCGATCGAAGCCATAGTGATCTAACATTTGAATGTTCACTGTCTCCACGGGTTCGCTCTCGTTGTGCGTAGGGAAGAGTTTTACGGCAAGGCCAAAAATTCTGCCCGGGCCCTTGGGGAGATAGACAGAATCAGATGTGCCAGCGGAAAAACGGATAAGAGCGGGCACTCTAGTGCCTTTACGAAAGAGACCAGTTGCTTTTGAGCTAGTGGTGATGTGCCATTCGGCTTCTGCGCAGATGCCCACAGGATGGAGCAGCTTCGGACGTGCAGGGCGAAAATTACTTTCACTCTCAAAGGTGGCATGACTGCGATCAACAATTTCACCAGTGCGAAGGAAAAAAGCATTCATCACTTGCTTGGGGTCAATTCCCTCCCATTTTGGCGGGCTCTTTAGTGGCGCCTCGAACACGAGATCGCGCACTTGTTCATAGGAAGCGTCTTGGCTATAAAATTCGCCATTATAGTCGGCAGGGGTTCCTTTATAGATTTGATTGCCTTCACTTAAGCGAAAGCCGTGGTCGATGGGAGTCCATGTTTCGTTTAGATAAAATTCCCCCTTGGGGCCGGAAACTTTATCGTCTACGGAAACTCGAGCAGTGAAATTACAACTTCCATCATGACAAAAAGCTTCCCCAACTTGTTTTCGATTATGATCGAGGTCTAAAACTTTGTATTCGTTTTGAATTTGATCCGGAACCATTTGCAATCGGGCCGCAATGCTGATGATTTTAATGCCCAATAAATATGCCGACGAATAGGCTTCCACGGTGCCATTTTTAATAATTCGGTGAGAAGTGAAGGTGAGCTGAGGTTCGAGTTTATTCAGTGGTTTTAAACTTCCACCGCCATCGTAGATGCCATCAGGGATACCAAGAGTTGCGGCATTGGCAGGCGATACCGGTAAAAGTACTAGCAGAAATAAAAGAATTGTTTTCATAGTGCCTCTACTATCGGCAGCTATTGATGGCTAACTTAGGGTTAAGGGGGCGTTACACGCTATCATTTCTTTTTTCGCTTTTTCTTTTGGCAACAATCTCCGATAGAGATTTGTGTTTAAGAAAATACTCAACTTTAGCGCCGTTTTTTGTCTCATGGGCACCGCTATCTTCTTTGGTAGGGAATACTTAAAGCAAGGCGGCAGAGGTATCGCAAGTGCGAACAGCGCCACAAAGTGCTTTAAAAACTATAGTAACGGAAATTTCTTTTCCTGTTTCGCAGAGTCGTTTCGCTATTCGAAAAACTAAAAATATGTTTGCACGTTCAAGGAAATTTGATTCACTTGCTGTGTATTTAAGCCCGCTACCACTCGATTTGCCTCAACCCCAACTCTCAAGGGAATGGGGAATATTTTTTTCTTAAATAGCTGAATTGTATTGAAATAGATTTCGGCTCCCACCGTGGATGCATTGCTATTGGTAGCATCTTCCAGAATGGAGTAGTCGTAGCTAGATCGGTTGCCGCGGATAGAATCAGAGGCCTTCGACTTATATAAGTAGGAAATCCCCGCAGTGAAATTCTTAAAGAACTTGGTGGAAAGTCCAATACCCGTGCTCCACGCATTTCCAGGTTTATAGTGAATGGCTTCCTCTTGATCGGTGAGGGGGAAGCTTGTGCTAGGAGATAGGCGGAAAGTTTGCGTAGTCGCAAAAGAATATTGGTAGCGACCCACCAAGCTCATCACTAAATCATTATCTCCCAGAAGCGAAAAATCATGAAGAGATTCTAAGTAGCTATCGAAGTAGCCCTGACCGAAAGGAATATCGACAAGATTGTCGGGATCGCTTGGTTTACCCGTTGGGATATCTGCACCAACTTTTAAGGATTGACGATAGTCCTCTCCATCGTAGAGTTTAATTTGCAGGTAGCTCTGCATATCTCCAATTCCCGTGGCTGACCAATCTCCGATTGGCTTGTAGTGATAGGTATTCACGATCACATTTTGTAAATATTCTCCGCGAATGGTGGGAAGTTGCTCGAGGGCTTGCCCCATAGCGAAGGCGAGATCCTTGGAGTTCGGATCTGTAACTTTTTTCAACTGTTGAGCCGCCGCTCCGATGGAGCCAGAGTTTACATATCCGCCATTCACGTGAATTTCTCCATGCATCACTGGTGCTCCAACGGCGAGCATCACGCGATCGGAAATGCCAAAGGCTAGGCCATACACATTCGCCGTAACGTGGATTTTTGGCTCTAAGTCTACATAACCTAAGTTTATATTGTTAGCGATGGCAGGGGCGAGTGCGTGTAGCTGATCGTAGACGGCCGAAACATCTGAAGAGATTCCCTTAATAATGCTCGCCCCCAAGGTTTCCTTGATCGAAAAATCCTTGGAATCTCCCGATTTCCCGAAAGAGTCTGGTACATCCGCACTAATATACTTGAAGATAACGGCGCCAATTCCCCCGGGAAGCTGCGTAGTATCAGCCATAGCGGCTTGGGCAAAAAGTAAGAATGAGACACTAAGGCATATTTTTAAGCTCTTCATCCTTTGGAGGGTAGCGGGAATGAGCGGAGGAGTCATTCTAGGGCATTGACAGTTTTTGCCGATTTTTGGCAGGGATTAGCCTCCGTTCTTTCGTGTATTTTGGCTTATAATTCAGCGGTATCGGATGGATTTTAGCAACAGAGGAAACACAGCATGAGCAGCAAATTTGGCCTCCCCAGCATGATCTTACTCACTCTAATGCTCGCAGCCTGTGGCAGTAAGTATAAGGAAAGCATTCAGCCGATTTATGCAGCACAAGCGATTCAGCTTAAGGATGAGCATGTGCAATACTGGTCTACAATAAATCCAACCACGGTGGATCCGAGCGGAATTCATCAGCTTGCGGATACTATATTTGGCTGGATTCCCTTAGTGGGCGGGCTTGTAGAGTTACCGATCGATTTAACCACATCTCTTTTGCCGCCTTTGCCATCCACTTCTTATCCCGCTTTGCCAAAAGATGCGGCATGGAATGATCCGCGCGTGATGAGCATAGTTTCGGGATTACGCTTGGGCTCAGGCTCCATTCGTATTACTCCGCGGGAATTACGTGGGCCCGATTGGAAACCCGATACTTGCTGGTTAGTGCTTGAGTGTCCGGATGTTGGAATAGATGAGTTTCTTAAAGAGGTGAGAGTTTATCTGCTTTTCAAGGATGAGAAAAATACAAGTTCTAGCACGGGGAGTTTGCCGACGCAGGTGCTTTTGGCTTCTGCGGATACAGGAGCTGACTACGATAAGGGCACTCAAACTCTGAGTTTTCATGTATCTCAAGAAAATATTCGACCCTACTTGGATCGCTACGCGAACTTTGAGATCAAGATCATCGCAACAGGGAATTATCCCAATCACACGGTTTATCTTGATGGAAAGCTCCGCCTCGATCTAGACTTAAAGCTAAGCAAGGAATAGCGTTAAGCTTAGGAGTACTATGGCGAAGTGGCGATCTCCGCATGATGTGGCAACACCGAATCAAAGAAAAAAACGTGCGCTGCTAATCGCAATTTTTTTCTGTGTGCTCGCCTTCTTGGTGCAATTAGTGGGGGCATTCTATACTGGAAGTATCGCGCTCTTAGGTGACACTGCCCATCTCTTCACAGATTTATTTTCTCTGATCATTAGTTTGGTTGCGGTGATTTTATCCGAGCGACCCACCACAAAGTTAAGAAGCTTTGGGCTTTACCGTTTAGAAGTATTGGCCGGCTTTATGAACGGGGTTTTGCTCTTGGCGGTGAGCCTATTTTTGATTTGGGAATCAGTGGAGCGATTGATCACACCGCAATCTCTTGCTGCGGGGCCTCTACTATTCACGGCGCTCGTTGGATTCATTTTAAATCTCCTTTCTGCCGCAGCCCTTTGGCTCGTGATGCGCGGGGAGGCCCACCAGCACCATCATCATCACGGACATGCGCACGATCACGACCATAATCACGCTCACGATCACCAGCACGGTCATCACAGTCACCATGAGGATCGCAATATTCGCGGGGCCTTGCTGCATGTGTTGAGTGATGCGCTAGGCAGCTTGGCGGTAATGATTGCGGCAGTTCTCATTCATTATACTGGATACGTGCAGATAGACGCGATTATCGGGATGGTATTGAGTGTTTTGATTTCGTACTGGTCGATAAGGTTAATGATCGATACTGCGCATGTGTTGCTGGAAAGCACACCGAAACATATTAAATCAGAACTTCTGCTGAAAGATCTGCAAGAGCTCGATGGCGCGATTCAAAAGATTGACGACGTGCATGTGTGGGAAATAACTTCTAGAATGTACGCTGCCACGGGAGAAATTTTCGTGCACTCCATGAGCCTCGAACAAGCAGATGCTATTCGCCATAAGGCTAATGAACTATTACGTGAT
>CAIPTA010000026.1 GCA_903867855.1 Oligoflexia bacterium | reverse complement strand
TTTAAATCTTAGAAAGATTCCCGTCCATAAATACTACCCAGACTTTTTGCGATCCGTTACCTACGCAAAAGTACAGGCGGTAGCTGAAGATATGATTCAGGAGTTTGTGCGCGGAGAGTTCGACGAGGTTCGAATCATTTACGCGGAATTCAAGAGTGCAATTTCTCAGATAGTAACGCGCACCAAGCTTCTCCCGGTAGACTTGACGGCAGAAAAGGCCGCTAGCGCACAAGAGTTTTTATTTGAGCCCGCGAGGGAAGAGATTTTGGACGAACTCTTGCCGAGATATTTTAAGTCAAAAGTGTATCGTGCAGTGCTGGAATCCTTGGCCAGCGAACATGGCGCCCGAATGGCGGCCATGGATAATGCTACCAAAAACGCCGGGGAGATGATTCGCAAGCTAACCTTAGAATTTAACAAACTAAGACAAGCAAGCATTACAAAAGAATTGCTCGAGATTGTTTCGGGCGCAGAAGCTTTAAAATAGTATTTATTTAGGAGAATATCAATGTCAGCACAAGTAAATGACTCCAAGCTCGGTAAAATTAAACAGATCGTTGGCCCCGTTGTGGACATTGAGTTCCCTGGCGGTAAATTGCCGGCAATTTTCGACGCCGTTCGCATTACCAACCCTGCAATTGACGACAAAATTGGTAATCTCGTGGCTGAGGTTGCCCAACATTTAGGGGAAAACACCGTTCGTTGTATTGCCATGGATACGACCGAGGGTCTAACCCGAGGGATGGACGCCGTAAATACGGGGGATCAAATCCGTGTTCCGGTTGGCGCAGAGGCGCTTGGACGAATCCTGAATGTTATTGGAGAGCCAGTGGATGAGCTGGGGCCGGTACTTACGAAAAAATCGTATCCCATTCACCGCGCAGCCCCGAAATTCACAGACCTTTCTGTGGCGGTTGAGCCCTTTTACACTGGAATTAAAGTGGTTGATCTCCTGGCACCTTATACCAAGGGTGGAAAGATCGGTTTGTTTGGTGGTGCGGGTGTAGGAAAAACCGTATTAATCATGGAGCTGATCAATAACGTTGCCACCCAACACGGCGGATATTCCGTATTTGCTGGTGTGGGCGAGCGTACGCGTGAAGGAAACGACCTCTGGATGGAAATGAAAGAGTCTGGGGTTATTAAAAAAACGGCGCTTGTATATGGACAAATGAATGAACCACCAGGCGCCCGTGCTCGCGTGGCCCTATCGGCACTATCGATGGCAGAATATTTCCGGGATGAAGAGAACCAAGACGTACTCTTCTTCGTGGACAACATGTTTAGGTTTACTCAGGCAGGAAGCGAGGTATCCGCACTACTAGGACGAATTCCTTCTGCTGTGGGATATCAACCAACTCTTGCGACAGAGATGGGCGAGCTCCAAGAGCGAATTACTTCAACAACCAAGGGCTCAGTAACCTCAATTCAGGCGATTTACGTTCCCGCAGATGATTATACAGATCCTGCACCGGCAACTGCGTTTGCCCACCTTGATGCAACCACGAACTTGAGCCGCCAGATCGCCGAGCTTGGAATCTATCCCGCCGTGGACCCATTGGCATCTACTTCTCGAATTTTGGCTCCCGATGTGGTTGGTGAAGAGCACTACCGCGTTGCTCGTTGGGTACAATCTACACTTCAACGCTACAAAGAGTTGCAAGACATCATTGCAATTCTTGGTATGGACGAATTGTCAGAAGACGACAAACTCGTGGTTACCAGAGCGAGAAAAGTGCAACGATTCTTGTCTCAACCATTCTTTGTGGCAGAGCAGTTCACGGGTATGTCGGGAAAATTTGTCAAAATTGCGGACACCATCCGTGGATTTCGAGAAATCCTTGAAGGAAAATACGACAATATTCCAGAGCAGGCATTTCTTTACGTAGGAACCATTGAAGAGGCTCTTGAAAAAGCTGAGAAGATGAAGGGTTAAGGAAAATGGCCGCCCTTACACTTGAGCTAAATGTTGTTACTCCAGAAAAGCCGATTGTATCGGGAATTAATGCCGAGGCAATTGTGCTTCCTGGTGCTATGGGACAGCTCACCATTCTTCCGGGTCACATTAACTTTCTAACATCGTTGCGGTTGGGCACTTTTGGTTACAAAGTAAATGACCAATGGGAAATCGCATTCTTGACTGGTGGTTTTGCTCAGGTGGTTTCCGGAAAGATTACAGTTTTGGCGGAAACGATGGAAATGTCTCAGGAGCTCAATCTGGCCGAGGCCGAGTTGGGGCTTCAGGATGCGATCGAGAAATTGAAGTCCATTAAGCCGAGCAGCGCAGAATATGCTGAAATGTCAGCGCAAAAAGAGTTTGCCGCGGCGCGCGTAAGGGCCGCCAAAAATAAGCTACACTAGGTGCGGTGTTCTACACTCCAGGGAGAATGTTGACAAATTGTCATATTCTTTGCCTTTCCAATCACGAAAAAGCCGGTTAGACTTTTAAAATCAAGGAAGAAGGATTTTTCGTGTTCCTATGGAAGGGGAAATGAAACCACAAAATTATCTCATTCGAGAAAAGGCAATTAGAGCAAGCGCCTGTGCGGCAATATGTGGTCTATCCATCTCATTTGCTATGGGAGAATATTTTGATTCTCGAGCCACGGCATTGCAAGAATGGCAAAAAAATCCCGAATTAATTTCAATTTCACTTCCAATCATAGAGCCATATATTGAGGATCTC
>CAIPTA010000025.1 GCA_903867855.1 Oligoflexia bacterium | reverse complement strand
TGGCAACAGAATCTAGACAAGTTATTTACGGTACTGACACTCGCTATGATGTTTATCAAGCAAGTAACGGACTCTATAAAAAACTTGCTGATTCAACTGCAGCTATGATTCAAGACTCTTTATTAGTTGATCAAGGATATTCAGTTTTAATAAATGCAGGCTCACTGAAGGAAGAAATTGGAATTTGCAGTAATGAAAGATTTGCCAATCAAATTGCCGCTTCAGAATGTTCTGGTTTTTTAGTTAGTAATGATTATCTAGTCACAGCCGGACATTGTGTCCATTCTATTCGAGATTGTATAAAATATGCATATATTTATAATGTTAGTCTAAGTATTTGATTTATTGGACTATTGTAGGATTCAATTACGGTATGGTTGGCCCCATGGAATGAGTTGAAAGAGCAAACCTGAGACGTGGCACTAAGACCTCGGCTTGGCGGGAAAAACGGACGTTGTGGGGAAGTGATTAGGCGAGCCATGGGGGAGATTTGCCGATGATTCCTTTGAGCCACGGCATATCTTTGAGGTTTTCGGGGCTATGGCCTGTGGCTAAATAGAGATTTTTATAGCCACGCGAGAAGAGTTGTTTTGCCAAATCCTCTCCTTAATCCGATCGCAATACCAAGAGCGGCAGCTTTAGCGTGCCCACGATTGCGATGGATGTATTTCCCGTAACGAAAGACAATCTAGAAGAGCGCATCTACAAAACAGCTTTCCACACGAAAGCGGAAGTGATGGGGAAGTAGGGGCTAGTCGAGCCAAGCTGGCGATTTGCCTACTATGGAGTGAATCGAATCGTTATTAAAGACTAAGGTACACGTTCTCCGTAAAACTATTTTGCAAACATGAAAAAAATCCAGATCTTACCGATACCTATAGATGAGGAATCGGTATGCCTGATAGTTTTCATTCCAACTCTAAGTTAGCAGAGCAGCTCGAGCATTTTATTTTGCAGCAGCTCGAGCCGAATCCGAGCGTTCGGCATGACAATCCGCAAGAGCTCACAATCGGAATTGAGCATGAATTTTTTCTCGCGTCTCCTGATGGAGAGCCTGCTACTCATGAGGAGAGTCAGCTTCTATTTAGAACAATGTCTGAGCAGCCTGGTTGGCACATTCAACAAATTGAGCGAGAAGTCATTTACGGAGAATACATCGCACGGGTTTCGAAGAACCACGCTAACGGCCGCTATACGGCTCTCAAGTATGATCATCATCCACATTTATTAGAGGTGGCCTTTGGTTACTCTAATTCGATGAAAGAAATGAATCAAAGTGTGACTGATTTTTTTTCGCTCCTCGAAAAAGTCGCTGATCAATTAAATTTACGAATTTTAAGTGTGCCGAGTATTCCTCAAAAGGCAAACGATTCAAGAGTAACAAGTGAATTGTCTGAATTCAAAAATCTGCGCCACTATAGAAAAATTTTATTGGATCGCAAGCTCCAACATTCTGACCCGCTCAATGCAAACTATGCGGCAGTAATCGCCGCTACGCAAACTCATATAGGCGGTACTCAATGGTGGCGCCGGCCGGCCTATGTGAGGTCTCTCTATTCTTTTGAACCCTTATTAACTAGTTATGCCCTAATGTCGTTGGAGTCCGAGATTGGTGGAGCAAAAGAAGTTCTGCGCAAAAGATGGGCCGGCTACAACGATGTTTTTTCCGAGTATCCATTAGTTGGATTCCCGAAGTTACCAGACTGGTCAATGAAGCTATGGATTCAGTCAATGCTAGATTCTCCTTTATATGGAGGTCCGCTGGATTCGTTTGCAGGAAAAACAGTCAACGAGCTTCATGAAAATCCATTTAGTACTTGGACGGGTTTTATAAAATCGGTACGCGATCTACAGCTTATCCGTCCTAAGCTTTTTGGCACCTTAGAATTTCGAGCTGACCCGGCCCAGCCGGATGCCTCTTCCATTATTTCGATGAGTTGTTTGCGCCTGGGGATTTGTTCAGCACTCATCGGCCCAAGCTTTTCTCCACCTAGTTTCTCTGCGTCTCGAGAGAATTGGCTAAGCACAATTGCAGGCAAATCATTGCTTCAATCGGAAGAAATTACGGAATTTGCAATGAAGGGCCTAAGGAGTAGAGGGTTTGGGGAAGAGGCCTTTGTGAAATTGCCTAGGAGAAAGGAATCAGCCAAGCGCGATGAAGAAAAAGCAACTGGATGATCCGCGAGTAATCGCGGGGCTTTTCAAAGAAGCTATGTTTTATTCTCGGCCACTCCAAGTGGAAGGGGACGGCTTTTCCGAAGGTGCCCTCATTACAGATTTTCATGAGACGTCTGGTCGCGCAAAAGATTCGTCTCGTACTCTTTTTCTTACTTTTACCGCTGATGAAACGGACTCTGATCGCAAAGGCGCCAAATGTGATGTTAAATTGCAATGCCATTTTATTCATTTCTCTGGATCATGCCAGGTAACCTTACACAGGTGTGAGGATGGGCAGTATCGGGCTGAAATGCCGGATACGCTGGAAGTATTCAATCGTCGCGTTCAGAAGCGCACAACTCCAAGCAGCACTGAAACGATTTTTCTCCCGCTGGTGATTCAACATGCAGGATTTCATTCAGAGGGCCTTTTTACACTAGAAAATACCTCCCAAACCGGTTTCGGTGGTGTGCTAAAAGTGATGAGTAAATTACCAATCGGCATCGGTGCCCAAGTGCATGGCAAATGGGTCACGCCAAAAGGATCATTGAGTATCTCGGGCCGCATAGTTCGCATTGAGCTTTTGGATAAGGGTAAGGCAAATACGGAAAGCCAGTATCGAATTGGTATTCAGCAGGAGCTTTCAATTCCTATTTCAATTGTGATGGCAGCGAATGATCGACCGAACTATACAGATCGCCGTTTCTCAAAGCGAGTAAACCCTGAACTAAATATTCAAGTTCGATCTCCTATGAATCCATCTCATTCTATAGAGATGAAAGTCCATGATGCTTCCGTGAGTGGATTTTCAGCGCGGCTTTTGGATATAGCAGATTCACAGCTTCTCCCAGTAAGTATCGGAGTGGTATTTCAAGACAAATCTTTGATTGCAGAACTAGTAGGAATCTCTGATTCTCTTTTCCGATTTCAATTTACCCATGGGAGCAATGCAGATCGCCTTTTCTGGTTGAAAAAATTAGCAAACTTTCAAAATTCTGGAACATTTACTTCGAGCGCCGTTGGGTCTGAGTTGATGGAATTGTTCTGTGAGTCTGGTGCTAGTGCAGCTGGTTTTTTGAGAATGCAATCGCCATTTGCGAAAGCATTTGATGACGGATTGGCCAGCAAGATTAATGAAGGCGAATGGATGCATCGTTGGATTGAGCGCAATGAAAGTGGCGAAGTTCGTGGCCACATGAGCGCTATTCAGATCGCAGATAATCTTTGGCATATGGGTGATTTAGCAGGAATGATACCGTCAGAACGAAAACTTACCGCAGAATTTTTCCCGAAATTTATTAGTAGCTTTAAAGAATTTTGTTTGAGTTCTAGTCCGTGTCCAAAGATTTTACTAGGATATAATATTGGCCACCCAATTTGGAGTGAATTCGATAAGTATTTGAGGCAGCAGGCAAATGACGATGAGACAATTATAATCCAAACTAAATATCATAGGTTCAACGCTGAAAATGAATCCACGGCCGTTGTACCAAATCAATGGACGCTAACGCCGATTGGTGCAATTGAGCACGCGCTTATATCAAATATTCTAAATCGGTCAGAATTTAAGGAAATCAGCTCTTTATTAGAAAATTTTGATTTCTCAATCGACACTTTTGCATCGCCAAGACTATCAAAATCTATCTATTCCTCTGGGCACGTTCTTCGGCGGCAATATTCTATTATTGAGGGGAAGACGGCTAAATATATTTTCGTTATTCAAAGTTTTCCTCTCGGGTCGAGTCAAAATCGCACTACAGACGTCGGTTGGCTCATACCTACGGGTTTACACTATTTAAATGCATCCGATAGATCATCTTTAGAAAACTTAATAAAGGCTCATGTGAGGGCTCAGGGATTTACATCGCCTGGATATGTGCAGATTTTGTGTGAAAATGAAAAAGATGAATCTATTGCAACAAAGAATATGACATGGGCCATTTATCATCCTAAACATTTAAGCTTCTTTGGAGACCGAGAATGAGAAAAGTATTTTCATTCCTCATACTCTCCCTTGTGATCGGATACGCTAGCGAGTGGGGGCCTTATTATATTTCGCTGTTCTCTGTTGGCCGATTAGAGCCAATTGGATATCTGCAACAGTTTGAGCACCCATGTGAAGATAAAAAAATAGCAAATATTGAGTGTAAGTCGATTTATAGAATTCCCCAAAAGCTCTTTGGCTCAGGAATAAGGCCAGAGGCAATAGGCCTAGGTGTGCTGTTGCATGCTGTTGATATTAGTTGCGCGAACGGGTTTGGAGGGCACACTAAGTTTGGAAACATTGAGGACGCGGGCAAGAATCTCGACGGGCTAAATCTATACCGAACGATTAGCTTGACTGAATTAAATTGTGAAGGGGACATTCTAGTTAAAGTTTGGTCACCCGACAATTATCGGCGTTTTGGCCATATCGGCGCTCCAGCTGTTGTCGGTTCATCTTATGAGGTGGAGAGGGTTAAGAAATTCGTTGAATTCTTTCGATCGCAGCTTTTGCTTATCCTGGCCGCTTTGTTTTTCGGAATATTTCTATTCAATCAAATAATTTTTAGAATGGTAAAATTTAATTTTGCCTTGTCCCCGATGGAACAATACTTCGATGCATGGCTTGGTTTTATGTTTTTCTTCAGTGGGGCGGCAAGTACGCTTTTCCCCTTGAATTCATCTTCATACTTTTTTACGCGCATTTCTAATTTCTTTATTCTGATTGCGTATTTTGGCCTAACAGTGCACGGAATAGGTCGCTCAAGAAAATTATCAGCATATCTCACGAAATTCGCACGTATCCTAACCGATCCAAATAGAATCTTAGGAAGATTTCAATTGTTGCATTTAGTTGCCCTTGTATTTGTCTTGAGCCCAAATTATGCGAAGGGATTGGGGCCAGTTTACCTAACGATGTCTATCATTACATTTGCCTTTGGGGCATTAGAGCAAAGTAGTTTGTACTTAGGCTTTGGCTTCGTTGGAATTCTATGCGGATTAAAACTATTTATGATCCCCTATATGCCAGAAGGCTACGCAGTTATGGTTTTTGCATTGGCCTGTATCACAGATGCTTTCGTTGCACGTGTAAAGAAGAGTGCTCATCTCACCGAGACGATGCGCTGGTCTCGTGACCTTGTGGAATCATTTCATGATTCAAAAACGATTGCAGATTTGCTTCAAGAATTCGGCACTCGTTTTGAAATCAAACAGATAACTTTGGTCATGGCCCAAAGCAAGGGAGGCTGTGAAATCAGTGTTCATCGTTTCCGAAATGGAAAATGGAATACGGAAGTTTTCTTTAGAAATCTCCTTCCACCTACTATTTCCCATGTGCTTACGACGAGGCAGCCCCTTTGGCATGTCGAGCAGGATTCATTATTGGCCCTAAATATTCGCAAGGGAAATCCGAGCACACAGAATTACGCGAGCTCACATTATACAGTGGTTCCTCTCTTGAATGATCATGGAGTGATTGGAGCGATTAGCTTCACAGACTATGATGCAAATCTTTGTAAAGATGAGTTTGAGAAGTTGGAGCTAAGTACCACCGTAAACCATCTCTTTTCATTCATAGCTCAGGCTGCAGCCAATCAGAGCTCTTCAGCAAATGAGGGGTGGGATCACGCATGTATTGCTGTCGCTGAGAAAATTAGTGAGCTTAAAAACGTACCTACTATTGGTGGACCGAATGTACAGCTCAGTATGATCACTAGCTTAATTGCCTCTGAGCTTCAGGTTGGGGTCTTTATTGGGCGCTTGGACCCAGTGAGTAGGAAAGTTGAGCTTCATTCTATTGCGGGCTACAATGAGGAAGCGGAAACTGCCTATAAACAAACCCAGTTTTATGCCGTTTCACATAATGAGCAGGGGCCGATTGCATTGGCCATTAATCGAGGCCAGATTGTGAGCGTTGGGGATGTGGGCCTTATTGCTAGCGTGCTTCATGCAATTTCGATTAAGGTATTTGCCATTGCTGGGACCAAAAGTTGTGCTGCCATTCCGATTTCTGGTGAAGGTAGTTCTCTTAGCGAAAACGGTTTCGTGAATAGTAAGGATGCCTGGGGCGTAATTTGGCTAGAAAGCAAGGAGATTGGCCGCTTTTCTCCTCGTTCTGAATCTGGCTTGAAAATGATTCAATCTGCCATCGAGACGCTTCTCCTGCATGGTCAAGTGATGGAAACAACTTCTCGGGCGACTCTGGCATTGGCAGGATTTGTTCCAGACCATGTTCTGCCAAGGCTTTTGCGAGGGCAGTCTGTTCGAGAAGAGGAAGAGGGATATCTACTTATGGCAGACCTGTTAGAGAGCACACAGCTTTCAAGGCAGATTGGGGCAGATGCTTGGCATGAATTTATATCTCAGACCTCTCCTACGATAAAGGCAATCGCCGTTAAATATGGATTTACTCTTCAGGCAGTTGTTTGGGATGCTTTCTATTTTACCCGCGGTTGCCGTTCTAGATACTCCGAGATTGTGAACACAATCGAGTTTTCGGAAGAGCTGTTAATCGCATTCGGAAAGGCTATTGCGAGTATACCTGGCTATGCTGGTGAAAAAGCAAAACAGCGCGCAAGATTTTGTCTGACCTATGGAGATATTACTCGGGATGCAAAGCTGGCCTTTACTCATCATTGGACAATCGTCGGTGCATCCATGGCTATGGTCCATAAACTGGAGCAAGCATGCAAAGGTATATCTGGTTGGTTCTATGTTTCCGAGTCTGCTGTTCAGAGCGATCCAGGCCCAATGTGGACTCTGCTAGATCAATCGGTTAAAGGGACTGGGGAAAAAATCTATAGCTATGAGGCCGCTGCTAGAGTGCCTAGTGAAGCCGAGTTAGATGAAACTCCTGAAGTCGAAAATAAACATGCTGCATAGGTTGAGAATTAAATGGAACAATCTCGAAGTTACTTATTAGAGGATCGGGAAAAGGCAAAAGAGGAGAGTTTGCGTTTAAAAGCGCAAGCCAGAATGCTTTTTGAATTGGAGTTATCTGCCTTAAAGAAGGTTGGCCTCGATTTACCTAAGTGCATTCTAGATATTGGCTGTGGAAACGGTAGCTATTTAGAGCTCCTTGCGTTGCAATTTCCAAATTGTCAACTAGTGGGGGTGGATAG
>CAIPTA010000024.1 GCA_903867855.1 Oligoflexia bacterium | reverse complement strand
GCTGTTTCGAGCGCTAGGCCTTCATCTTCCAGCACATTCAAACCCAGCATAAATGCCAGTGGAGCTTTCCCGCCGATTTCCCAGTGATACTTTGCGAGCTTCATAGTTAACCTTTCTTGAATGCGATTGCTGCTGCCACGAATGAATTAAACAAAGGATGTGGAGCTAACGGCTTTGATTTAAACTCTGGATGAAACTGACAACCCACAAAATAAGGATGTTCACGAAGTTCGATCATTTCTACGAGTCCGCCCTTGGTGGCGAGTTTTGGATCGCGACAAAATCCGGAAAAGATCATCCCTTTTGCGGCGATCTCATCGCGAAAACGATTCGATACTTCATAGCGGTGGCGATGGCGCTCGCTAATCATCGATTTCTTATACGCATCAAAAGCACGAGTTCCAGTTACAAGTTCGCACTCCCAAGCCCCCAAGCGCATGGTGCCACCCATATTTTGCACTTGTTTTTGCTCTTCCATTAGATCAATCACGAGATGCTTCGAATTAGGCTCGAATTCCGCTGAATTTGCATCCGCCCAGCCTACTATACTTCGCGAGTATTCAATCACCGCAAGCTGCATGCCTAAGCAGATACCAAAGAAAGGTCGCTTCTTCTCCCTGGCATAACGAATCGCCGCAATTTTTCCTTCAATGCCACGAATACCGAAACCACCAGGCACAAGAATCCCATCCACATCATCCAAGGCTTTTTCTAGGCTTCCATTCGATAGCATTTGCTCTGCATCGATGAACTTCATTTCTACTTTCGCATTATTACCAATGCCGCCATGAAAAAGGGCCTCATTTAAACTCTTATAGCTCTCTTTCAAATCAACGTATTTTCCTACCACGCCGATTTTCACCGCATGTTTTGGGGATTTAATTTTTTGCACGATTTCTTCCCAAGCATTCACCTGGGGGCTACTCGTCCACATATTCATGAGTTCTACGATTTTATCATCCACTCCCTCATGGTGTAGATTGAGTGGCACTTCATAGATGGAATCCGCATCTTGAGCCGTGAACACGCGATCGGCTTCCAAGTTACAAAAGAGCGCGATCTTCTTTTTAATTTCTGCCGAAAGCGGACGATCCGTGCGGCACAATAGAATATCTGCTTCAATTCCCTCATGCCGAAGCTGCGCCACAGAATGCTGAGTGGGCTTGGTTTTCAATTCTCCGGCGGCGGCAATATAGGGCACGAGCGTGAGATGCAAATAGAGCACATTTTCTCGGCCCACATCGAACTTCACCTGACGAATCGCTTCCACAAAAGGCAGAGATTCAATATCACCTACAGTACCGCCCACTTCGATAAGCGCCACATCCGCGCCATCAGCGGCCTCATAGATGCGACGCTTGATTTCATCGGTAATATGAGGAATCACTTGCACGGTTTCGCCCAAGTATTTTCCTTTACGCTCATTTTGAATCACGGTGTCGTATACTTGGCCGGTAGTGAAATTGTTTTTCTTCGTTAATTGCACATGGGTGAAGCGCTCATAGTGACCCAAATCAAGATCGCACTCTGTGCCATCTTCCAACACAAATACTTCTCCATGCTGCGTAGGATTCATGGTGCCAGGATCCACGTTGATATAAGGATCCATCTTCAACATGGTTACCTTAATGCCACGAGATTCCAGCAAGGCTCCCACAGAAGCAGAGGCTAGGCCTTTCCCGAGGGAGCTCACCACTCCACCAGTCACAAATATAAATTTTTTCGCTTTTGCCATAATTGCTCCTAACGGAATTCTTTGTAAAAAATATCTCGCGCTTTATCTAGATCACTTGCAGTGTCTACACTTTGGGAACCTTTGGCCGCAAAGCCCATGCCGATCTTAATGCCATTATGAAGAGCACGAAGCTGCTCTAAGGATTCTGCACGCTCTGAGAGCACCGGATCCATCTTCGCATAGCGAAGTAAAAAATCTCGTTGATACGCATAGAGCCCCAAATGCTTACCTAAATATTTGCTATTTAAAAGCTCCTCATCGCTGATGGGATTTTGTGTATATGGAATCGTATGACGAGAGAAGTAGATCGCATTCTGTTCATGATCAGTGAGCACTTTCACGCAGGATGGCTCCATATACTCGGCGCGATTTGCAAACTTCGTAAAAGCCGATGCCATCAACACCCCACGCTCCACGATCGGGGCGATAGCGGCTTCAATCGTCGCCGCTGGCATCACAGGCTCATCCCCCTGCAGGTTCACGATGATGGGATATTTTAATGTGGCTGCAACGGCCGCCACTCGGTCGGTGCCAGACTTCAAATTTTCATCGGTCATCGCCGCCGTGAAGCCGGCAGCGCGAACCACGCGAGCAATCTCTTCAGAGTCGGTAGCCACAATGATTTCGCCAATACCTTTGGCGCGAGCCGCGCATTCTGCCACGCGAACCACCATGGGAGCGCCATGAATGTCAGCTAGGGCTTTGCGTTGTAAACGAGTACTTC
Source organism: Oligoflexia bacterium (assembly GCA_903867855.1). GTDB lineage: Bacteria > Bdellovibrionota > UBA1018 > CAIPTA01 > CAIPTA01 > CAIPTA01. The sequence goes on along the minus strand of CAIPTA010000024.1, from coordinate 38,282 downwards.
CAAGACGGGCGGGGATAACCAAGGCGATATTGCTCATGGAAAAAGATATTAGCCTTTTTCGGCGCACTCAGGGAAAGAAAAAGCACTTGCGCAGAGAGCCAATCGCTATTTGCCAACCGGCATCACAGATGCCTCGAGCTCAGATCGCCATTTTCCCTTCCACTCTTTCAAGCGAATTCTTGCTCTTTGCCCTGCACCCTTAGGTGGAATTTCAATATAGGCGTAGGTCAGCAGCGTCTGCAGACCAAAATCGGAAATATCAAAGCTCGTTACTTCATTCCACGTGCCGGTATTAAAATATTCCTTTCCCCCGCCCCACTGTTTGTAACGCAGCATATGAGTGTGACCGAAAATAATGGCATGAAGCTGAGGATTGTCGCGCAAAATTTTCCGCGCCTCCTTCACAAAGCTCGGATAAATCGTGGTGCCCTTCAATCGAGCCCAGGAAAAATCAAAAGCCAGAAGAGGATGGCGTCGTGCAAGCAGGGCCATTTTTAGAAACGAAAGTCCGATATAAATTCCGGTGCGGATCGCGAAGAGAGTATCGTGCAAAAGCACCCAACGCATATAGCCTGTGAACGGCTTCACTTTATCCACGAAGGGTCGATCTTTTTTAATTTTCGGCAAATAGGCCGCTACAAACAAGGAAGCCCAAGGCAGGTTGAGCACGGGCTCTGGATAGTCTGGATCTTGGAGCTTGAAATTTTGTGGGTCGGTAGCATTGATCGCCTCATAGGCGTGACCATGCTCCACACGAACATGATCAAAATCATAGTGCGTATCGTAGAAGCGAAGCTTCGTGCCAATACACTCACGCAAGGTTTTTCGGGCCTCATCAAAGAGCAATCCCACATCGTGGTTCCCAATAATATAGGCAATCTCATGATTATCGGCCGCGGCGAATTTGCGAAGCGCATCGAAAACCTCTGGATGACCCGCAATGATCGAACGCACCCCGTGCACCACCATGCGCTCCGTAACTAAGTAGGTATGGATGCCTAAATAATCTAGCTGCAGGAGGTTGAGAAAATCACCATTGATGATGAGCTCCACATGAGCATCAGCAAACTCACCGGAAGAATGATGATCTAGAAATTCTACGAACTTTGCGCCGTAGCGGAAATCTTCCAAAATATTTACAGTACCATCCTTCAACACCGGCCCCTTGCCTAGGTGGAAGTCGTTCACAACCAATTTCACTTTCTTGGCCATGCTATACCTTATTCGTTGCTGCAATTACGCTGTTGCGAACTGCTTTTTTAACTCCATAGAGCGCCTCATCGGCGGCCCGTAAAATTTGCGCCTTCGTTTCTGCGTGATCAGGCACGGAGGCCACACCGATACTAGCAGTGAGACGAATGTCTAAACCTTCACGCGCTAAGAAGCGCTTCTTCTCAATTTGCACCCTCACCCGCTCTGCCACCAACATCGCAGCAGGGAGATCCGTATGCGAAAGAATCATCACAAACTCATCGCCACCGTAACGGAAAGTAATATCACTCTCGCGCAAGGTTTTTTTAATTTCTTGCGCCACTTCATACAGCAGCCGACTACCAATCATGTGGCCATGACTATCATTTACATTCTTAAAGTGGTCGAGGTCTAAAAACAGTACAGAAAAACCAAGCTCATTTCGTCGCGCCAAGAGCAGTTCTCGATCTAGAATCAGCTCTAAATATCGCTGATTGTAGAGGCCCGTTACATCATCGGTATAGGTGAGGCTTTTTAGGTTGGCCAATAGTTCGCACTTTTCGCGAAAAATATGCGTGATTTTTTTGAAGCTAAAAAGCTCGTGCGCGTCTAGCGGAGCATGGACGCACTCTTTGAGTGTAAACTGCAGCGGAGTGAGGATATCAAGGCGAAGCACACAATCCTTACCGCTCCATTTCCACTCGGTCTCGATAGGATCTTTCGTTAAATTGCTTTTCTCAATTTCTAAATGCGAAACAGAGGCAGGCTTTAAGCGAGTCATGATAAAGCGCTGGATCGCTTCGATGGCAACGGGAGTTTCTTTCGCCGCTGCTATATCAATAGAGAGATTGAGTAAGAGTCGTTCAAATTCCTGAGACATAACTATCCCGAGGCCTGTTTATTACTCGAATCGGAAAACGTCATGAGCTCCAGGTCTTCCACCTGAACTACTCGCGTTGGATCCCCATCTGCTGCTAGCGACGCATACAAATCTTCGGGTTTCATTTCTGGCTCGGTAGCCTGCACTGCCATCGCCGCAGTGGGAGCCACCGTTTGCATAGAAGGCACAAAGGCTTCCGTAATAGCTTCTGATGCTGTTGGCTCAGGAGTTTCTACCTTATTTTCTTTCAAGGCGAAATTCACCGCTGGAATTTCCTCTTCCATCTGATCTAACTCCTCATCGGGAGCCGCATCTTCTTCGAGCACGGCTACAGCAAGGTGAAGCGCGCGAGCCACTCGCGATAGCTTCGCCAAATAGCGCTCCGATTCCATTTCTGCGCGCACGCGATTATCTTGAATCTGGTCTAAATCAAACTCGAGCGCATCAATTTTTCGCTGCTGCTCTAGGAGTTTTTGTTCTCTCGCCACGAGTAATGTTTCAGAATCTTTCCGCAGGATTTCCATGCGCGCTTCGAGCTCACGTTCATTGGCGCGAATTTTTCGCACATCTTTTCTCACGCGCATTTTTAGCTCTTCATTGCGCTCTTCTGATTCTTTGAGGCGACTCTCAATCAGTTTTAATTTTTCGCGCTCATCCTTCAGCTCTGTTGCAATGCGGGCCTGCTCTTCGGCAAGACGCTCTTCGAAGCTGGCTCGCTCTGTTTCAGCCTGTTTGCTCTTACGCTCAAATTGATCACGCTCATGCTTCGTATCACGAAGACGGTGACGAATTTCCTGCAATTCCTTTTGTAAGCGGCGATTATCTCGCTGCAACTCCTCGCGCTCAGAATTTACGAGATCAAGCTGCTCCTCGCGCATGTGCAAATACTTGCGTAGTACCTCGGCATCTTCTGAAGATACCGCTCGCGGCAACTCCAGGTGCGATGCCACCGGCGCAGATACTTCCTCCAAGAGATCTATTGCTTCCACTGGCACAGACTCTTCCTTAGGCACGCGTTCCGTTTTTAAATCATCCACGCGGCACTCCAGTAGCTCGGAGGCCACCGATAAGAAAGCCTCTACAGGCATTGGCAATCGCGCATAACGATGCGCAGAACTACCTGACTTTGAATGTGTTTTAAAATCATCTCGCGACATCTTCCAAGAACAGAGGATAATCTTCTTTCCCTGCTTGCGAAGTGTGCGACGTGCTTCTGCTAAAAGCTCTAGCGCTCCGTTAGCCTCGGCACATAAAACGAGCAAATCGAAATTTCCGGCTTGGGCCTTAGACTTGGCTTCTCTTGCGCTGAAAACGCGATCCACATGAAGGCCATACTCCTCCAAAATGGTGAAACCATTCTCATCTGTCCATGGATTTTGTTCGGCATCTAGCCAAAGAACGCGCATCCTGTGCTCCCCACTGGATGGACTAAGCAATAGCCCATCTCTATCTAGTGTACTGGCTCGGGTCAAGCGTGTCAAAACTCCGCGGTTGACAAAATAAAGCCTTTCCCACTAGCATAACGGAAAAGTGAGAACATCTTGAAATCCAAAGGGAAGTCTAAAGAAAATTCAGCACTCTCCAATGCCCTAACCGTGGTACTTATACGCGGTAACGGTACTCCGAGAAGCTTTCGTCTAGCGGTACCAGAGCTGCAACGCTCGATTTTCACCCTGGGCTTGAGCTTTCTAGTCTTATTAGCGCTCGGTGTTTCCAGCATCGGTTTTTACTTTTACCAGCGTAAACACTTGCTCCTCGATCAACTACCAAGGATCACAGTAGCCGTTCCCACGATCGCGCCAACTATCTCCAGCGCACCGCCCGCTAATGCCGACGAACAATCGAAAGAATTAGCTGGTCTCCATGAAGAACTCGCAAAAATCAATACACAGCTGGATCAGCGTCAGCCATTGCCCACCGACAATAACTCGAAAGTATTTTTGCAGTTTCTAAGCGCAAGAAATGTAGCGGTGCCAGATAACGAAGCGCTCGTAAAAATTCAAAACGCACAGCCTAGCAGAGTGGGCAATGATATTCAGCTCAGCTTTGAGCTCCACAACATTGATAGCGAACAAAAACAAGTGCGCGGTTATATCGTGGCCCTCGCAAAAAGCTCTGATTTTTTATTCGTCTACCCCTCGGGCGCTTTTAGCCCAAAAGAAAACATCATCTTAAACTTTGCTAAAGGCGAAACCTTCGCTATTTCTCGTTTTCGTGCGGCTCAAGCGATCTTCAAAAATGTTCCCACAGGAACAGCCCCCATCAACTATCAAATCCTGCTTTTCTCTTGGGAAGGAAAACTTCTCGGCAGTCTGTATCTAGAGGGAAAAACCTAATGCGCTTGGAACCAATCCCTGGCAAAAAAGTAGAATCCGAAATTACCTTGATTGGTCAGGGCAGTTTACTCAAGGGTGAAATTACTTTCGATCGTTTAACGCGTATTCATGGCCGCATTGAAGGCAGCGTGCGTGGTTTAAAAGACAGCTTGATCGTGATTGGCGAGCCTGGATCCATTCACGGGGAAATTCGTGGCGATGAAATCATCGTAGACGGCTTCGTTCATGGTGATGTGCACGCCACCACAAAGCTCACCATTTCAGAGAGCGGCAAACTGATTGGCAATGCCTATACACCTAAGTTCGAAGTAAAGTTTGGCGCTCACTTCGAGGGTCGCGCTATAACCAATGATGCTCCTGATACCAGCGAGCCGTCTGCGCGGCGCCCCGGGAAAAATCCCAATAAGGCGTGAAGCCAAGTTTCTTTTTCGCTTTTTCTCCACTACAAGTCCACGCCATTACTTCCAGTTCTTTCATCTTATCTAAGGAGAGCGGCAAGGTTTTTCCAGAAAGCTTACTAATCAAGGTGCAAGCAGCAGCCGCGCTTTTCAGCACAGGAATGGGAAGCGGCAGGGTGAAGGTATTTTTTTGCAGACCCTTGGCAATCATTTGCATGGCTTCTTCCCACGTTAAAATTTCGCTCCCAGTGATATAGAAAATCTCCTGATCAGCAAATTCTTCTTTTGAAAAAGCCGCAGCCAAAATCCCCTGCACTAAATCATCCACGTGCACAAAACTATAGCGACGTGGATTCTTCTTATCCAGGCCAAGCACAGGCAGAATACCGCGATTCACCATTTGAAAAAAAGTGAGCACGCCTTTATCGCGTGGTCCGTATACAGCGGGCGGACGGATCACTACAGAAGGAATTTTCAGCTCTCGTAAAATTTGCTCTCCGGCTAATTTACTTTCTCCATAGTAGGAAACGGGCGTGGGCTCATCACTTTCCACGCGATTTTCCCCCGGCCCTCCAGCCGCCAGCGAACTCACATACACAAAACGACGCAGGCTCGCAGAACCACGCGCTGCTAACCCTAAATTTTTTGTGCCGGTGGCATTGCTATCGAAAAATTCCTCGCGATTTTTTGCACTCACCACGCCAGCAACATGAAAAATTAGCTCGGCGCCTTTTACAGCATCAGTAAGACTCGCGGCATCGCGAAGATCTCCAAATACAGGAATCACCTTTGCGTGAGAGAGGTGCGCCTTACTGCTGGTTTTCCGCATGAGCACAGCCACGTCATGGCCTTGCTTCGTGAGCTCATCACAGAGGGTGCTTCCCACAAATCCACTAGCACCGGTTACGAGTACTCGCATTTATCCACTCCTTGCCGCTTGCTCACGGCGCGATAAAAATATACAAAGTTATCCTATGCCAAAGGCGAAGGAAACGAAACCGGTGAAAATGGTGGTTACTATCTTAGGATGTGGCACCTCTGTGGGTTCGCCCATGGTGGGCCAGCAAGATAAGCCGCAGTTTCGCAATCTGAAAAACTGGCGTATGCGAGCTTCGCTTCTAATCGAACCATTCGGTCGCGGCGGCCCCGCCATCCTCATCGATACCAGCCCCGATCTGCGTCAGCAGGCCCTACAGTTTTTCCCAAAAAAACCCCGCCTCGATGCGATTTTAGTTACCCACGAACATGCGGATCACTTGCATGGTTTGGATGATATTCGTCCCTTCAATTTTTACCAAAAAGCAGCCTTGCCACTCTATGCCGATGGTCCCGTTTGCGATCAAATTCGCACAAAATTTGCCTATATTTTTCATCCCCTGCAAGAGGGCGGTGGTTTGCCCCGGCTCACCGTGCATGCGATTGATCCGAAAGAGCCTTTCACGCTGCGCAATGCAGCAGATCCTAGACTACATAACTTCGAAATCATTCCCCTCCCCTTGCGCCACGGCAATATGGACTGCCTCGGCTTTCGCATCGGGAAAATGGCCTACCTCACGGACACCAACTTCATCCCTGACGCCACTCTAGAAAAAATGAAGAACCTGGACGTGTTGATTTTGGATTGCCTGCGCCCGCAACCTCACTCCACCCATTTTACCCTGGAAGAATCTTTGGCCTATGCTCAACGCATCAAGGCAAAGAAAACTATTCTTACTCACATGGCGTCAGAACTAGAGTACGAAAGCCTCCGAAAGCAATTGCCTAGAGGCATAATACCAGCCTATGATGGGCTGCAATTCCGATTGTAAAGAAACTTAATGTTTGAGGAGACTCGTATGATCATCGGCGTTCCAAAGGAAATTAAAAATAACGAAAGTCGCGTGGGCCTTGTTCCTGGCGGCGTAATGCAACTCGTGAAACACGGACACAAAGTTTTTGTGGAAACAAAAGCTGGTGCCGGCGTTGGCGTTACCGATGAAGACTTCACCAAAGCTGGTGCAGAGATCTTGGGTTCTGCTCAAGAAGTTTGGTCTAAATCAGAAATGATCATCAAAGTAAAAGAGCCAATTCAGCCTGAGTATCGCTTGATGAAGCCAGGTCAAATTCTTTATACCTACCTGCACTTGGCTCCTGAGCTAGAACTCACCAAAGTATTGATGGAACAAAAAGTTTCTGCGATTGCCTATGAAACCATCCAATTGGATGATGGCTCCCTTCCCCTTCTCACTCCTATGAGTGAAGTAGCAGGCCGCATGGCAACTCAAATCGGCGCTCGGTACTTGCAAAAAGACCAAGGCGGAAAAGGCATTCTTCTTTCTGGTGTTCCTGGTGTGCGTCGCGCGAAAGTGGCGATCATCGGTGGCGGTGTGGCTGGAACCAATGCTGCTCAAGTAGCTATGGGTATGGGCGCAAACGTAACCATCCTTGATATCAACATGAATCGTTTACAATACTTGGATGATATTTTTGGTAACTCCATCAATACCCTTTATTCCAACCCTGTAAACTTGGCTCGCGCTGTAAGAGAAGCGGATCTTGTGATCGGTACTGTGTTGATCGCTGGTGCCAAAGCTCCGAAGCTTGTAACCCGCGAAATGGTTCGCTCCATGGAGCCAAACTCTGTAGTGGTAGACGTATCCATCGACCAAGGTGGTTGCATCGAAACGATCCGCCCAACCTCTCACTCGGATCCAATTTTCCGTGAAGAGAACGTGGTTCACTACGGCGTAACTAATATGCCAGGCGCAGTAGCACAAACCTCCACTTACGCCCTTACGAACCGCACCTTGAAGTATGCTCTTGCTCTCGCTGACAAGGGCTTTGCCAAAGCAGTGAACGAAGACAAAGCTCTCTTCAAAGGCGTAAACGTGTACAACGGAAAAGTTACCTATAAGCAAGTGGCCGATGACCTTGGCCTTCCCTACGAAGCCCTCAAAGTGTAATCAAGGACTTCCGCAAAGCAGCCATTTGCTTCGTTGAATCACGATTTCCCCGTTCCATCGCCCACTAGGGCGATTCACGGCTGAAATCGCTCTTCGCCTCGCATCTGGCTACTTATCAAAAGTCCAAAAATGGATTTCCATAGAGCCTGACTTTCGAAAGAGGGTCAGGCTTTTTTGTGTGCGTGCCGACGGCAACTTTTCGGTTGCTGAAATAGGCGACTCCCCGGATACTATATTCATGGCCGAAGAGAAAAAAGACGAAGCACCAGCTAAAGATGAGCCTGCTGGCCCGAAGATGATTTTAGGACTATCACTGCCGATGTTTGGCATGGCTGCCCTCAATGCACTCGTGATGATCGGCGGCATGAGCTACGTAGTGTATGTGAAAATGATCTACAAAAAACCACCCATCACCGAACCGATGGTAGTGGCAGAAATCAAAAAAAATGCGCTGCCAAAAAAGAATCTCCTCTCCGGCACAGTAGAAGAAGAGAAAAAGTTTTTCACAGAAGCCTTTCCGGAAATGACAGTGAACTTAAGAACTACCAAGGGCGGCAAAGAGCACTTTGCTACTCTTGAAGTGGCGCTCGCCTGTGAAAATGAACAATGCGCTTCTGCCTTAAAGGCCTCGAAAGCGAAGATTCAAGATACCATCCAGGCGGCAATTTCTTCACGAAGCTATACAGAACTGAACTCCATCGAGATCAAAGCCAGGCTTAAATTTGAAATTCAGCAAAAGGTAAATGCATTTCTGCAAGACGATCCAGTTACAGAAGTTTATTTTACGGATTTCATCGTTCAGTAATTTTCTTTCGGACCAAGCGTTCTCGCTCGCAGTTCCAGATCAGCGATTCTATCGGCGGCTTTCCAAAGCGCGCCAGCTCTCATTATTGCCCCGGCATTGCCCGCTTTAATACCTTCCGCTAAAGTAGCCACGCTCTCGCGGCGAGAAATTTGGATATTTTTGATTTTTTCAAACTCCGCATCAAGCTGCTCACTGCCAGAGGCTGGTAACCTGGCAGTATCTCCAGAAAAATCGGATGCCAACAAAGAAGAGATCAGCTTGTCGATAAACTGCAAAGATTGCTCCCGATCAATCTTCTTGTTCGTTACTCGATCGAAAAGATAATCGAAGCGTAGCCTTACTAGCGCATCCATCGCTGTGGCGCGGGCAAGTGCATTATTTAGTTCACACGATTCAACAAGGTTGAGCATCTCTGATTCTGAAAAGAGACTGAACTGCTCTAAATCAGCATGCAATTGCTTTGAGGCCAAACATGCATCGCGCATTTCTTCGTTCGCAAATTTCAGCGCGGCAGAGATACTTTTTTCTGTGCTTATTTTGGGTTCGAATAACTTCGCAAATCGTTCCAGCTTGAACTTATCCATCTGGCTTTGTTCTTGAGTGAGTGCCTTCACATAGGCTGCCACCGACTCCTTTTCCCAGGCCTGTTCCTGAGTCTCTGCGAAGCCAATTAAACTATCTGTGCTCTCTAGATGTGCATCAGTATGCAAATTTTTAAGCTCAGCTCTGGCGCGCTTTAGCTCGGGAAAAAGTGTTTTCGTATAGGCGGTTAGAAGTTCCGTCAGACCAATTCCACCGCTCTCTAAACTTGCTTTTAACCCCTGCTCTTGACGGTGCTGCCGAGCAAACAAAAGTATGGCTTGAAAGGCGATCACATTCGCAGCTGCACTTTGCGACGCCTTCTCTACTTCTTTAGCCACGGATGATGTATCCATCCACGCCCCTAGCGTTATCTTTAACTCACTCAGCTCTGCATCTTTTTTAACCCAAGGATCTAACAGCTCGTGCTGAATGAACTCAATTTTTTTGTCCTCTTGGTTTACATAAAAGCTATTTAGGTCTGCCATTTTTTGCCGCGTTAGCTTTGCCAGCTCGGCATTAGAATGCAAAATTCCTGCAATATTGGGCATTTTTGGTAGGTCAAAAATCGCGAGCAAAATCATAATGAGTGAAAAAACGAATATCACTCGTTCTCGCTTGGCAACAAATACATCCATCCTAGCTAAGAAGGCTGAATAGCCAAAGTTGGCCATCAAAAATCCGGCAACAAATCCACCTAAACTCATTGCAAGGAGACTGCCATTACGAATAGCCAGTAGATTCATGCCAAGGAAAAGACCAATCGTGAGCGGATCCTTTTTAAACTGGGGCACCTTTTGTGGCTCACTTAGTATCGCACCCCAAAGGGCTCCGAATAAGCCAGCAATAGCTCCCGCAGCTCCCACAGCCGGTATAAATGGGTAGCAATATAGACTCAGCAAGTTTCCTGCTGCAGCCGCCAAGATGAATATTGCCAAGCAACGAGCCGCGCCGAAAATCTTTTCGGCGATTCCACCAATTCTAAATAAACAAATGCAATTTACAACCAGAAATAATACACCTCCATGCAAAGCTGAAGCGAAGAGGAGTCGCCACCATTCTCCCTGAGTGATGAGCGGTAAATACGCAGCTCCACTCGAAATGAGAGTGCTACTTTCAATTTTTACAGGAGAACCACCAAGCAGACAGAGCCAGAGAAAGCCAACGGCCAGCGCAATCACCGCTGGCACTACAAACTTAACTTGCTCATTTGACTGTGGTTTCACACTTTGCTTAACGTCTGGATGAGGCGAAAACTGAACTATTTTCAGATCTTATCTCCTGGCGTTAGCAGGTAGAACTATCTGTTTTGCTCTATTTTTTTCTTCCGAACTTTCTTTTCTCGCTCGCGGCTCTTCCATACGCGTTGGTTGCCTAAATGTTCTTTCAGTTGGGACCTAGTTCGCTGAAAAATGGGAGAAGATTTCTTACGCTCCTCGCTCGTTTTCACACGGGCCGCAAAACTCCGCCGCTCCAAGCGCAGCTCACGCTGAAAAATGCGACGACTCCTAAAATGAGAAATATCAAAAGGCTGGGCCGCTTCTGGCCGGCCCTGACCCGCCTTCAAAGAACTAAACATTCCGGGAGAGACTGCCTGAAATTTATTCGCCAGCCCTGCTTGGTTGGCACTTTTCAAATCCTCGATCTGCGACCTTGATCCCATGAGCACTTCCCCATCGAGCGTATAAAGCTGCGATTCCCCTTGGCTATTATGGTCAACAACAAACTCAGTGCCACGCACTCCCACCGAAGCATTTGGAGTTTGCAGGCGAAACTTTACGATCCCTGCTGGCTGCGATGGTGCAACAATGGCCCGCACACTGCCTCCCAGAAGAGAGAATAACCAAGAATGGACCCCCTGATTTTCATCCATGGACTCGTATCGATACTGGCTGCTCGGCGCCACACGAATCACAGTGCCCTCGCAAAGCCGAATATCTGCAGTCGTTGTAGAGTCGGTGGTGAGCAAGATGCCAGGCGCTATCACTTCATCCGCTGTGAGACGTTGGATTTCATTTTCACCCGAGCGCTGAGCAGAAATACTGCCATCAGCAGGGTCGAGATTTTCGAGGATCGCAGATTGGCAATTCTCCTCTGCGGCATAGACCGTCGAGGAAATTACAGTGAGGCAAAAAAGAGAAATTAAAATATGCATACAGAACTCCTAACGCTGGAAGTTCTAGTCTACATGGCTAAAACGCCTATGCATGCATAAATTTTAGGTACAAATTTAGAGTCGGAATCTTACTGTTCGAAGTTATTCGAGCCACCGCGTGCGGCGTCTTCAGTATCGAATTCCATGTCTTCCAAGTTCTTACGAACAGGAGCTTCTAGAGAAGGAAGACCACGAGGAATATGCACTGGGTTATCGCGTGCATTGAGCTCGTCGTAATTAGAATAGGTAGCCATGGCAGAAACGTCTTCCTGGATGGATTTCTCATGAAGATCATGATTTTTCTTATCGAGTTTGCCGATTAAACGAGCACGCTCAAGAACGCGAACATCAAACTTCTTTTCTTCCAACGCTTCAAAATGACCCATGGGTATAAACTCCTATTTCGAATAGAGGAATTTGTTACCATGCCCTTTGGGCCAAGGTCAATGCCAATGCTTTGGGTCGTCTTCGTCTTTTGTCACCAGCTGGAGGTGACCCGCTTTTTCAAGTCGCTTTTTGCGCTCTTCTCGGCCTTCCGATTCTCGCTTTTTCCGCTGACGCCACTGCGCCATTCCCGCTAAAAAGAGAAAACCTGTGAGCATTCCCCCAAGGTGAGCCGTATGAGCTACGCCATCCCCACCCGAGCTAATGCTGGAGATAAACTCCACAGCCCCTAAGATCATCACGAAATACTTAGCCGGCATCGGGAAAACCATGAAGAAATACATCACTCGATCGCCGAAGAGGATCCCATAGGCCAGGAGCAGCCCATAAATAGCTCCAGAGGCCCCAATCAGAGGGATTTCCAGGCGAAACCCTAGCCCCACCAAGCTAATCGCCCCATAGAGCAAGGCTGCTCCCAGGGCACACACAAAATAGTAGGCGATAAAGGTTTGCGCGCCCCAACGACTCTCCAGCTCAGAGCCCAGGCTCCATAGAATCAGCATATTAAATAGAATATGAAAAATGCCGCTATGCAAAAAGGAATAAGTGAAGAACTGCCAGATCCAGCCCTGAAATACGCGGGCAGGCACAAAACCCAGCATTGGCTCCAGGGCCTCATGAAAAAACAATTGCCCGAAGAGCTGCAATAGGAACACAGCGCTACAGGTGAGCACCAATATTTTAACCACTCCTCGAAACTGTGGCATCGCTATCTGAGGGGAACCTTGCATTCTTCTATGGTACCAAAAAAATTGGGCAGATGCCTATATCCCAGACAGTTTCCCAGCCACTTTCCCAGAATGCCCTGCCCATAAGTACTTGAAATCACGGTAGAAGCTTTTTTATCAAGACTTGCGCAATGTGGCAAAGCTCTTGCACAAGGGGGAACAACGAAATGAAGAAAAGTGAGGCGCCGTACCGCCGAAACTTTTCAGTGAATGCTCGTACGGATGTGGAAGGTGGATCTCGTGTTGGAACTAAGAAATTCTGATCGTATGTCTGTTGGTGAACTTTGGGTGAAGGAAATGAATGGTGATTATCTCTTCTCGTTTAAGGCCCAAAATATTTCGGAAGAAGGAATCTTTGTAGAAAAGAAAATGTGCGCTAGCGATCAAGAGCCTTTCTCACAGCTCAGCTTCACCCTTCCTAACGGCAAATTTATTCGAAACGTAACCGCCCGAATAGTTCGCCAAGATAAAAAGGGCGCAGCCTATGAGTTTCTCAATATGAGTGAAGAAATGCGTCTCGAGTTGAAACGCTACTTAGTGGCCAGCCAACTAAAAGGCACCGCTTAGAAACTACTTCTGCAGTGTGCCTTCGGTTTTTACGATATTGTCGAAGAAGCTAAAGAGCTGATCTCCGACGGCGCCTGCATTATTGATCTGCCAATTGAGCTGATGATTCTCATCGAGATCGAGAAAATTCCAATTAGAAGAGCCCATGCTCACGGAACGCATGTTTCCGTGGGTGAGCACGCAAAATTTCATATGCGAGATCTTGCTAGGTAAATCAAAATATACCTGGCTGATACCACCTTGGAGGAGCTGCTTAGCTGCAAGGCTATTTGCCTGCACGATAAAGGCGCCAAAGCTGCCAGCCGCTGTTTCCATCATCACGCGCACGTTTGTGCCACGAGTTTTCGCAGCAATTAGGGCACTCATTATTTTTCCAGCGCGATCATTGGGATCCGTTTTGTCATTCACATTAAACAGATACATGGAGCAATCCAAACGATCACCCGACTGGGCGGTTTTTAAAAACCCGATCAGCGAATCGAAATAGGCAGTATCCGTATACATCTGAATATTGCCATCTACCGTAGTGCTTGGATGCATTACTCCAGAATTTTGCACAAGAGTATCGAAGTATTGACCCAGCGTCGCTCCGAATTTCGGCGAATCCACAATCAAGTTTGTTTCGTTATTACGGAGAATGGAGGTGTCGGTCCAATTGGTGGAGCCAGCGAGGATCTTATGACCATCCACCACTACGATCTTGCCGTGCTCAATACCAACTTGCTTTCCTGCTACCACGAGGCCCGTTACTAGGTGCGTTTCGATGCCATTTTGCTGTAGATACGCAACAGTGGCCGGATTTTTTGTGTCCGCCCCAAAGAGCTTCGCCTCGAGAAGCACGCGAATGCGAAAGTTTGGATTATTGCGAAAGCCTTGTTTGATATGAATGAGTTCATCGGCCAAAGATTTAGTGAACGCGCTTTTCGAATCAAAATTAAACTGGGCAATATCGATACTCGTGGTGGCGGACTCTAAAAAAGGAGTTACCGCGGCTGCATAGCCAGTGCCTGGCACAAATTGCACAGTGGCGCTCGCAGGAGTTCGGGTGAGGCTCGAAGTAGAGGTGGCGCATCCGGTGAGCAGTGCAAGTAGTAGAAAAAACTTTGGCATCCGAGCTCCTTATTTCGATTGTTTTTCTGTGATCTCTAGCAAAACTCCACCCGTGGTTTGCGGGTGCAAAAAATTCACCAAGCAATCATTCGCACCGTTTTTCGGCATTGAATAGATCAGGCGAAATCCTGCTGCCTGTAGCCTATCGGAAGTTTCCAAAATATTCTCCACTCGAAAAGATAGGTGGTGAATGCCATCTCTTCCACTTTTAGCGAGGAACTTTCCGATCGTGGTTTCGGGCGACTGCGGATGGAGTAGCTCCACGTGTCCACTCTCTTTAGGTAGAGCGATCCACTCCACATCTACGCCTTCCCGATCCACGCTCTCATTGCCCTCAATGGGCAGCCCAAGCACCGCGAGAGCCTTCGCCAGATTGGAATTGGGAGTAACTGCGATTCCGATATGATCTAAGTAAGCGGGCTTCATGCTTTATGGAAGCTTAAGAATCGTTTCGCGAGCTGAGGCGTGGTGAAGCCATAAGCCTCCATCACAGCCTCGGGAGTGCCGCTCTGGCCAAACTCTTCGCCCACACCGATGCGATGCAATTTGCCGTGGCCTGCTTCCGCCATAAACTCAGCCACTGCGCCGCCCATGCCACCGATCACATAGTGATCTTCCACAGTGATAATTTTTTTGTGACGTTTCAATGCCTCACGCAAAAATTCAGCATCTAAAGGCTTGATTGTGGAAACGTTGGCCACTTCAATGGAAACGCCTTGCTTTTCTAATTCATGAGCCGCTTCCAGGGAATTGCCCACGAGGCCGCCAGTGGCGAGCACGAGGAGCTGAGTGCCTGGCTTCAGGCTTTGAATTTTTCCGATTTTCAATTTGTTCGCACTCGTGTGCACACGGGGCACATTTTGGCGCGTTAAGCGGATATAGGCGGGATGCGGGTGGTGCGCGAGTTCTTCAATGAAGGCGTGAGTTTCTAGGTCATCCGCTGGTTGAAGTACTGTCATCTCTGGCAGCGTGCGGAGACAAGAAATATCCTCCAGCGCCATTTGAGAGTGACCATCATCGCCAATACCAACTCCTGCGTGAGTGCCCACAATGCGCACTTTCGCTTTCGTATAGCTTACCGACATTCTGATTTGGTCGAAGCGTCCGCTAATGAAAGCGCCGAAGCTGCAAAGAAAAGGAATTTTCCCTGTGAGGGCGAGGCCCGCTGCCGCACCGATCATATTGGCTTCGGAAATTCCCATTTCGAAAAATCGCTCAGGAAATTTTTTCGCAAAGAGATCGCTCTTCGTAGACTTAGAAAGATCCGCATCGAGTACCACTACTTCTTTATGGGTCTCACCAAGTTTTGCAAGCGCTTCCCCAAAAGCTTGTCTCGTAGCGATTGGTTTTACAGTAGTCATTTGCGCTCTCCCGTCATAATTTCATGGATCGCTTTTTCTAGTTGTTCGCGAGAAGGAGCGCTGCCGTGCCACGCATTCTTTCCTTCTTCCATAAACTTCACGCCCTTGCCCTTTAAAGTATCCGCAACAATCATCGTGGGCTTGCCTGTTTTATTGGCCGCATTTTCTTTGGCGGCGAGGATCGCCCAATCAAGCGCATCAAAGCTATGGCCGTCGGCTTCAATCACATTCCAACCGAAGGCTCGCCATTTGTCGGCGATCGGCTCGATATTCATCACGTCTTTCACTTGTCCGTCGATTTGGCCTTTATTCCAATCAATGATCGCGCAAAGATGATCGAGTTTGTGCATGGGAATCGAGAGAGCCGCTTCCCAAACTTGGCCCTCTTGAATTTCACCATCGCCCATCACGCAGTAAACCATGGAATCGATATTGTCTAAACGAAGGCCCAGGGCCATGCCTTGCGCTACCGATAGACCTTGCCCAAGCGAACCAGTGCTCGCCTCAATACCTGGAAGTCGCACGCGATCAGGATGGCCCTGCAGCGGAGAGCCGAGGCGGCGAAGATTCATCAATTCACCCACTGGGAAATAGCCAGTTAACGCCATCGCAGTATAGAGCGCTGGCACTCCATGACCTTTCGAAAGCACAAAGCGATCTCTCTCTCTCCAATTCGGATTTTTCGGATCATGCTTTAACCACTTGAAGTAGAAAGAAGTGATGATCTCCACGAGGGAGAGCGAGCCACCGGGGTGACCACTATTCGCCTCGGTGATCGCCTTGAGAATCCAGACGCGGGAGTCGCGGGCGATTTCTTGAAGTTTTTCGGTAGAAATAGAATTGTGTGCTTTTGCCATGACGAAATTCGTATCACGCAGACGCTATGCGCAACAATAGAGCTTGGCGCAAACTTGTTGAAGTCTCCTCTTAAGAAGATTAGGGTGTGCGCAATGCTTCTCCGCCTATTTGAAACACTTTCACTCGGCTTTTTTTGTGGACTCATTCCCGGACCCATTGTCACCGCCGTTTTCGTGGAGACGATTCGCAAAGGATGGCTCAGTGCAAGGCGGATTGTTTGGATCGCGGCAGCAGGGGAAACAGTGATGTCGATCACTTGTGTGCTTGCAGCCTCCATCCTCAACCCGAAGCATCCTCTTTTTTCAGCCCTCAGCTTTTTCGGGGCCATTCTCCTTTTTTCTCTCGCCTGGGATCTCTGGAAAACAATTCAAATCAATGAAGAGGATCCTCTCTTTTCTCGTCGCCGGATTTTTTTCATCTCGCTCTTCAACGGGATGGCCTGGATTTTTTGGATCACTGTATGTACGCCGCAAGCCATGGCCCTCGATGTGGCTCTGCCTTTTGGTCGCTGGATATTTATTGTGCTCTTTGAAATCGGCTGGCTCAGCTCCACCCTCCTCCTTGCGAACTTCACGGAACGCTTTCGCGCCTACTTTCAGGCGAATAAAAAACTCCATCTTCTCTATCGCACTGTTGCCATCTTCTTCCTCTTTTTCGGCACTAAGCTCGTGATCGAAAGCGCCAAGAGACTCGTTAACTAATGCTCTTCCCAAAAACAGAAGCGCTGCTTGAGCAGCTTTGTGAAACATCGGGCGAGAGCAACGCTGCACTTTGGGTGCAAAGCGAAACACAAACTAGTAAAAAGTTTTTTGGTGGCGCTACGGCCGATAGCCTCTTTTCGCTTGGCGAACTTGGGCAGGCCCTTTGCACAATTAGCCTACTTTTTGTGGCGGAGTCGGAGGATCGTCTTCACTTCTCGGATAGGATTGAAAAGTTTTTCCCTGAGTTTCCGGGAGAAAATCGCACCATCTTGGATTTCATGAACAAAAGTGGAGCGGCATCGCTCTCAAGGATATGCGAACCTAAAATTAGCGCGGAAAGCATCCTACAATCTTACTTGCTAGAGTCGCTGCTAGAAAAATTGTATCACAAAAAATTATCTGAAGTATTCACCGATAAAATTGCACGCAAGTTAAACCTAAAAAACACGCGAATTTCAGAGCTAAGCACCATGGAAGGCCCGTCAATGCTCTCCACACTCCATGATTCAATGCTTTGCTTTCAACACCTATTGAAACAAGCCTCCGCAAATCCAGATTTTGTAAATGCGAAGCCCTCGGCGAACGAAAGCTACTTCGGCCTGCAAGCTAATCCAAGCTCTTTTCCCAATGCTATAGGAATATCCTCACGCAATCACTGCGCTTGGCTCCTCGAAAAAAGCGAAACTAAAATTCTCTTTCTATCGGAAAAAATTTCTGCCGATCAAATAATTCGCTCCGTAAGCAAGGAACTAGGGGCATGATACAAAGCAGCCACATCAAAGAGAAAGCGAAGGAAATCGGCTTCCACTTGGTAGGCATCAGCACTGGAGCCACCGAAAAGGACAAACAATTTTATAATTGGTGGGTGGATCAAGGCTTTGGGGCCGACATGTTCTACCTGCGGGCGCAAAAAGAACGTCGCCAGCAGCTTAGTGAAATCTTGCCAGGAGCAAAGAGTGCGATTGTTTGCGCCATGCGCTTTCCGGGCAGCGTAGAAGATTCCACTCCGCCCGATCTCGATACCAAATCCTACGGAAAAATCGCGCGCTATGCTCTGCATGACGACTACCACGATACCATCAAACCAAAGCTCAACGCTCTCGCCGATTGGATAGATACTGAATACTCCGGCACAAAAAGTTTAGCCTATGTGGATACTGGTGCCATCCCCGAGCGTGCACTCGCCAAAGAGGCCGGACTCGGCTGGATCGGAAAAAATGCCATGCTGATTCATCCTGAAGAGGGCAGCTATTTTTGGCTAGGCGAAGTGATCACAACTCTAGAACTCCCACCAGATCTGCCTATCAGCGACCACTGCGGAAAGTGCAGGCGTTGCCTAGATGCTTGCCCCACTGGAGCAATTTTTGAAGATTTGCGGGCAATCGACTCTCGGAAATGTCTCTCCTATTGGAATATCGAACATCGCGGAGCTATCCCCGATCAGTTCCATGCGCCCATGCAGGATTGGTTGCTGGGCTGCGATATTTGCCAGGAAGTATGTCCATGGAATCAACAGTCGCTGCGTAAAGCCCGCGTTAAGGAAGGATTGCCACCAGTGGAATGGCTTGCAAGCGATGAGATTCTTGCCCTGGATGCGGCAGAATTTAAGGCAAAATTTGCCAAAAGAGCTGTCTCCCGTAGCAAAATTTCTGGCTTGCAGCGAAATGCAGCGATCGTGAAGAAAAATTGGCAGACGAAACACAAGGCGTGATAAAAAATGCCTATGAGAAAACTTCCTCTGTGGCAGTTGCCCATTTTTGCGAAAAGCTTGCTAGAATTTTATAGTTTTATTGAGGCCTGCAGCGCCAATGAGGAATCCGTTGGGGTGCTTGAGCACAATTTGAGTTTTCTTTTTTCTCTGCGCTCTGAGCGCTTTCGCAAACTTCTTAGAAAGCGTGCATGAAACTCTTCGGCTTTACGCTACTGCGCAATGGCTTAAAGTACGACTATCCTTTTCCGGAAAGCCTGGAGAGCCTCACAGGCCTCTGCGAACAAGTTCACTTGGCTTTAGGCGATTCCGACGATGGCACAGAAAAGGAACTTCACTCTCCTAAGATAAAAATCATTCCGACTAAATGGGATGAAACAAAACGCAAGGGTGGTATTATCCTCTCCGAGCAAACGAATATTGCTCTCGAGAGCCTGGAATCAGAGCAGCAACACGCTTGGGGCATTTACTTGCAGGCCGATGAGGTGATTGGTGAGTTTGATTTTGAAAAAATCAGAGCGGATATTGCGGCTGCCGACCAAGCGGGTTGTGACGCAGTTTCCTTTCGCTACCTTCATTTTTGGCAAGCCTATGATCAACTCGCCATCAATGCGCGGTGGTATCCACAAGAGATTCGTGCCATCAAACTGGGCTACGGCATAAGGAGCTACGGAGATGCGCAAAGCTTCACTGGTTTCAAGAAGCGTTTCGAGAGTGATGCTACCATTTTTCACTATGGACACGTGCGAGAAGCCAGCGCCTATGAGCGCAAGCGATGGGATTTTGGTAAATGGTGGCATTCCACCGACGAAGAGCTCACAAAAGTTTTAAAAAAGGGCGATCGCAAAGAAAAAAAGGAACGGACACTTCGCTATCTTGGCCCCCACCCGAAGTTTATGCAGGAGCGAATGGGTCTGGCGATACCTGAAAAAAAAGAGCGGGTTCTCCTCTTTGGTGATCAAGCGCTAGCGCCGGAATTCGAGAAAAAAATTTCCGTTGGCAAAATTTATCGAGGGGATGCACTACGAGATTTAGCAGGCTTCCATAAGGAAGAAATCGTACTCACGAGCACTACATCTACTTGGGCAAAACTCGTGAGTCGGGGCAAGCTGGAAACGAAAGTGCCCACAAAGATGCTTTCCCCGCACGCACGAGAATGGACTCCAGAGTTTCAGGCCACGATGCGTTTATCCGAAAAAGGCTACTCAGTACTATAAAGTACTCCAACTAAATGCTTAGCCCTTCAACATCTTCTGCAACTCGCCACTCTCGAACATTTCAACGGTGATATCGCAGCCACCGATGAACTCTCCCTTTACGTAAACCTGAGGAGAGGTTGGCCACTCGTTGATTTGCTTTAAGGTTTCGAAAAGTTTCATATCATCTAAAATATTGAAGGCTGCGAAATCGGCCCCTACTGCCTTGAGCACTTCTACCGTGCGCGCAGAAAAACCACACATAGGCATATTAGGTGTGCCCTTCATATAAACAAAAACTGGTTTAGAGCTTACTTGTTCTTGGATCACAGATTTATAGTCAGTCATGGGTTCTCCTTAAAAAATTAGAGTGCGGCGAATTGTTCAGGCGTTAGTGTTTTCACGGTGAGCGCATGCACTTCGTTGGAATTAATTTCCTTGGTGAAAAGATCCAGCACTTTTTTGTGCTGCTTAATGAGCGGCAGGCCCGCAAACTCAGTAGACACAACGATCGCGCGAATATGATCGCCGCCACCGAGATCAAGGATCTGCACGTGGGTTGTTTTTAAATTGCTCTCGATGCGTGTTTGTATTTCTTGAAGTGTCATAGAGCCAGCAATTTACCTTTTTTCATAGGTGAGGTAAAGCTCCTCGCCGATTCGTTCGCAGTTTGCGAGCCGAAAGGTGGCAAAGCGCCCAGAGCTAAAGCCCCTTCCCTCAAAAAAGGTAGGCGATTCCGCGCCGCCCACCAAAATCGGGCAAAGGGTGAGATAGATCTTATCCACGAGCCCAGCCTCAAGAAAAGCGGCATTGAGCTCGCCTCCCCCCTCCAAAAGAAGCTTTTTCACTCCCTGCTTTATGCAAAGCTTGGCAATTTCTTTCGCTGAGGGACGCGCCGCACGGCTTTGATAAACGCGAATACCAGCATCCTCCAGGGATTCACCCGCGGAAGATTTGGCTTTTGCCCCACAAAAAATCCATCGCTCCGCATTAGTGGCCTTTTCGAAAGCCGTGCGACGAGGGATCTCTAACTTGCTGGAGACGATCGCAGAGATGGGCTGGGCAGCTCTTCCAGCAGCAACGCGCCTGGCCACAAGCGCAGGATCACTCACATGAAGTGGAAAAGGATGGGCGCGGAACGTGGCCGCGCCATTCAGCACCAAATCGGCTTCAGCGCGAATTTCATCCATACGACGACTATCCTGAGCGGATCCGAGCTTCACGGGCCCGCGCTTTTTCGTGGCAATTTTCCCATCGATGCTCATCGCCATATTGATTGAGATATGCAGCATTTGACTCTCCCTTTCCCTTTGCTATACCTTTGTAGCGTGTCAAAAACAAAAGTTTCCATCATTCTCATCGCAAAAAATGAAGCGGCGAATCTAGAGCATTGTCTCACTGGGCTTGCCGAACAGCTCGTGCCCTTCTCCTATGAGGTACAAGTAGTAGATAATCAATCCTCCGATTCCAGCCACCGTATCGCGCGGAGTTTTGCGAAATCTCACCCGAACTTTCATGTTTGGCGCCAGAAAAAAGTGGGCATTCCAGCCGCAAGAAACTTAGGCGCACGCAAAGCCAATGGCGAAATTCTCGTTTTCACCGATGCGAATTGCCGCTTCCCCGCCACTTGGCTTTCTGAAATTACTAAGCCCTTACTTTTGCCTCAGCGCTTACCCGTTGGTGCCGTGGGTGGATTCACCGAAAGAGAATTTGAAGGAGCCCGTTCCGGACGAGCCCTCAAACTTTGGGAACAGTATGCTGATGAATTATTCCAACTTTGGGAACAAGATCGCACAAAAGCATTTCCAGGTTTTTTACCTTGGGCCCCCGGTTGCAATCTGGCTGTAAAAAAAGAATTATTTCTCGCCCTCGGTGGCTTTGAAGAGAGCTGGAAATTAGCCGCCTATGATGTGGACTTTTGTTGGCGTTTGGCCCTCACTGGCTTTCAACTCGCCTACGCTCCCCGCGCTCACCTCATTCAAAAAAGAAAAGCGAGCCTCAAAACCTTGCTTAGCCAAATTGAAAATGTGAGCTTCTATAACCAACTTTTATTGAAAACCTATGAGAAGAACCTTCGCTATCCTCCGGTGGTAACGAAGCGAGAAAAAATTCTCACTCAAGCTCGCAGCGCCATCGAATCCGCCAAAGCGATTCGCTCTTTCGAAGAGTTAAGCCATCGCGGTGTAGATAGCTTAGTGAAGTTAGCCGCAGCGAAAGGCCAATTACGTGCGCTCTATTCGCGACTGCGTCCGAGCAAAGAATTGCAGGCGAGCCGCCAAGGCGTATGCAGTGCTGTAGAAAATACTTTGCCTAAAAATTATCGTCACCTCCATGAGCAAGGTTGGTGTTATTGGAAAGATCCAGCAGACTATGATGTGGATGGCGATCTGGTGCTCTTCCAAGCCAGAGAGCGCGAATGGTTTCGCTTGAATGAAAGCGCCTGGAAAGTGTGGGAAGTGAAATCCACGGGTGGGCAAAGTGAAGACGCGGCAGCCCTACTCTGCGAAGACCGCAACGATCCAGAAGCCTTGAATGATGTAGACCATCTCACTCTCGATCTCCATCGTAAAGATTTGCTGCCATGACGGTGATTGCAACCATTATCATACCTGTGCTCAATGAAGAAAAGCGCCTACCCTTACTGTTTAAAGCATTGGATAAGGTGATACCGGCATCTTGCGAAATTTTATTCGTGAATAATGCGTCTACCGATAATTCAAAAAAATTGATTGGTGAATTTATTGCGCACAGTAAATTGCATGTACGACTCGTGGACGAATCTGTGCAAGGCTTCCCTGAACCTTTACGCCGTGGCGTAAGTGAAACAACTGCGGATAAAATTCTTTTCCTCGATGCGGATTGCTTGCCCACTAAGAACTGGGCAGAGCGCATGATCACCGGCCTTGATTCTGCCTCCATCGTGGTGGGAGAAACAGAAAATAAAATTCGCAAAGCTCCATCCGATGCAGAACGTCTCGCGGCGGATCTCTTCCATGGCTATTCAGAATTCTGCGCCCTTGCTCGTGGCCACGCTCTTCCGTGGGGGCCCGCCTGCAACCTAGGTGTGCGCCGAAGCTGCTTTGAAAATGTGGGAGAGTTTTCTTCTGCTGCGGGATCTGCCTTCGATATCGATTGGTGCTGGCGCGCGATTCTCGCAGGAGAAACACTTTCCTATTTGCCGAAAGCAAAGGTGCAGCACCGCAGACGAGTAAAAAAAACAGCCTTCCTTGAACAAATGCATCGTTATGGCCTGGGCGAAGCTTGGCTCCGCCATGCCTTCCAATTTTTAGATGAACAAGAGGCGAGAAAACCAGAGCACCTGGCGATGGATGCTTTTCGCCGACTTTCTGCCACTAAACTTTCCGCCGATAATCCTCTCCTCGCAGAAGCTGCGGCCGCCAATGCCATCGGGGTGATTCACGGGGAAATGTTGCCACGAAAAATCTGCAAAGAAACACGTGCCGCTCCACCGAAAGCAATTTCTTGGACTAGTGGAAAAGATGAAATCACCGTCTATGTTCCGGGCCGTGGTGTTACCACGCTCGCAGGCCCAACGCTTCTGGTGTGGCACGCATGGCAAAGCGGTGCCACAGAAAAAAAGATCGCGAGCATGCTCGCAGAAGCCTTTGAACTCGCCCCTGAAGAAGCAGCCCATGAGGCGGCCCATTTTGTGGAAGCGTTTGAGCCTGCTTAACAAGCGACTATTAGTTCGACAGAGTTCGGCTGAGCTTTTAAAAATCCACTTTTTTATTTCAAATTCTTGCCTAATTTTAGGCACTTATACCAATCCAAATTGTGGCTAATGGCACAAAAACTGCAAAATCCATAGAATGCGATATTGCGCCCTCCTCACCCTTCTCTTTCTCCTCACTGCACTTTCAGCTGCCGCAAATGATTGCGATATCCCAGGTCAATTTATTAGTGACGAGGAATGTTCCAAAATTACCAAGGATAAAAGCTGTCAAGTAGTGAAAATTCGCGCTGATTTTCCAGGTGGCGCCTTTAGCGTCGGTGTTGGAACCGTTTTTCATGCGGAAGGCGACAAAACAAATTATATTTTAACGCCAGCCCACGTGAGCTCGCAGGCAACGAAGTTACGAGCGGCATGTGGCGATACTGAGCTTTCACTCACACTCGTTGGAGAAAGTGCGAGTTTTGATTTGAGCGTGCTTCGTGTTGATGATCAATTGAGCACCGCGATTTCTCCTGCTCTAAGCATAGGAAATAGCCTTGGAAGCATTCCTGAAGATTTTAACACTCTACGTTTTAGTCTTGGCGAAGGATTACAAAGATCTAATACTGCCTTGTTTGAAACGGAAGATCACAGCTTTCTCTTACGAAAAATTAATTATGAGCTCGCCAACCATTTCGAGATGTCGGGCTTAGATTCTCACGCGCCGATTCCAATCCTATTGGATCACGCTGCTACTGCCAATACTGGCACAAAACCCGGAATGAGCGGCATGCCCATTTTTGAAAGCCGAGATAGCTTCGATTTTTCGCTGAAAAATAACTTTCAAGCTCTGCAGTATAAAGACACAAAACTTTTAGGAGTCGTGGCCAAAACACTTGTGCTCAGCTCTACAACGCTGTTTATACCTGGTGATATTATTTATCCGGCCGTCTCTTCGCTCTTGAAGGGCAATGATCCTGCAGATACAGCCATGCGCCTCCACTATTCGTGGAATACAAGTAAATCAAGACGGGATCGTATCGTTACCTTGTATGACCAAAGTTATAAAGAGTATTGCGCAGAGGCCGGCTGGAGTGATGCTGGTAATTGGCACGACGGTGGCAATTGGCATGATGGCGGTAACTGGCACGATGGCGGCGGTGGTAAAGCCATTGGCAGTGAAAAATATCTCCAAGGAGATAGTGGTGCGATCTATTTTCACCAACGTAGCTGCGAGAATCCGCACCTTATCGATAGTAAGGGCCAAAGCATCTATGGAGTAATTTTGGCCAACAACGAAACTCGGAAATTAGAAGATCTTGATGATCTTATCGCTCTAGAGCATGAGCTAGGAGTTTCAACCCTAGCTCAGACGATCAAGAGTAGTCCCATTGTGGACGCGAAGTCTGTGCCTCCACAACTCTGCAGCATGATTCAAGCTCTACCCAAAGATGCTCTTATCGCCCTGGAGCTGCTACAATTCAGCCCTCAGTCTGGCCTAAGAACAGAGAGAATTCGCCGAGAGAGAAATGATAATTCCCTTGGCGGTAACCCCTTTCATCTTAGCTGTCGAGGCGGAGAAATTAAGCTACAATATGGCCATCCGAAGGATAGCTTCAGCGTTAATTTGGGTTGGGGCAAAACCATCTCCCTCCAGATGAACGATTGGAAGGCAGATACCAATAATTCGAGGATGGATGCCTGGGGCGTTTCAGGATCCAACTTTCAAGTGTCTGCTGATCCTAAGCAAAAATCCTTTACTATCGATCTCTTCGATGAAAAGTTTAGCTTTCTTAATTCGATTCGCTTTTATTTAGATGCCTCTAGAATAAAGGAGCAGCAATGAAGTATTGGCCACAATACCTTGCCATGCTCGAAGATCTGCAAAACGGCAGCTATGAGAATGCCGCCCGTGAGCTTCATTTGTGGCGAGAAAAACTGAACGATCATTTCAATCTTGATTTGGAATGGATGCGGCGCTTGTTAGCGGCCAGACTCGCGTTAAAAACGAATCGAGAAAGTGTTTCCCAAGAACTCTTCGTGGGTGACCTTGCAAAACTGAGCGAACCCTTAAAAGCAGAAATCTTTTTCGTACGAGGGCTTGCTCATTTCGAGCGCGCCGAGTTTAGTGAGGGTGTGCGAAGCTTCGAAAATGCAATCCCCCTCTACAGATCCTTGGGGAATGCCTATCGGGAAATCTTGAGCAGCTTTAATGCGATTGCCGGCGCAGAGTGCGCTGGGGAAATCGATGAGCAGCTTGAAATTTCCAAACTAGTAGCGCTTGGATTTCGTGCACGCGCACTTGCCACGCAAGATCCTCGCTGCGAGCGCTTCGCTTTTGCTGCAGAACGAGAAAAATCTTTTTTAGCCCAACGCGAGGGAAATCTCGCAGCAGCCCAAAATTCCATCTCGAAAGCCAGAACTTATTATGAGCAATTTGGTCCGCTCAGCGACTTACATATTTGCCTGTTGCAGGAGGCGGATATTGCGCTCGATCAGAAAAATTCTGGCCTGGCGCTATCCACCTATCAGCTCGTGCGGGAACCAGTTGATCCAAGGGTGAGCTTCCCTAAAGCGTATATTGCCTGGCGGCTCGGCCTCGGAGAAAAACCAATCCCCTCTGAATACCTTATGGTGCCAACTTGGCAGAAGAAAATCCAAAAGCCGACGCAGATTAAAACAAGATCTATTTGGGATTTGAGTAGCAGTTCGCTTTCCATCGATGGGAATCAATACTTTCTGAAGGCAGACAGCCTAGAAGCCAAGCTGCTTAGCCTCCTAGCGGAGTCTCGCCGAAGCAAGGAGCTTTTGTGCACCTCACTTTGGCCAGAGTATGCAGAGAGTGCGCATATTGAAAATCGACTGCATCGACTCATTTCTAGATTGAATAAAAAAATCCCCCAGCTGATTCAATGGACCGGGGGCTATTACTCGCTACGACAGCCTAAAGCCAACGCCTCCTAAATATCTGAAAATACAAGGATAATTCAATTCTCCTGGCGCGTCAGCGCATGTCAGTGGAGCAAAAAGCTCCACCATTATATCTTCCTTTCAAGCCAAAAGGCACTAACCCGAACGAAAGGAATTTTATGAAAAAACTAAGTGTATATCTCCTTGCTCTCACAGCCCTTATCAGCACAAACGTATTCGCCGATACTATCGATGATCAGGTAAACAGCGCGAACAATTTTGTGGTTATTGGCACACCAACCTATCAGGGAAGCAGATTTCTCGGCAACACTGCTGACGAAGATGGAAACGGTGTTGCGAATGAAAAAGCCTTATTACGGGCAACTCAGATTTGCTCTCTTATGAAGCTAGGTAAACCCGTAGCGTACTCTGCCTCATACAATGCTGATCAAGCGCATGCGTCCGGCCAGCAGGTTGTTCTATGGTCCATCGATCAACAAGGAGATTTAGTGCTCAACTCCTATAACGATGGGGCATATGACGGTCCCAGGCTGGAAGGGCGATCAAGCTTCATTTCCTCCCTCACCTGCACAAAACTTTAATTGGCAGTATGTAGTTAGAAAGGAATAAAAATGAAAAGTTTAATTCTACTATTGTCTGTACTGTCAGCCTTAGCTACCGAGGCGGCCCAAGCTAGTCTCGTAGATTCTTTGTCGGAAACTGGCTACAACTGGGGAGAAGCGATTGGTATCGCAGAAACCACCACGAATAGCGCAGTTCGCGGCCAAGCAAATCTCAGGGCCGGCAGCGAAGAATCTACCACACAATCTTTGCGAGAAGCTTTGACAGGCACGTATCCGAATTGTTCTCTAGCTATACAAAACCTTGCAGATAATTCCTACAGCTGGGGAGAGGCTATCGGAATTGCAGAGACCACCACGGATAGTGCCGTTCGAGGCCAAGCTAACCAGAGAGCCGCGGAGAGTGAATCGAATACGGAAGTGGCGAAACAATTAGCCAACTCTTGCATACACCCGAATGATCCAAACTCTAATTGAGACATAAAAATAAAAAGCACTCTCCAAAAGAGGGTGCTTTTTATTTTTAGGAATATAGCGTGTAATACGCCGAGATCTAAAAGTAGGCGCGGATCCTTTTCACTTTTTTATAGTGAATTAATACCGGTTTCTCGTATGTCTTTACCTTTTTCTGAGTTTTTTGCTTTCTCATAAAGTGATCTTATCTATAATTTGCGCCGAAACTCCATAAAAAACGCTATTATTAGTGGATGCACGCAGTACAGAAAAAGTTAAAAATCGTAACGAGCGATATGCATCTCTCTGCGGGGCAGTTCATTGACGGGGTGCAAAACCCCCATGAGGATTTCTTCTTCGACCATGAATTCATTGATTTTCTTCACTTCTTCTCGAATGGCATGTACGGCGATGGCTGCGAGGTGGAGCTGGTGCTCAATGGCGATATCCTCGATTTCTTGAACGTTCCGATCCAGGGCGATTTCCCCGATGTAGTAACCGCCAGTGTGGCTCTGGAAAAAATGCACGCCATCTTTAAGGGGCACGCGGAAGTAACAAAAGCGCTCCAAGAATTCGTGCAGAAGCCCGGGAAAAGCATTGTTTATAATGTGGGCAACCACGATCTCGATATGTTTTTTCCAGAGGTGCGAGAGGAATTTTGCCGAGTGATCGGCGGCGCAAACTGGAAACGAGAAAAAGTTTGGGTGCATACGGAAACAGAATTTTTGAGCTATCCCGAGGGAATTCAGATTCACCACGGCAATCAGTTCGAGGCCGTGCATCGCACGAACTATCAACAACCTTTAATCACCGAAAACTTGCCAGAGCCCATACTGTATCTCCCTTGGGGCTCGCTCTACGTGATCAAAATTATCAATAGCCTAAAACTAGAGCGCGACTATGTAGACAAAGTGAAGCCCGCCAAATTATTTATGGCGATTAGTCTCATTGTGGATCCCCTTTTTACGATTCGCTTTATTCTCCTTTCGGCGTTTTACTTCATTAATACTCGTTTTATTTATAACCCCCGCCGCCGAGCTACGCTTCGAAATACAATTGCGATCATGAAGCAAGAAATAACACCTTTTTACGGCCTAGAAGACGATGCCCGGGAGATTCTAGATAAGAGCCCTGATACTCACACCGTGATCATTGGCCACACTCATGGTTCGATGCAGCGCTACTACCAAGATGGCAAAACTTATATCAATACTGGCACTTGGACTCGTATGATCAGCCTAGATTTTCGTCAGCTCGGCCAACAAACAAAACTCACTTTCGCCATGATTCAATATGATGAGCAAGGCAAGCCCCGTGCCAGCTTGCGCGAATGGGTTGGGCAGCATTCTCCTCATAAACTAGTGAGCTTCTAAGCCTTCCCTACTTGGCAAAAATAGAGTCGAGTATAGGATCGTACATTTCATTCTTCACAGCAGTGCGATATTCCTCTGGCGAAATAAGCTGTCTTATCTCTTGCGTGGTGCTGTCTATTTCGAGTTTGCCGGTTTGAGTGCGAAGCTGATAATAGTATTTTGCCACTAAACAGAAACTATTATTTTTACAAAACACCCCGTAGGAATCGATCACATTCTTTAGGCGCTCCACAGCGATTCTTCTCGATGCTGCAATCACCAGAGAGCCACGAGCATAATAGGCAAGGAACTTTTTATCCTCGAGAGAGCCTATCGTTTTTCCCTTAGCTACAATCCCCTGATCATAAAAGAGCTTTTGAAGATCTTGCTCCGTAAACTCAATCGCGTCGGAATCCGATAACAAAACTCTATTAAATGCCATGCAATCGTAAAAGTTTGGTGTACGCTTATTATCATCGAGTAACACTTCCTTCACTGTCTGCGGGCGAGTGCCATGCGCGGTACCTGATACATATCCTTGCCCCCAAATATTGCCGCCTGCGCTCTTCAACTTGAAGGTTCCTTCATTATTAAAAAAGCGTTTAGTAACGATGGAAACATCCTTTGCCTTTAAGATATTTTTACCGGTGGTGGAATCCGTGAGCTGCGTTATTTTTCTCGTTAAGGATTTTTGTAAACTGGCCAAGGCAGCTACATAATTTTCCTCGCCATGCCTTGCTGTTAGATAAACTTGTCTCTCCTCGCATAGATGTAAAATTGTGCGAATAAAAGGAACGCTATCCTTCTGTTCGAAGCTTGGAATCATCGCCATCAATTCATCTGGTGACGAATGATCTAATAGCACACTAAAGAGACCTGATCTCACCTCAAGTGCATAGGCAGGCTGTAGCATCGCCTGCTGGATACTTTTTCTCTGTGAATCACTCAAAGCTGTACTCGAGATATATTTCTTACATGCAGCCATAGACTCCGCATCGAGGCTAAAGCCGGAGCTCAAGCGGCGCACCACCATTTCTTGAATTTTGCCGAGCTCTTCAGGGGATAAATTTAGTGTCGGCACCTGATCTAAAAGAATACCAAGTTGCGGCTTATACTTTGGCTCGGTGAGCCCCTGCTCTACAATGTCTAAATAGTCTGCCTTAGGATAGTGCCGTAACTCCACTGCTGCCATCTTCGCTGCATCTGAATTTGGATTCTCTGTCATGATGGTAAGTAAAGCCTGAAGGCTATTTTTGTCTCTCGCTGATACCAGGAGTGGCTCTGAAGCCTTGTCCACAGAGGCTCCTCTTGCTTCGAGTGCCGATAGCAAGGCCCGATGCTTCGTGATTGTATCCGCTAAGTTCGGCTTTATGGAACCAACTAAATTCTGGGTGAGCTTGATATCAGAAAGAATCGCGGCGGCGGAAATTCGAAGGGAATCGATTTCACTTTTCTCTTGGGCATTTTTTGCCACAGCCGCTCTAGCGGCGAGCTCAGCTTGGTATTTCTCGATGCTCAAACTAAGAGCTGCCAAATCACTTTCATGAATCGTGAGACTGCCCAATAGATGCGCTAAGACATCCGCCTCCTGCTGCAATTCTTTGGCGGAAACTTTTAAATTTTCCGGTGAAATATCCTTATCCGCTATTTCGATTTTGCCAAAGAGCTCTGCGAGGCGACGAAGAAATCCAGGCTCTTTTTCCTCCACGGCCTGGAGCCGATGTAGAGTATCATCATAGCCCTTCAGGCGCTTTAGTCTCGCCAGGATAGAGCTTCCATTCGTGATACCTTGGCCGTAAATACTAGCCGAGTTTAAACTTCGCTCTACTCCTCTAAGCGCTGTTTGTACTTGAGTGTGGAGAAAAAAATCTGCATCCGTTAAAGATTCGGGTTGCTTAAGCATGGCCGCGTCTACCGACTCTAATTTTGTGGGAAGTTCGCTTAGTGTTGTCGGAACGGCAACTGATTCTGCTGGATGCCGAATAGCCCCATAGTACTTTGCGCAGGGAATATCTGCGGCACCCGATAGATGGGTCCAAAGGCTAAACAGTAAAAAAGTCCACACTCTCATGCTCTTACTCATCGGCAGAGGCTGGCCGCTCCATCATAGAGCAGAGGCTGTTTTCATCGAATAAAAGCTGTGAAATCCAATCTGAAGGGCTACTTCACATGTTTTCATGTAATACCGCAGGAGAGATTAGGGCAGCTTTTTTAACTCCTGAATCACGATCGTATTAAATAAAAGATCATGAAGCGCGCGCTTATCTGCGCGAAAAAACGCGATCAAATAACCAATACCAAGTGTGAGCATATCTAGGAAACGCCCCAAGGTATCTCGAAAACCGCCTACGAGAAAACTCGGCTTCAATCCGGTATCTACATTCGTCACTTGAATATCCAACAGCATCTTGCCCGGAGTTTTCCCGTATTGGCTGTAGAAAAAAGCACCATAGAAAAAATGCCCGAGCACTCCAGCCAAACGAAAAAAAGGAGCGCCTTGGGCAAGCCCGAAAAGTGAAAGCGCATAGGGCAAAAGGCTCACTGGAATTAGAATAATATTATCCACAATCAGCGCTAAGAATCGACTTCCAATAGAGGCATAGTTTTTTTCGATCACAATTAGACTCTTTTCTTTCTGCGTGCGACGATCTTTTCATCTCATCGTAAGCGAGGAATAATTAGATGGCAACGTTAGAAGAAGTACTTCACGATCTTGATGCGCGTGTACAAAACATTGAAAAACGCCTAGCGATTAGACCCAGCGCCCCAAGCAATACACCCGCAGCAACGCCACAAGCAGCGCAAACCACAACGGAGAGAACTGCACTGCCTACCAGTGTGAGTTCCTATAGCTTTCTTGGCGTCATCGGCATCACCTTTGTATTGCTCGCTGCTGTATTCTTCGTAAAGCTGAGCATTGATTCCGGCTGGCTCACGCCTGCGCGCCAAGTTTCCCTGGCTGCCCTCTTCGGACTGGCATGCCTCCTCTCACCGCACTTTATTGAAAAGCTAGCCACCGACTATGGTGCACTTCTCTCCGGAGCTGGCGTGGTTATATTGCATCTCACTTGGTTCGGTGGATTCCAAGTGCATCAACTTTACTCGGCACAAGTCGCGCTGCTCTTAGCCTCTCTCGTTGGCATTCTCTCCATTTCGGTAAATTATTCCCTAGGCAATCGAGTGTTTGTATTGGTAGCCATCGCGGGCACTTATTTAGCGGTGCCGCTGATTGGCTTCAAACACATGGATCGAGAAACCATTGCTAGTTTTCTCCTCATTTGGAATCTCTCTTTTTCTGCGCTTGGCTATTTCTTGAATCGAAGAGATATGCTTTTCGTGGCCGCCTATTTCGCCATATTTTTGGTGGGAATCATGTCGCTGGCAGATGGGCACCTCACCAAAGAAATGGCGCTAGAATATCTCTGGCTACAACTCACCCAATTTGCGATTTTTTCCTTGAGCACCTTGAGCTATTCCATTTTTCACCGCAAAGAAGTGAGTCAGGAAGAATCCTGGCTCTTCTTTCCAGTGCTCATGCTCCTCTATGGTCATTTTCGCTTTCTCCTAGAAAGTATTTCTCCAGAGATAGGCCCTTATATCGGGCTCGGTTTTGCCCTCCTTGTGCTCGCAATCTACTCCTTGGCAAAGATTCAGCTCCGTAAAGAACTGCCTAGTGCAGCAGCCATTTATAGTTTTGTTTGTTTGGCTAGCTTTCATTCCGTTTACCTCGAACTCACACCAGATACCTATAAGCCACTTTTGAGCTTAGGGATCGCCTGCCTATTTATCTTTGGAATTTTTCAAAAAATCGGCGATGCCTGGAGAGTTCCCTCCTTGGTGCTGGCTGCAGCATTCGGGTACGGAGCCATCCTCACACTATCCGACGATCTGTCGTTCCCCATAAACTTTGTTTATAATCTTAGTTTTGGAATAGCCGCGCTTGCAACGGTGGCATTTTGGTTCAAGAGCGAAAAAAATCCAGCTAAATTAGGCTATACAGTGATTCTTGGCTTTGCCCACCTACAAGTTTTACAAGCAATTTATCGCCTGTCGCTTAAAGTAGAATCCGGGGCACTCTTTGTTTCCTCGTGCTGGGGGGCTTACGCCTTGGCCATTTTGCTTTGGGCCGTGAAGAAAAAAGATCGCTCCCTTGGCAATTCAGCCATCTTAATTTTGATTGCTGTTGGACTCAAGGCCAGCTTCTACGATCTCTGGCATACGGGCAGCTTAATCCGAGTGCTTTCTCTGTTGATATCCGGGCTGCTCCTCTACGGTTGCGGCTGGATATATCAGCGCATGCAAGGCTGGCCCAAGAGTAATCCATGATAAGAATCTTATCCTTAGTGGGAATAATTTTTTCTGGCATTTTTGCAGTCGCCTTTCTCGCGGCTGCCATCGGCACAAAAATCGGAGGATTTTTTGTCGCGTCTAGCGTTTCTGCGCTGCTATTTGTGGCCTGCGTAATACAATTTCGAAAAGCGAAACCCGTGGAATCGCTTGTAGTAGTTGATAAAGAATCCTATCAGGAACGACTGGAATTTATTTCTAGATTGAATCGGAAGCATGCCCACGTGCCCCTGCTTCTTGTGGGCATTCTTTTCTTAGTGCATTTCTCGCTTTATTTCACGGGCCATATTTCTGCAAATCCTACGGTACTAGAGCTTTACAAAGTGGGGGGCGATTATGGCTATGATGCTGCCCACGGCCAAGCATGGCGGCTTTTCAGCTCTATGTTTTTACACGGCTCCTTTGAGCACCTCATATTAAACTGTTTTGGTTTATGGGCTGCGGGTCGCTTGCTTGACTATCTGGTAGGTTGGCCGAGTCTATTGGCAATATATCTACTAGGTGGATTAGTTGGCGAACTATCGAGTGCAATCTTTCACCCAGGAGTGGTGGGCATCGGCGCCTCGGGAGCCATCTTTGCCATCTACGGTGCCTTGGTGGCTGGCCTTTTCTTTAGCCAGCGACTCAAAACCATCAAAGCTCCAAGGAGTGTTTTTTTAGGTTCCGCCTTCCAAGCGATGCAGTCACTTTCTTATGGACTGAGTCACGCAGGAGTAGATAACTCTGCACATATTGGCGGACTCATCGCGGGATTTTTGCTTCTTGCGATTTTGTACCTAAATAAAAATGACCGTAAATACCGAGTGCTGGTCTTTTCCGCTGTTGCTAGTTTACTGCTCGTTTTTACTTTTTTTGCCCTACCCAGCATAATTCCTGTTGTGCATACGAATCCCGTAGTGTCAGAAGAGAACAGGAATAGAATTTTCAAGGACTTTCAAAGGCTAGACGAACTAGAAATTGAATTCCGAAAAGAAGTTGTTGGCTCTCCAGATACTCTTGCAAAACTACAATGGCTACATGATTCTTATTTGCCTCGCTATCGAGAGCTACTAGAGGAACTCCGTAAAACTGAAGTAGATGGCCTGCATCCGGCTGCGGTAGAGCTAAGGAACACAGAAATCAACACAATGTCGGCTTGCCTTCCCCTTCTCTCAACGAAGGCTGATTTGAGTGGTAAAGTTGAAGCTAGTATAGCCAACCTGGATAAGATGGCTAAAGACTGCCAAGCCGCAACCGCAGAGCGAGCAAAGGTGATGCAAAGACTGCAAACCCAGCATTGATCTACCACTCCAGGCTCGCTACTTTAATAACTTACGAATCTTATTTTCGAAAAGATTAAACGCCAAACCTAGCACTACGAGGAGCGACGCAAGTATTTTCCACAGCGGAAACTCTTCTGCTAGCACCAAGAAGGCTCCGAGGAATCCGAAGACTGGTACCAATAAGCTAAATGGAGCGATGGTGGCCGTGGGGTATTTATTCAGTAAATGCCCCCAGATGGAATAGCCCACATAGGTAGATAGATAAACAATATAGCAAATCGCGAAAATAGAGCTCCAAGAAATATTCCGTAGTGCCATCGAAATCTCCGCTGGCCCTTCCACGGCGAGAGCGAGAGCAATCAAAAATGGAGTGGCCACCAGACTCCCCCAAACAACCAATCCCAAAGATGATTTGGCCGATATTTTTTTACTAAACATATTTCCAAAGGACCATGACAATGCCGCCATTAAACTAAGCGCGAGTCCTTTGAGATTTGCCGCTCCATGAAAGTTAGCGGCTACAACGAGAATACCGAGAAATGAAATGAAGGCTCCGGCCCACTTCCACCAACTCGGCTTCTCCTGAAAAAACCAAATGGCCAAGATCATCGTAAAAAAAACCTGAAACTGACCAATGAGTGAAGCCAAGCCTGCGGGCATCCCGAGCTTCAAGCCCACGAATAGAAAAGAAAATTGAAGCGCAAAAATAAAAAGCCCAAATCCAAAGAGCAAGGGCCAAGCTACTCGAGGCCTTGGAAAAAAGAAAATAGCCGGGAAGGCAGATAATAAGAAGCGTATAGCACAAAGTAAAATTGGCGGCATATCATGCAGCCCGATTCTTATCGCTACGAAGTTAAATCCCCAAATAGCCATTACCAAGAGTCCTAGAAAGGTGTCTTTAACTTGCATAGGCCCGCCAGTGTAGAGAATGGGCGCGGGAGAAGCTAATATTTTTCGTGAAAATGATTAATATTTTACCCAAGTTCCTTTGAAGAGAAAAAGTGCTAAGGCCTTACCTAAATTCAAGTAAATCGAGAGCTTAGCCGATAGGTAAAGGGATGAAACTGGCTGGAATTTCACTTCTATCTTATCTCCTCTGCAGCGGGCTTTGCTTCGGTGGTTCAAGCAGTGACGTATCGTGCATAACGAATGTGGGTCAGGTGGCCTCTCCGCAAGCAACTGAGGAGATCTCTTCTTCCATCTATGCGGTTATGCGCGCACAAAAGATATCTTGTGAAGATCTTTCTGTGGGATCGAGTCGAATTCTTGATGTGGATGCTAATGATAGTCCCACAAGTGTGCAGCTAAAATACAAACTCACTCGCTTGAATGAAAAAGATTTTGCCGTGGTTCTAAATTTGAATTTTACCATGGCTGATGGCTCAAGCAATCCAGAGTTGATCGCGAAAATGCGAGCGCAGGCGAATGCCTGCTACCAAAAAGCGGATCCTGCGCTATTGGGGCCGAATGGAGAGCATTTACGCCTACGCTTAAGTGAAGCGGGTGATGCCCCTGCGCCTCCTGCAGTGCCTCTCTCTGTGGTAACGCAAACCGGACGCGATGATTCTCAGCACTGGAGCGCCAAAACTTCTTGTTCCATCATCCTGCACGAAAGTCTGCATTTAATGGGACTCGTAGACGAATACAAAGAAGCATTGATGGGCGCTGTTTTAGACCCAAAAACAGGGAAATTAGATAGCGATGCATTGCTATGGGATTGTCGTTCGATTGGAACAGATACGAATTCGATCATGAACCAGCCCAATCCTGCTTGGACGAATCATCTTTTTAAAAACGCGGGATATTGGGAGTCCACTTGCTCCTGCGACGAAACAAAAGAAGATTTCGAAGACTGCCGAAAATCGTTTGCAGCGGGTACTCCAAAAAGTGAATCGTGTCCTACCAAAGACGTTCGCTTTGTGCGCCAAGATGATTTTGGCCTGCTTAAAGAAGGAATTGTGCCAATCGATGATACTCACCTCAAGGTACTGCATGCGACAAAAAATGAGAACTATAAGCCGGGCAGCTCGCTTTTAAAGGCAGCCCATTTCACGGCCATCACTCAACCTGGCTGCGCCGTTAATCTTCCGTTTTATGAATGTGCAGTAAATGCCTATGGCACTTCAAAAGAACATGGCGGAACGGGTTGTCCTCTTCCAAATCCGCCAAGCTATTGCCGGGATGGCAGCGACAAGTGGCTAAATAATTCCGCTCAGTAAGCGAAGATTTCTTATAGTGGAGAAAGCGGATGTTGAACGATCCGGTTTTCAGAGTCGATCATGCCTTCGAGGCGCGCCAACTGTATGATCGTGGCTGAAAGCATTTGATCTAAGTTGATGCCGGCTTGGTAGAGCCATTCGTGGGTTTCTCGATCTTTCTCCGACTTGTGAATACAAGCTTGCTCATATTTTTGAAAATCACGAACTGCTGCGAGAATCTGAGATAGATTTCTCGGGCACTCGCAATCTAGTACGGATGCTTTTTTAAGTATTTCTGTATTCGCATACTCGGTGAGTAATTGAAGTTCATCAAGGAGTGGTGGAATTTCATTCATTTTTCATTTTCCTCTTAATATGACCTAACTGCTTTTACATGCGGTGGCAGCCAAAAGGTTTGCAGTTTTTCAGACTTTCCCTTCACTGCTCTTTGAGGCATTTGCAACAATTGCAATTGATTTTTTACGAGTTCGGCCGTTGCTTCTGAAATCAAAATATCTACGGCAAAATCTTTGGTTAAACTCTCGATCCTTGAGGCCACATTAATCGTATCCCCAATCAAGAGAAAACTTGAATTTTTTCCCAAACGCACCGATCCCCCAGCAATAGACCCAGAGTGAATGCCGATTCCTACATTAAACGTAGCATTTTTTATTATGTGCCGATGTTGATTAATTTCTTTTAAGCGGGACCTCATGTTGATCGCACTATTCACTGCCCGAAGTGCATGCTTATCACTTCTGAAGCCGATGCCGAATTCTGCGAGGAAACCATCTCCGGTGAGATTATTTACAGTACCGCCCTCTTCAATTACCGCGGAAGTTAGGCCAAGAAGAAACTCTTCAATGAATAAAAACGCTTCTTTTGGATTTGCATGGTCAAGCAACCTGGTGAACCCGCGAATATCGCAAAAAAGCACAGTGCTTGAGTACATTGCTGGTGCACTAAAGCTAAGACTATCTTCTCCCTCAGACCTAGTAGAAAAATCACTCATAGTAAGTCTCTTATACTGTTCTGAAAAACCGCTTTCAAGAGGGCACGAAGCTCGTTTCAAGATATGTCAATTTTGGCGTAATAATATTTTCCGTAAATAATCCATTTCTAGTCATTCAAAGCTTCCACTTACGTGTTACGAAAACTAGGAAGCTTCAACATCCTTTGTACACTGGGAAAATCCTTTGGGTATATCTGCTAAGCTAAAAGAAAAAATTAAATCCCTAAGCGAAGAGGATAAAGATAGATTGGTAAGAATGGGCTGGGAAGATCGCTCCACTTTTGATGCGATAAAAACTCAGTTCGGCTTTTCTCCCAATGAGTTCGTTCGCTTCATGAGAACGCAACTTGATCGAAAAAGCTATGATCGCTGGCGCCGGAGAGCGAATGAACAAGGGCACTTAAAGCACCAAGCAAAAAGAGGCTTTAAGACGAGTCAATTCAAATCCTCGCGGCAATCCCTCGAAGGAAAGCTCAAGGGCTACAAGTAAAATACACGTAAGCAGGTTAAATACTTTCGATCTTTTACGATTTTT
>CAIPTA010000023.1 GCA_903867855.1 Oligoflexia bacterium | reverse complement strand
TGATGAGCTTTTCCTGGTACTTACTCATACGAAAGAAATAGTTTTTTTCTTTGATGGAAACCACTTCATTTCCCTGCGGAGTTTTTCCATTCACCAAATCTTTTTCCGTATAGAAAATTTCTTCACTTACACAGTAAAGACCCTCAAAATCTTCCGAATAAATCTCCCCGGCATCCCAGAGTTGCTGCAAGCAGGCTTGCACGCCCTTTTTATGGAAATCATCGGTGGTGCGGAAAAAAACATCGTAGTTAATATTTAGCTCAGCCCAAATATTCTTGAAATTCTTTGCCATCTCATCACAATAGGCCTGAGGATCTATGCCTTTTTTGATGGTCGCATTTTGAACCTTCTGGCCATGCTCATCCACGCCGGTGAGAAATTTGGTTTTAAACCCAAATAGTTGGTGATAGCGCGTGAGCACATCCGCCACTACGGTTGTATATGCATGCCCAATATGAGGGGCATCATTCACATAATAGATCGGTGTGGTGATATAAAAATGGCGTGGCATATAGGCGCTATTCTAGCCTTAAGAATTGCGTTTGGCTATGGCCTCGCCGAGACGAATTAAGCATTCCTGGCCTTGGGAGGTGCGAGCGAGAATATCCGCATCTGGCAACCATTTGCCCGGCTCTCCAATCACGATCACTGTGGAGCCGCCAAAAAGGAAATAGCCTTTCTCTGCACCGCGCTGAAAGCTTTTCTCTCGGTGGGTTTGCACGATTTTGCCAACGCATAGCGCGCCCACCTCTACATAGGCAAGTTTGCCAAAATTTTTGGTTTGTAAAATCGAGACGCTTCGCTCATTGGTGAGGAAAATATCCGGCTTCTGCTTCAGCGCTAGGGGGTTTACGGAGTGGAGGCGTCCGTGGAGGCTCATTTCGGAAATGGTTTGGCCATCATCCGGATAGTGGAAACGATGGTAATCTACCGGACAAAGCCGAGCCAAAAAAGCGGGACCACCCACGAAGCTAGCGGCGCCGGGAATTTTCTCTAGTAGCGCTAATGGCGACAGGCTCAAGCCTTTAATGGGCGCGAGCGTTTTTTCTGTTACTTCAGAGAAGGCATAGTATCGCGCTTCAGCGAAAGCGGGCATGCGGCTTGGATCGACAGCAAAGTTTCTTTTTCCCGGAAGGAATCGACGAATAAAAAAATCATTGAATGTATGAAAGGGGCCTGGCTCAAATTCATCCATAGGGATGGAGAATTTCTTGATGAATGGCTCGATCTTTCCCTGGCTTAGCCTAGAGGATTGGAGGGCCCCATAGGCCTTGCTCACAAACGTACGCGTTAGCAAGGAGTCAGTAAGCGCAAGGCCTATAGAATTGCCATAGAGCAATTTTACGAAAGCATCTCCATACACTAATTCTTCTTCTTCTTTTCCCGCAGCGCGGTTCCAGTAGCGAGTAGACATTATTTTGTCTCGCAGCGAGGGCAGTGACCGGCAAATTTTTTATCCACTACATTATGGCAGCTTTGGCAAATGATGGCCCCAGAGGGAAGCAGCTCTGGAGTGAGAGCGGTGCGATGATCAAACACGAAGCAATCTCCATTCCAGTGTGCCCCGCCTTCTTCTTCAAAGTAGCGAAGAATTCCGCCATCGAGTTGATACACATCTTTGAAGCCAATGCTTTGCAAATAGGGAGCGGCTTTTTCACAGCGAATTCCGCCAGTGCAGAAACTCACCACTGTTTTATTACCCATATCGGCTACAAGCTCTTGGGCTTTTTTCGGGAAGTGACGAAAGTGATTAATGCCGATGGCGTGAGCGCCCTCAAAAGTGCCGACTTCAACTTCGTAATCGTTGCGAGTATCAAGGAGCACAATCTCTTTTCCTTGATCGAGCCATTCTCTTAATTGTTTGGGCTGAATGCGAGGCGCATCCACCAGGGGCGGACTCATCTCCGGCACGCCCATGGTAACAATTTCTTTTTTGAGTTTTACGAGGAGACGTTTGTAGGGAATCGCTTCAATCGGATTCTTTTTATAGCTTGCGCCAGGATAGCGAGCATCTAGATAGGCTTGGAATTTTTCTACTGCCTCAGTAGTACCAGCTACTCCACCATTCATTCCCTCGTGAGCGAGAAGAACAGTGCCACGCATCTCTAAAGATTTGAGCGTAGAAAAAAATTCGCTTCGAAGCTCTTTGAAATTATCTAGAGCGACGAAGCGATAGAATGCTAGTTGCAGACCGTACATGGACTCCGACTATTTTTTGCGGCCTTTAGCGGCTTTGAGGTGCTTTCGAAGGTGCTTTTCGTGTTCGCCAAGCATAATTTTAATTACTTCTTCAGCATTGAGATCATAGAGATCGATCAAAGTACGGAGCTTCGGAAGTGGAGGAGCGCAAAGACCACGTTCAAAGTTGGAAATAAATTGAGGAGAAGAATAGCCGAGTTTGTCAGCTACATCGCCTTGGCTCAACTCAGCCTTTAGGCGTTTATTTTGAAGATAGGAACCCAACACTTCGAACAAATCTTTCATCTTTGAAGCACCTCTTGAACAAGAAAATTAAATGATTCATGCTTTCTACAACGATTGTTTAGCTGCATGCAAGATTTTTTTGAGAGAAAATTACCAGGTAAATAAAAGTTAAATATCAAGCTCTAAATATAATGGGCAATGATCTGAACCCATCACGTTTGGTAATATTTCTGCAGCACGAATTTTTTTCTTTAGGCTC
Organism: Oligoflexia bacterium; assembly: GCA_903867855.1. GTDB lineage: Bacteria > Bdellovibrionota > UBA1018 > CAIPTA01 > CAIPTA01 > CAIPTA01. The sequence continues at coordinate 3,166 of CAIPTA010000023.1, read as the reverse complement.
TCTGAGACGCAGATATAATCGATCCGCCAGCCTTTATTGCGCTCGCGTGAGCGCATACGATAGGACCACCAAGAATATTGATCGCGTTTATCTCCATGCACATGGCGATAACTATCGATGAATCCATGGTCTAGAAATTTCGTCATCCACGCGCGCTCTTCAGGCAGAAATCCCGATGAATCCTTATTACTAACAGGATCGTGGATATCTATTTCTCGGTGGGCGATGTTGTAATCTCCGCAAACTACCAGAGGACCCCGTTCCTTTTCCAGTTCTTTCAAAAAAATTAAAAAATTATCCAGAAATGCCATTTTAAAGGCATGCCGCTCGGGACTCGCCGCGCCATTTGGGAAATAAACGTTCACTAAAGTAAATTTTTTCTCAAAAATTAGGTTGACTCTGCCTTCTGAGTCGTAAGGAGCTAACCCACATTTGGATTTCATCTCCACAGTATGATGGGGAGAAAACGTAACTACACCGCTATAGCCTTTTTTTTCCGCGCTAGACCATATGCTTTTTTGTCCGAGGAATGTTTCAGGCACCTGATCTTGGCTAGCTTTAGATTCTTGAATGCAAAAATAATCCGCCTGGCTTGCGCTTAAAAAATCAGTAAAGCCTTTGCTTAAGCAGGCACGAATTCCATTCACATTCCAGCATACAATTTTCATGGCAATTCTATAACACTGAACGTCGTAGCTTGGAAGACACTGCATCCACTAGCATCACTAAAACCAAAATTACGAGTAGCACTGTGCATACTTCTTGGTATTGAAAGAGGCGCATATATTGGGTGAGGAGAAAACCCACCCCACCGGCACCCACGAGGCCGAGCACCACTGCAGTGCGCACATTGAGCTCAAAGCGGAATAAAAAGTAGCTGATAAAGTGAGGCGCAACCTGAGGCCAAATTCCCCAGCGAATTAATGCCAGCTTTCCCGCCCCCACGCTTGCGAGCGCTTCTACTGGCCCAGGATCGATGCTTTCAATAGCATCAGCGAATAATTTACCCAGCATGCCCACAGAGTGAATAGCTAAGGCTAAAACCCCAGGAAAGGGGCCGAGCCCAACCGCACTTACGAAAAATAGGGCGAGAATGAGAGAATCGATGGCGCGATCGGCATTCAAGATAAAAATAGTTATTTTTCTTAATAGCGGTAACTCAAAAACATTTTTGGCTGCTAAAAAACCGACGGGTAGCGAAAGAATGGTGGCAAGCACAGTGCTAATCCACGCCAGCTCCATGGTGAGTAGCGTTTCTCTTAAGACCTTTGGTAAGATAGACCAATTGGGCGGAAACATGCGGTGGAGAAAATCAGCCATGAAGGGAGCCCCATGAAGGAGCTTTTCGAAGCTAAACTCAACCGCTTGGGCGGCAATAAAACTGATTATTAGGAAAAGAGCGAGGAAAGCTATTTTTTTCACAAGGCCTCCTCACCATCGAGTTGATAAATTTGTTTGATCTTCTCCTCACTGAGCTGATTGGGGGTGCCATCGAAAATTAGTGTGCCCTTGCGAAAGGCGAGCACTCGTTTGGCATATTTTTTTGCCAAGGCCAAATCATGAATATTGATGATCGCGGTGATACCTTGTTCGCGATTACATCTTGCTAGCATCTCAAGCACGAGCTCTGCGAGGCGAGGATCCAGAGAGGCCATCGGTTCATCTGCCAAAATAAGTTTTGGCTCCTGGGCGAGGGCGCGGGCAATGGCTACTCTCTGCTGCTGACCTCCAGAGAGATTCTTTATTTTCTCTTCTTCCTTGCCAGCTAGGCCTACGGAGAGAGCAATCTCTTTGGCTAACTCCAGATCAGCTTTTGGAAAAAATCCTGTGAGAGATCTCCAGAGTGAAACATAGGCAATTCGTCCCACCAGAATATTTTGCAAAACGCTCGCGGATTTAATGAGGTGGAACTGCTGAAAGATGAAGCCAATTTTTCTACGAAACTCGGCGAGCTCGTTTCCTCTTAGCCTTTCTAGCTTCTTGCCAAGCACTTCGATTTTCCCTGCCTCAATGGGGAGGCTGCGATTAAGCGTGCGGAGAAATGTGCTTTTCCCAGCGCCAGAGAGCCCGATCACTGCGATAAATTCACCTTCATTTACAGAAAGAGAAATATCTCGTAGCGCGAAGCTTTTTCCGCCATCGAAGCTCTTAGAAACTTTCTCCAGCTGAATCATCATTTTTTGCTGATTCCCGTTGCCACGGCGGCACGGCGAATGATGTCATAGTCGGAATTCTTCGCGGGGATGAGTGCATCGATTCCATAGAGATCCCGCAACACTTTGCCGCCCGCTTCATCTTTGCTCATAGATTGGAGGAGCGAGACAGTTTTCGCTAAAAGAGCAGGATTCTTCGTTGAAAAAAGCTCCGTTGTCGCGAGAGTATCCGTGGGGATGGCTTCGCTGATAAAACTCACGTGAATCTTATCGGAATCTTTTTTCAAATAGAGATTCCAAGCGCCGTCTTTGCCGAATTTATCATTGAGCCATGTGGCTCCGGCATCCACAGTGCCGTTATACACAGCGAGCACCACCGCATCGTGTCCACCAGCGAATACCTGCTTCCCAAAAAAAATGTCTGGGTCTACTTTCTCTTTTTCGATCACCGCCGCCTTGGGGATGATGTGTCCTGAGGCGCTCGCTGGATCCACCCAGGCGATGCTCTTGCCCTTGAGATCGTGTAAAGTGTTGAGGTGACGATCTGTACGAGTAATGATGGCGCTAAACATATCAGAGCGCCCATGACGAACAATTTTCAAGAGCACTTTTGCATGAGCCATTTTCTCGGCCTGCACATAACTAAAGGGCGGCAACCAGGCGAGGTCGATATTGCCACTCCGCATGGCTTCGATGTAGGTGCGATCGGCTGTAGCGGGATCGGTCATGATCGTAGCGGGATTGGAGTTAACTAGGATCACGTAATAGCCCTCGTCCCGTAAAACTTTACAGGCTTGGGTTCCCGAATAGTCAAATTCGCAGGCTTGCCCGATTACAATTGGGCCAGCCCCAATCAGCAAAATCTTTTGGATGTCATTACGGCGGGGCATAAAATCTTGTATTTCTTAGGTAACTCGCAATACATTTTATAGCGTCATGGCGATCTCTTAGTATGTAGCGCATGATGCTAATTAGTTTGTTGGCTATGAACTAACACTATTTCTCTATGGCTT
>CAIPTA010000022.1 GCA_903867855.1 Oligoflexia bacterium | reverse complement strand
CGCTTCCAATGGAATGGTCTTCTTGCCACCAAAATCGTGCCGCAGCCACTCACTCGAAAATTACTCCAATTCACTATTGCAAAAATAAACCCACAAACTGGCCTTAATCGTCTCGCGAAACTCCTGAATACAGCAGACCAAGCCATCCTCTCCGATCCAGCCAATAAACACCTAATTGCTCATTCGATGCAGCAAGCCCGGGCGCAAGGCCCAGAAGGTATACTCTTCGACCTAAAGCTCTTTTCCAGGGATTGGCTGAGCCATTGCGACAAAAAAAAGCTCGCCAAAATTCCTACCATCTATTTCCATGGGAAAGAGGATCATATTTTAGATTTTGAAATGTCTGCCTGGATGCAAAAACAAAATCCAAATTCGCAGCTTAAATTTTTTTCCTCCCACGGCCATTATTCCTTAGCCATCGAGGCTGCCGACGAAATTCTTTCTGAGTTAAAAACAAGTAGAGCCCCATAGGAGAATTATATGGATTTTTTTGCAGCCGTTGAAGCCCGAAGAAGTGTTAGAAAATATACAGAAAAACTGGTACCAGCCGATACCATTCATAAAGCAATCGATGCTGCTCTGAATGCGCCAAATTCATCGAACATGCAAACCTGGAAAATCTTTTGGGTGCAAGACAAACAAAAAAAAGCGGCGCTGGTGGAAGCCTGCTTCAGCCAGGGCGCTGCCAAAACAGCCCAAGAGCTCGTGGTCTTCAGCGTGGATCGCAAAGAATGGCGCAATAGCCAAAAGGCAATCTTGGCGGCGATGGGGCCCAATATGCCCAAAGAAGCCCATAGCTACTATACAAAGCTCATGCCTTTTCTCTATGCAAGAAGCTACCTCGCTCCCATCAAGTGGCTGCTCTTCAACACAGTGGGATTATTCAGGCCCATGGCTAGATCCCCGTGGGATATGCGCGGCGTAAATGAAGTGTGCATAAAATCCTGTGCCCTCGCGTGTGAGAACTTTATGCTAGCCATTAGTGCTCAAGGATTTGATACTTGCCCTATGGAAGGATTCGATGAGCACCGAGTAAAAAAAATGCTCGGCCTCCGCTGCCATGAACGAGTGGTGATGGTGATTTCCGTTGGCGAACGCGATCCCAAGGGAGTGTGGGGAGAGAGATTTCGCAGACCCAAAGATTCAGTTTTCAAAATTATTTAGTGAAAAAGGAAACGATGGATGGATATTAAAATTCGCTTTAATACGGAAAAAGAAAAATCAAATCCAAATTTGCCAGCCTGGCGAGTGATAATCAATGGCGTTGAGCACTTAGCTGAAAATATTCAACTAAAAGCAGAGTGCTGGACGTCGATGGACGAAATCAGCCCAGGGAAATTCAAGTGGCATATTTCCTGTAAGGGAATCCCACAATGGGACAAAGATAAAAAAATTTGCACGATACTATCTGCGCAGTAAATTTTGCTTACATAGTTCAATGTAGTCAGACCGACGTTTGCGTAAGATAAAATCCTGGGGCCTATCCTCCCGCATTTTCTCCCACGCTAATTTTCTCTTAGCCACGCTCTCAGTCTTCGCCCTATCGAGAACATGACTATCGAAAGGGTCCTTTGCCGCGGTCATGCGCTCATAGCCGAAGCGATCAAATATTTCGCTCGTAATCGATTCAACTTGTTCGATTTCTTCCCTGGAGAGCTCCTGTTTAAATTTATCAATATTGGCAGCTATTGGTGCCGCATGATTGGAGGCCCAAAGAGCAGATTGTTTAGATATTCGCTTCGCCTCTTCAGATCGGGAAATATCTAGCATAGCCTTCGAAAAAGGTAGTTGCAGAAAACCACATAGCTTCTTGAGAGTAATTTCTTCCTCTTGAATAAAATCTTCGAAGCGAATCGTGAGCACTTGGCTAGGGAAATCCTTGATTAGTTCCTTTGTGAATTCGTGAGCCCGCAACACAATATTGGCATTAAGAGCCGTATTAAATTCATGAATGATCGCTCTATTCATGCTGCTCACCTGAGCCCTAGGATCACGAACCAGATTAATAAATAGCATATGGGGATAGAGCGTTAGTAGCTCTCGCCAATCCTGCACATTATCTAAGGATTTATCCATCACCACATTCGCGCCATGAGCCATCGCAGCATCAAAAAGAATCTCCCAGGCAACAGTGTGAATACTACGAGGTTTATCTTTTATTCGTTCAAAAAATCGAATTGGATCGATGGATACACCATCCCACTTCACGATGCTGAGCGCCTGCAAGCCAATAATATCGGTGCATAGCTGAAAGTAACGATCATCAGCGGCGAGATCTCCATAGAGAGGTAAGAGTGGCATAAAATCCACAATATGCAGCGGATAGGGAGAATAGAACTCTTTACAGAAATTGAGACGTAATCGAATAGCATGGCTACCACAACGCCTAAGTGGAATCATTAGAACTGGCTGCATCGCCTTTGCCTTCATATTTTGCCTCGGAACAGATTCGAATCCTTTGCCGATAAGTAATTTTTAACTTCGTTCACACAATCCGTAACGGATTTTTGACTGGCATCAATAGTTAATTCGGCTCTTACAGGAGCTTCATACGGAGCGCTCACGCCGGTAAAGTTGGAAATTTCATTTCGCCTTGCCTTAGCATACATCTCCTTCACATCGCGCTGCTCACAAACAGAAAGTGGAGTGGAAACATAAACCTCCACAAAACTATCACAGAGCTTCCGCACAAAATCGCGACTCTCGGCATAGGGTGAAACAAAGGAAGCAACCACAAAGACACCGTTCTTCACGAGCTTGCTCGATAGAAACCCCACTCTTTCAATATGACTATTTCGCTCTTCCCTAGAAAATCCCGTGGTGGGAAAAATTTCTCTCACCGCATCCCCATCAAGGTGTTCCACTCTATGACCTGCCCTGCGAATTTCATTACATAACTCTTCAGAAATCGTTGATTTTCCTGCGCAGGGAAGCCCCGTAAACCAAATCACGGTGGGTTTGGCTTCCTGCTTGCCGAGGGGAATACGATTCCAAAGTCTCTCATGGAAATAATAAAGCACGATTTTTACGAGAACTTCTAAGGAACCGATTTCCAAAGCCGCTTTCGTACTCTTGGTAAATAGCTTCACCAAAAGGATTGTGCTCAGCAAGCCTCCCAAGCGCCAGCTCGTAGCTTTCAGGAGGGAACGAAACGAAGATTCTTGCAAAAATTTATTCTTACTCGCCGCTTCTTCTCGGTCACTATCGCGTCGAAGCGGGGCAGATACAATACCCCCACCAGTAACTTGTCCATTTAGTACAAGCACGAAACGTCCGGATGCTCTAATCTGCTTAAAAGAATCTAATGCAATCGGGCGGGCAGTTTTTAGCGTAACCAAAGCCACTTCATTACAATCCACAAATTTGCGATCGAACCCAGTTCGTTTTAATGTAGATGAATCTATAATTCCCTGAATAGAAATAATCTCCGCCTCAAGCTCTTGAGTTAACAATTTTATCTTTAACTTTGCACCGATAGGAGCGCGCGTTTTTCCCATCCAGAAAATGGTTGCTTCGAGGCGACTAGAGATGGGCACAATATTATTTCCCTGCGCTAGGATATCCCCACGCTGGATAAATACTTGCTCGGTAAGCGTGATTCCGATCGATTCGCCAGCCCTCGCTTCCGAAAACTCTGGCGCATGCCAACGCTCAATAGAGGCTACTTTGGTGCTTTGACCTGAAGGCCAAACCTTCAACTCATCCCCAACCTTTAAACTACCCGATTCAATTCGACCTGCAATGATGCGTCGATTATCAAACTTATAGACATCCTGAACGGGGAAACGAAGCGGCGTATCTACGATGGATGCAGGCAGGGGCAATGAATCGAGCGCCGTGAGAACACTAGGGCCTTTATACCAAGGCATTTCTCTATTTTGAATACTAATGTTGACACCGAATTTTGCCGAAACCGGAATATAATGCAGCACCCGAATACCAAGTTCGCGCAGGAAGCTATCACACTCTTCACGAATTTTTCGGAAGGAATCCTCGGAGTATTTATTTAAATCCATTTTATTTATCACAACAAGAATTGAATCAATACCAAGTAGTTTCAAAAGCGAACAATGCCTGCGGCTCTGCTCTCGCAATCCCTCATGAGCATCGATCAATAAGATGGCAGCATCCGCCACGCTAGAGCCACTCACCATATTTTTAAGAAAATCGCGATGCCCAGGAGAATCGATTAAACGAAATTCACGAGTTTTTGTGGCAAAATTAATCTGAGATACATCAATTGTGATCCCCTGGTGTTGCTCTTCTTCAAACGCATCTAAAAGAAAAGCTGGCTCATATTCTTTGCCAGTATCTGCACATAGCTTTTTTACGGCCTCAATCCTGGAGATAGAAATGGCGCCGCTCTCTTCCAAAAGCTTTCCCACCAGAGAGGATTTCCCATGGTCAACTTCGCCGGTGATGACAACCGAAACCAGCTCACTCACATGTAGCCCTTCACACGCAATTTTTGCATGGCATGGCTATCGGCTTGATCTTGGGCGCGTCCGGCCCGCTCGCTGAGTTTACTTCGCTTTAGCTCCTCAATAATTTCTGTCACACTAGACGCATTGGATTCGATGCTGCCAGTGCAGGGTGCGCAGCCAAGGCTGCGATAACGCCGTCCGTTTTTAGCGAAATAAAGATCGATCACTGGAATATTTTCTCTTTGCACATATTCCCAAATATTTATTTCTGTCCACTGCAGAAGCGGATGCACGCGTACGTGAATATCGGCTGGATAATCTGATTGAAATTGATTCCAAAGCTCTGGGGGCTGCTCCTTAAAATCCCACTCGAAATCTTTTGTTCTTGGGGAAAAATAGCGCTCCTTCGCTCGTGTTCCTTCCTCATCGCGCCGAATGCCCAGCATAATCGCCTGAAAGGAGTGAGCCTGAATCACTTGTTGAAGCGCGTTTGTTTTAAGTGCCGTGCAACACTCCAATCTACCCCTCTCAAAGTTCATTCCCTCCCGAAGCGCGGCCTCATTTTTGCCGATAACAATGGGGATATTCAGCTCCTTCACAAATCGATCTCGAAAGGCGATCATCTCGGGAATTTTAAAGGTGGTATCAATATGAATAAGCGGAATTCGGCAATGCCCAAGGAATGCCTTACGAACCAACCAAAACATCACCGTAGAATCTTTGCCGATCGACCAAAGCATACCCAAACGCTTAAACTTCGCGTAGGCCTCACGAATAATAAAAATACTCTGTGCTTCTAGTTCATCCAAATGTTGCGACATCGAGGCTATAGTATGACATCAATTGGAAAGCTCGAATAGAGTTTTGCCAAAGTGAAAACACATAGCCGCTTTCCTGTATGTGCTATTTTGTCTCAAGTAAGCTCGCCACGTCACGGCGCTTGAAATCGAGAAAATTTTCTTTCCCAGTGGTGGCATCGAAAAATGCGATTTTAAAATCATGAATAATATGGTCATCCATAGTCCAGTAATCTTTCATTCCGATGGCGCGCGCAAATTGATGGCTGGCCTTTTCACTGCCGCGCAGAAAATGCCACTCGTCACCTTCCATCTTCCATCGCTTCTTTAGGGCCAATAATACAGGTGCCGTATCCGTATCCGGATCCATGGTAACGATAAGATACTGAGCTTTAATTTTTTTCTCCGTAAAGAGTGCATGTATCGCGCGCAATTTTTCTGCAGTGATCATGGGGCAAGTTTTTTTGCAGTCGGCATAAACCATCGTGAGCACTAGGGATTGATTTTTCCAATCCGCAAAGGTGTGGCTTCTCCCACTCTCATCTTCCCACACATTCGAGCTATCTAGCGAATTCACAATCGCCGCGTAGGCACTTGTTTGTAAAAAGAAAAAAACAGCCAGTAGGTAAAAAATTTTTTGCCTCATACTTTTATTTTTCCTCACCCAACTTCTTGAGAGTTCGGAAATATTCCTCAAGGTCTGATCGTTCTGCGCTCGAAATATTTAAACCACGCGGCATACTATCCGCACCCGCCTTAGGAGATAGGCGATACTCTATCTCCGCCAACAAAGTTCCACGAGGATAAGTGCCGCGAGCAAGACTTGCCGCGAGCTCTACAGGCTGATCAAAAGCAATAGCCGGCCCCTCATCCCCTTGATGACAACTAATACACCGCTTCAATAGAACTGGCTTTCCACCAACATTAGCAGTTGAGCTTCGCTTCAATGCATGAAAGGAATCAGCAGAAAGCGCATGAAGCGACTGTTCACTCTGCCTACGGAGATAGGCACAGTATTTTTCTGATGAACTCACCTTCCGAACAGCAGCTAGTGATTCCAAACTTGGATCACCCTTAGAAACAAAGGGCAAGAGCTGCGCCTCAATTTCCGCTTCCATAGATTGTGGAGCACTAAAATCATAGGTGTCTGATTCAAGAGCTGTAGTCCACTCCGCCGTTGAAAGACCTAACCCATATTCCGCAAGAAATCGAAGGCCATGTAGCGAAAGCAAATCAGAATCTCTCTTTACCGGTTCTTGCCCCTGCAGCGATACCGCACGCACTCGCTTCAGCTGTTCCTGCTCTTGATTTTTCTTTTCCGCCAGCGTGCTAAAATCCGAAAATTCTGAAGCTGCCCTTTGCTTTAAGAAAGCCGGCAAATACTGTGTAACGCTATCACATTCGCGATCTAATGCTGCCAAAATACTATAACGATACGGCCAAAAATTGGGCGAATCGCGCAATTCGCTCACAATGCGCTTTCCATTAAGCGTGCTGAGTAATCTCGAGAGCTCTTCATTGGGCGATTGTCGTAAATTTCCCTCATAACGATTTTTTGTGCTCGGCACGAAGGTACTTGGTTTCGCAAAAATTTCCGGATATTCCAAATAGGAATAGCGCGGGTGCTTGGCCTGATTGAGGAGAAACTGGTGAATTCCTTGTTGCTCCCTCGTAGATAAAGGATCGAGATAGCGCTCGCCATAGCTACCGGGCCATAGTGGATGGGTATCCCAGATGGGGCGTGGATTTGCTCCATGACAACGAATACAACGCTCTGAGTTTGCATTGGAAACACTGATCTTCTCGCCCGCTTTTCCCGGGAAGGCGATTTCCCGAAAGAGAAACTCTCTCTTTTTCTCATCAAACTCCATCGTTTCAAGGGTATTAAAGCCATTCTGCTCTGCAGACCCGTTAAATGTGAGAATGAAGTTAGCATCATTGCCGTAAATGATTACTCTTGGATTTTGATAACTCGATTCTTGCAGACTTCGGCTGCGAAACACTAAGGCGTATTTTGATCGAAAACTAGTGGGTAGAAAAGGAAGCAGCGCCTCTATCGAAGAGATTTTATTCTCTGCAATCAAGCGCTGTAACGAATTGAAGCTCATCTCGCCAGCCCAGCCATTTATAGAAAATAGCCAGAGGCCAGCGAAACAAAGCGGTAATATTTTAGCGATTACCGCAGGCCTCAACATTTGGATTATTTCTTGGCGCTTCATGCACATAACCAATGCCAGCATAGCTTGCTGCTACCCAGCGAATAACATCCGCATCGCTATTTACCATTCTGGGAATGAAAAGCGCTCGACGAAAAAAGTTCTTATCCCAGTTTTTCTTGTAGCGCTCTTTCGTATAATTAATTTCTTTCAGCATCTGCGGGAAGAGAGATTGGTTATCGATCGGACGGGGCTCATCCAGAAAGCCCTTGAACGCATACATAATTTCAGTGTGGGTATAATTTAATCCTTTGTGACAGATGAAAGTGAAGCCGCTATCGGTTTCCTTCGCCTGTGCAGAGGCACATAAAACTACCAACATCATTGCTACTAAATAAGATTTTTTATTAAACATGTTATTTCCGATCTTGTTTAGAAACGAATTGAATAGTCTACACGAGCGTCGCGAAACGCTTGGCCGATATTGGTATTACTCTTTGCTCCGAAAGTGATCGAAGAGAGTTCGAGTTTAAGAGCGGCATTATCCGTGAGGTTATAGCGATAACCCACAGCGCCCTTAGTATAGGGCAAGCCGTTGTACTGGCCTTGAAAGAAAGGATCTTTCTGATTAAAAGCGGCGCGCTCATAACGAATATAGGGAGCCGAAACACCCTGGATCCAGTAGGCAAGCTGAGAGTATCCAGCAAAGCTATTGTAGTAATCCTTGGGAGTTCCAGAGGCAAGATTCGAATCATGAAAGCCGTAAGCTTCATTCAAGAATTCAAATCCGTGCTGTTCGTAAACCGCGTGGATGCCATACATCATAAAGTTGGAAACAAAGTTTGTTCCTGTATTGATGTTGGTTGTGGAATCGTTCGTGGCACCGGTTCCGGTGGTTGAATAGGCTGGTGTTCCATTGCCCATATAGTCCACGGTTTCTTTCACAAAGCTCACACCCACTTGCAAACCATCTAAGGCTCCGGCGGCGATCCAGTTCACGCGACCACCATAGCCTAGGTGATGGTTGTCGTTATGAGCCATATTGAAATCCAGGCTAGAGTAGTTCGAGCTCGTTTGTGTGATACGATCGGAGTTAGCAAGCCAAGCCATCAGAGCAATGCGCTGATCGCCGAGCGTGGTATTGCCATTCAGCCAAAGACCATTAGAGTGAGTAGGAACCACACCATAATGATCTTCAAAGTCTAAGAATCTTGGCTTCTCAGCAGCCGTTTGCAATTCCATGCCGTGGTGATAAGCGAGCACATAATAACCGATGGGAGTATGGAAACGCCCAACCCAAGCAGTTAAGTTTTTATTCACCACATACCCAGCCTGTAAACGTTCCGCATCAAAAGATGGCTGTTGACTTTCAGAATCTGGCTCGAACACAATTTCAGCTAGAAAACGCGCGCGGCTTCCTAGGTCAGGAGAGTAGTATAAATCGAAATTATGGAGGTAGAAGCCACGGGAGTAGCGACGATGATTATCCGTAGAGCTATCCTCGGCGAATCCCATGCTGGCGAAACCATGCACGGGTGCGCCGGTAATTTTTTCAAGGGCTGTTCCGCCCCCTTCGTCATCTGCTGCATCGTCTGCAAAAGCCGGTGCAGTGATGGAAGTAAGCAATAGTGCTGCAAGCAGAGGCGAAATAGCCTGTCGCAATGCTTTGGAAAAATAACTCTCTTTCAACATGATCTTCTCCCTAATAAAATTGTACGCCTATAAAAGAACAGCACAAAAAATCTCAAATGATTGATTTCTACAATAAATGTGAATTTTGTATGCTAGAAAATAATCACAGCTGGATAAAAATTAGGCAAGACGAATTATTCAGTGTATTCAGCGAAAAAATAGAGTGCGTCTCAAGCTCAGAAACTTTTACGCAGCGTTCTCGTGTGAAGCGGGCTCGCTAACAGAGCTGACTTGAGCTGATACTAGAGCAAGCTTCGGTGTGCTTGAAACACCCTTCACCACAGCATTCAAACGATCCACCATAGCGTGTAAACCAACTACCTGCCCCTTAAGATCATCCGCGGAGCGCGCTGTTTCCTGCGATGCCGTATTATTTGCCTGAGAGGAGCTATCTAACTCCGCGATTGCCTTATTAATCTCGCTCACGCCTTGCGCCTGTTCCTGGCTTGCAGCGGAAATCTCGTTCACACAGCCGCCAACTTCGCTCACATTTTTTACCACTTCATCGAGCACTTCATCGCAACTCTTGGCAGTCACATTTCCAGCGTCTACCTTTGTTTTTACGATTTGCACCAAGCTATCAATACGAGTTTTGGAGTTGGAAACAGTTTTCCCCACTCTCTCCTTACTACTCGCAAGCATTTCTGTGATTTGCTTTGCAGATGCGCCACTCATTGCAGCCAACTTGCCCACTTCTTCTGCCACCACTGCAAAACCTTTACCGTGCTCACCAGCGCGAGCCGCTTCTACCGAGGCATTAAACGACAATAGTTTTGTTTGAAATACGATATCATCGATCAGCTTTGTCTTTTCACCAATCTCCGCGATTACCCTCACAATATCGGAAAACTCTTGGTTACTTTCATTCACCTGGCGAACCACTTGCTCATTGCTATCCGCGATATCCTTAATCGAATCCACCATAGCACTCACTCGCTCTTTTGCTTGTTGCACAATCGTTTGGCAACGTTCAGAAATTTCTGATGATCGTTTGGCGTTGTCTGCATTCTTCGCAATCATTGCGCTAGTTTCTTCGATGGAGGCAGAGGTTTCTTGCAATGCCGCAGCCTGCTGAGTGGTACTTGCCGACAAACTATCGCTGGCGCTAGCCACTTGATTTGCCACGCTGGCCACAGCGCTAGATCCATTCGATAACTCAAGCGCGATCGTACCAATTACAGTTGAAATGGTGTTCGCGAAATACACACCGATGCTCATGCTCACGCCGAGCCCACCTAAAATAAGTGCAATCGCAATCCAGTTAGAGCTTGCCGCTGCACTATTAGCCTTCTCCACCCAAGCTTTCGCTTCCACGGATTGATAGTCGATTAATTTTTCAATAGCGGCTGCGCAAACCTTCGCCGCCTCTGGATCAGCGTGATAAAAAATATCCACGAGCTTTGCCATATCAGCATCGGAATGAGTGCGTTGCAGACGAATCACTTCACGAGCGATAGCCTCATAAGCAGTCCATTTATTCACCACACTCTCAAACAGCTCTTGCTCTCCGGGACCATACGCTACGCCAGGCGCGTACTCCGCAGTCTTATAGGCGGTGAGCGATTTTTGATAAATATTAATCGAATCTTCTGCTTTGTTTACGGCATCGTTTGCTTCAGAAGCGGAAATATTCGGTAAAGCAACGGTGCGCAAGCCAATCCGAATACGGCGTAGATTCGAAAGCATATCATTGGCGAGCAGCGAGTGAGGAAGATTCACCTTGGTAACATGCTCGTAGCGACTAGAAACATTCTTAAGGCTCATTAATCCCACTGCCCCAACCATCACGGTAACAATGGAAATCACGGAGACCAGGAAAATAATTTTCTGCTTTAGACTCGCTTTGGCTAATTTCATATTTGTTCCTCAGCCTCTCTATCGCCAAAAAAGTCGTACAACATGAGAGTTAAATATATAAGCCGCTAGCAGGTATTAAATGGCGGCAGCTCTAGCTTTTAGCAGCTGCTCATAGAGCAAGCCGAAGGCTACTGGCTTTGCCAATAGATGAACGGACTTATTAGCATCGAACTGATGCAGTGCTTTAAGCAACTCTTCAGAGTGAGATGCCGGACGAAAACACAAAATTACGGTAACAGCCTTTGCAAGATCCACAACAAGCACCAGAGCGCGCTTCAATGCCTCCGGCGCCATTTCATCTAGATCAATTAAAACCGCATCGAATTGAGTGGCAAAGGAAGCTGCGCCGGAAAACTCCTCAAAATGAGGCAGCACTTGTATTTTTCTCATCCCCAGCTTTGCGCCCTTTGTAGCCAACGCCACAAGCGCTTGATCTTGCGAAAAGAGCCCGAAACTTTTTTTAGGCAACTGATCACCTGGCACAGGAACGATATTATCGATCTTGTAGTCAATCGATTCCATCATAATGCGAAATATATCCCGCATGGAGAGCACGCCGATCACATGAGTTTTTCCGGCCACCACGGAAACAACAGGCAAATGGCGGATATGAAATTTCGCCATAATCATTGGCGCTTCTGCTAGCTCATCCACGGTTACAGTGCGCACGGGTGAGCTCATCACAGTTCTTACAGGAGTATTCCAGAAGTCACCATGCTGAATGAGTTCGATATTCTTAATTAGATCTCGCTCCGTAAAAATTCCACCCAAACCATCACTTCCATCATCACTCGCAATAATGAGGGCACCGATATTTTTATTTCGTAGGATTTTAACGCATTCGCTGATTGGCGTATCCGCCCTAACGGAGCAAACCGGGGCATTCGGCATTAGCTTATTAATCACCTTAGGCATGCTTCCTAGCTATCAGTTGTTTTACATAGTCGATATGGCCACGCAAGCCATAGAATTGCTCGGCATAGGCAGCACGAACACTCATTTTATTGACCACATCCTCAATCTGCTCAAAACGTTCCCGCAATTGATCTTTCTTGGCCACGCTATTTTCATCTAAGAATTCCTGTTCCAGTTCCAAAAGTTCGCGATATCTCCTACGAATTTTCATCTGCATACGCCAGCGAAAGAGAGCAGGAATACTTCGAATGGAGGGCACCACCACCACTAAAACAGGAACCAAAACCACGATGAGCCTTGTAATGAGGCTAGCTAGCCAAAAAGGGAGAATTCGAAATAAAAATCCCTTACCAGACTTATAAAACGCCTGAGCATCTTCACTCAATTGGATCGAGTGCTCAATAGGGGCAGGAAACTCGCCTCGGCGCTGAAAAATTCCTGGCTTACTATGCACTTCACTCGCCGCCTCAAGCATAAGATCTGTAAGCGCTGGATTGAAATCGGGGCGCACTACGAGCTCCACCATAGGACCAAGCAGGGCCACATCGTGAGGGGGAATATTCAGCCCTAAATCTATCGAACCTTCTGGTAAATCTAAAATATTTAAGTAGTCAACTTTACGGCTATAAGCATTAGCCTGTTTAAAACTGAAAAGACTAATCCCCTTAGCGCGCAATAAATCATGCAAAATACTCGTGGAAGCGCTCTCACTCATCACAAAGGCCAGATCAATTTTATTGTCAAGCAAAGCCTTAGCAGATTCTTCGGCATCCCAACTTAACAGAGTGGTTTTACCCCCCTCTTTGATTCCGTTCACGGCGAGTAATGCTAACGCGAAATTTCTCACCCCGCTGCCCTCTGGTCCAATCGCTACGCGCTTGCCTTCTAGCTGGGAAAGAAGCTCAAGCTTCGGCATTCCTCGATAGAAAATCATCAAAGGCTGATAGGAAATACTACCCAAGGAGCGAAGCTTGGAAGTATCCACATTGGCTAAACCACCTTGCACCATGGCGATATCCACCTTGGATTTTTTGTCATTCAGGCGGTTTATATTTTCTAAAGAACCCTTCGAGGTGATTACTTTAAGCTTCACTCCATTTCGATCCAACACCTTCGCATACTTCAGCGCATTTTTTTGAAAAGTACTCCCCTCGGGACCAGTGCTAATTGTGATTTCCGAGGGCGGAGCAGAATGGATAAAGTAAAAAACGGAAAGTACAATCACGAGCGCGGTTGCGGTTAGCGCAGCAATTGCCACAGCCGGGCCCACATCGAATAGCTCCATGATCGTTCGCAGCCCGAGCGGGTATTTATTTTTATCGAATGGTACTGTTGTTGGTTTTTGAGTTGTCACGAAAGTAAGTATCGGTCAGCTCACTCAAAAACTCAAATACAGGGAAAGGGAAAATAAGAGTGGGCTATTTTTTTCCATCAAACAATTTTACATATTCCCCGTATCCGCTTTCCTTCAACTTTTCTTTTGGAATGAAACGCAGCGATGCGGAGTTCATGCAATAACGTAAGCCTGTAGGAGGTGGGCCATCATTAAACACATGCCCTAGGTGAGAATTCCCATACTTGCTGCGCACCTCCGTGCGCTCCATACCGAAATCCTTATCCACTTTTTCTACTAAATTTTGCTTTTCCAGTGGACGAAAGAAACTCGGCCAACCAGTGCCGGAATCAAACTTCTCCTTAGAGCTAAAGAGCGGCTCTCCAGAGACAATATCCACATAGATCCCCTCTTTTTCATTATGCCAATACTCATTTTGAAATGGCCGCTCCGTGCCACTCTTCTGAGTAACCTCAAATTGCGTGCTGCTCAGTATTTTCGCGAGCTCGGTAGTATTTGGTTTTTTGAATGCTTTCGCATCCCACGCATAACAAGTAGGAGCAAAGCCCAATAGACTTAAACCCAATAAGAAAATTTTCATAAATGTCTCCTATTTATCGAAAGAAATATTGCGCAGAAAGTGATTATCGTAGCCGCCCGGGTTCTTCTCAAGGTACTTCTGGTGCTCCGCTTCCGCCGGCCAAAACACTTTCGCGGGCGCAATTTCTGTGGTGATCGAATTCTTCCATGCGCCAGATTTTTCTACTTTCGCCTTAAAAGCCATCGCCGCAGCCTTCTGCTTCTCACTATGGTAGAAAATTGCCGAGCGATACTGCGAGCCCGTATCGTTGCCTTGGCGATTCAGAGTGGTTGGATCATGCATCTTAAAAAACTGATCTAACAAATGCTCATAGCTTACTTTTGTAGGATCAAATTTCACTTCCACACTTTCGGCGTGGCCTGATTTGCCATCATGAGTATCCTCATAGCGAGGATTTGCCAAACTTCCACCGGTATAGCCCACTCGGGTTTCCATCACTCCCGGCATTTTTCGAAAAAATTCTTCCGTACCCCAAAAGCAACCCGCCGCAAAAGTAGCGGTTTCAAGCTTTAGCTTCTGATTGGCCGCACCAAAACAAATGCTTTGAAAAAGTAGAAAATAAAGCAGCAGTTGTTTTTTCATAGGCAGTATCCTCCTAATGCTATCGTCCAATTTTTTAGTACCTATAGATTAGAGGCATATTCCCGTTAATCGTTACAAAAAAGTTAGATTTTCCCACCGCCGCGGCATCTAATCCCCTGAAACCCCTAGATTTACCGTTTTTCCCAAGATATACATTGTGCATGCGTCAACTTAGTCTATTTTTTATCGTTCTTAGCCTCCAACTATCGCCCCAGTTTGCTCTGGCCAATTCTCCCTGGCTAGCCCGCGAAGTGAGCGTGGCCACGCAAAAAATTCTCGCCAATACAGCAGCACCTGGCGCAATGCCGGGAGTCGTTATTGCCTCGCCTTCCCAAATGAATCCCAATTACTACTACCACTGGATTCGCGATGCTGCGCTCACGATGGATACCATGGTTTCGCTTTGGCGAACGAGCGGTGATTCCACGCAAAAGCAAATCTATCAAAATCGTATTCTCCACTACCTCAACTTTTCTCGAAATAACCAAACTGCTATCACCCTAACCGGACTCGGCGAACCTAAGTTTTGTATCGATGGCAAACCATACAGCGATGCTTGGGGACGCCCTCAGAATGATGGCCCCGCCCTACGCGCAATCACCGCTATCCATTTCGCCCAGGTGCTTCTGCAGCAAGGGCAGCTGAGCTTCGTAAAATCAAATCTTTACGATGGGGTTTTGCCCACAAACTCCCTGATCAAGGCGGATCTGGAATATGTTTCGCACCATTGGCAGGATCCTAGTTTTGACCTTTGGGAGGAAACTCTTGGGGATCACTTCTATACCCGCATGGTGCAAAGAAAGGCCTTATTGCTAGGAGCCTCCCTCGCCGATACCTTAAATGATCACGCTGCCTCTCTCTGGTATCATAGCCAAGCTATTGCCATCGAGGCGAGCCTCAATAACTTTTGGGATCCAAATAAGAAATACATTCTCACCACCCTCAATCGTCGCGGTGGCGCAGACTATAAAACTTCCAATTTAGACATTGCAGTAATCCTCGGCGCTCTTCATGGCGGTATGGGAGATGGTTTCTTTGATGTGAGTGATGCGCGAGTGCAGGCCACGATGCAGGCTCTGGAGCAAAGCTTTGCAGGTCTCTACCCATTAAATCAGCGCCGAGAGCCCGGCACCGCCCTTGGCCGCTATCCTGAAGATCGCTATAATGGCGGCGGCTTTTCTGGAGGTAACCCTTGGGTACTTTCCACTCTTGCGGCGGCAGAATATTACTATCGCCTCGGCGCTTTAAAGCGTAGCACTAGCGATCTTGCGCTTGCGGATGCTTATGTGCAGCGAGTGGCGATCCATGCCTATCCAGATGGCTCCCTCTCCGAACAGATTGATCGCAATAGTGGCTATATGGTTTCCGCAAGTGATCTCACGTGGAATTACGCGTCCGTTCTCACCACCGCTGCAGCAACACAATAATTATTGAATCTGATATAAATTAGCCTGCATATCTTTAAGCACTTGCTTAAAGGAACCGCTATTATACTTACTCTCGTTGATCGCTAAAAATGCACCCAGGGATATGTTTTGTTTTTTTGTGAGGTACGCGAAACAAAAATCATGGGCGATAATAAAAATAGCACTGAGAGGGCTAATTCTCTGCGAGTTAATTTGATTCGGGAATCCGGTGCCATCCCCATGCTCATGATGTTGAATGATAATATTATCAACGTCAGGAGGAATTTCGGTGATCTGCCTCACGAGTGCAGCACCCTCCAAAGGATGATTTCGAATCAATTCAATTTCTTCCTTTGAAAATTTCCCTTCCGCTTCCTTCAAGCTCACCACTTGAGCAGTGGCAGAATTAGGTAGCGTGATATCATGCAGAAAGGACGCTAAAGAAAGTTTTTTGTATATGGTCTCGCTCGCCCAAGGCATGCAGCGCACGAGTGCACAAGAAACGAGAGAGAGTAGCATGCTATGAGAGCCCAAGTAATCTTCTGGGTCTGATTTTATCTTTTCCAACAAATCAGAAAGTCGAGGATTGGCATTCACTAAATTTGCCGCAGCCTCAGAGTATGCTTTTGCGATTTGCTGTGTATCCTCGGAAAATCCAATCGCTTTAAAGCTATCGGAAGCTATCGCGAAGGAATCTTTCATCGCTTGAGAAATCTCGGCCTCGCTACTCTCCTTTGAGCTGAGGCTTGCGATAACGGAACCCGTGAGACACTTCAAATAGTCTCGGCGATTTTCTTTAACCACATAGAGGCTTTCCACACTCTTGGAAAGGTACTTATCCAAATCTTTGGCGCTGAAGGCGGAATTTGCATTAAAAACTTTCACAAACTTGGAATCACTTAGGCGCACATAGATATCGCAAGGGAGAGGCTGGGTTTTCACAAGTCCACGAATTCGAACTGGCACAAAATCTATGCTATCTCTATCAGCGATTGCTCCGGCCTCCAGGCGCAATTCTGCACGAAATTTTTCCAGAATCGCATCGAGAGAATCCAAAATATTCGGCTTCACTATGGAGCCGAATATTTTTGCCGAGCTAAGCTCCGGAATATCGTGCACTTGATCCGAGCTACAAAGAACGAATCGAGTTTTTAGGTTTTTTTCCTGTATTAGTTGAAAAATTTCGTGGCCCTTCCCATCTGGGAGATTTTGGTCGGCCACAATGAGATCCACCTTGGTGGATTGAATGACTTGTTTGGCTTCCTGCACCCGAGTGGCCGTAAGAATCTGCGCATCCGGCATAAAACTGGAAACCACTTCTTCTAGCAAATCTAAAAGATCGGGTTCATCGTCCATAATTGCGATAATTGGCTGTTTCACTACTAACTATTGTATCTCAATTTTGCGGAGATTCTATGCCGTGAACCCAATTTTCTGAAAATATACTTTCTATTTCGGCAGCAAAGCAGAAAAGTTCATCGAAGTATTACCATTTTTCTCAATATGCAGAGTTCGATCACTTTTTCGCAATTTCAATCTAATTGATCTTACAAAAAAGAAACTAGAATTTTCAGCTTCAATATCCTGCCATGGAATAAAAATGGACGCATTGCCCAATCGAAAAAGCAGCCAAAGCTGCAGATACAAGCCCTGCTCATCAAACGCCAAATTCACACAATTTCTTAGCGCAAAATTGAGGATGCTTTGTCGCTTCAAAACCTTGGAGCTAGGAAAGCTAGTAGCACAAGGATAAATACTCGCGAGCCGATGCCAACCGTTGACACGACTAAGCACCCAAACCACTGGGCACCATACACAAATGAAAAATATAACGAATACGAAGCCAAGAAAAAAAGGAGATTGATGGGGTAAGCTCAAGCCTTCTCCTTTAGGCCACGAATTATGGCTTTGATCTGCTGGTAGTGAATTCCTTGGTGCACGCTCAAGAGCCAATACCACTGTCTCGCCTTAAACGGCCCAAACCATGGATGCTCATAGCAAAGCTCCGATTTAAAATTCATGCCCTTTTCCTTCAAGGCAAGATCAATTTTTACCACGAGAGATGGTGCGTAGGAGGCAAACTCCTCTAGTTGATCATAGGCGGCTGCACCAGGCTTCACCTTCGCCACATCAGCCTTGCCATCGGGGATCTTCCCGGCACTCAAACTGAGAATCACTTTTTCCACTGATTTTGAAACAATCAGCAAGTGTTCGAGTGTTTCACTAATCGACCAATAGCGCGAAGAATCTTCTAAGCCGGCCATTGGCGCGATGAGAATTTTCCTACTTCTTTCTGCAGGGGAAAGATTTGAGGAGAGTTCAATTATTTTTTTTGTAATTGCCTCATACCGAGTTTTCGTTTCCGGAGGTGGCACTCGTTTCGAAGTGATTGGTCCTATCCATGCTCGCAAAAAGAACCGCTGAATAAAAGGAAGACCAGCGCCAGGTGCCTCTAATTTTGGTGCAGATTGATTTGTGGCATTCATCTATTCTTCGTAGGATACTATAGACGCGTAGTCAACACGAGAAGAGAACAAATGAACACAGAACTTATTCTTCCCTTTCCAGTGGGCTATGAGCTCGAACTTGCCCCTAGTTCCAAAGATGCTCTTCTGGTGCTGCATGGTTTTTCTGATCATGGCCAAGCGGCAAAAAAGCGATTGCTTGGTTGGGAACCAAAAACTTCGCATACAATTCTTGCGCCCAATGGCCTCTTCCCGGTGCCGGTGAAAAAAGCGGATGGCTATCGCAAAGCCTATGCCTGGTATTTTCGCGATCCCGATACCGGGCTCGAACTCGTTTCCCCAGAATTTGCCGCCGATGTGATTATGCGTCTTATCGATAGATTAGGCATGCTAGATTTAGATTGGAAAATTTTAGGTTTTTCGCAAGGCGGTTTTCTCGCCCCCTATCTTGTGCGGGCCGGTCTCAACGCAAAAAATATTATCTCTGTTGGTGCGGCTTACCGACCAGATGCCTACGCCGGGCTACCCGCAGTAAAACTTAGCGCGATACATGGAGAAGCAGATGATATTGTGAGCTTTGCTACTGCCCAATCGAGTTTCGAAAAAATAAAAGAAATGGGCTACGGGAAAGAGTTTTACCCAATACCAAAGCTTGCGCATACTCTAAATGACGAAGGCCGAGCCCTACTCTGGAAGCTCGTGGTGGAAACTAACGAAGCCTGAGCGTTGGCTTCTTTTTCCATCGATAGGAATAAGAAAAATCCTCGCACGTAGCGCTATACATCACTAGATCGATCCAAGTTTCACGTAAATATATGGCCCGCTTTTTTAGGCCTTCCTTGCGCAGCTTGAGCGATCTCGCCAGCATTATAGATCTACGATTTGCGGGTTCAATACCCGCCTCTAATCGATGGAGAGATAAATCGGTGAATGCGATATCAATCAGCGCTCTCACCGCTTCCTTCGCATAGCCCTTGCCCCAATACCGATTATAAATTCCGTAGCCCAAGAAAGCAGTCTGGGCTACGCCTCGAAGCACATCCATCGCCGAAACCGATCCAATGAGATCCCCGGTTTTTTTCTCAAAAACAGCAAAATCATAAAAACTATCGTTTTCGCGCCTCGTTTTTTGCGCCTGCAGAACCTGCTTAAATTTTTCCCGAGTTAGGAGATCATCCGTGCGTCTTTTCGCATCCCAAATATTTTTGGAATCTAACATAGTAGAATGAGTGAGCTTCCACCTTGCATAATCGCTGGGCTTCAGCGGGCGAAGCACTAAGCGAGCTGTTTCCCGGTGCAAACTCTTCACAGTTCTACTCTAGTGCCTTTCAGCGGAGTTGGAGAATCCGTAATCCCGGGTATGTAGGCGTTATATTTTGTTTGAATCACCACACCCGAGCCTTGCAGGCTTAGATCAAATACGCCATCTACAAAGGATTTTCCTACTGGAAATGCTGTGATTAAATGATTATCAATGGAATACACTAACCAAAATTGGTTTGATTGGGTGGCCGGCGCATTTGGAAAGGTCACGATATCTGTATGAATCTTTGCGGCAAGAGGCTGCTCCACACTTTCTTCAAGCCTACGAATCGTGAACTTCGATTTTGCGAGCGCCTTCACTTCGGCAGAAACAGCATAAGAATTGTTTTCAGCAATTGCGATCAGCTCTGGCTTATCGCGAAAGGCGATATGAGCTGCGAGATAGGTTACGTTAGAGAATAAGGTGCCCTCGGATGGAAACGGACTCATCATCCCTACAGGCAATCCAAATCCCACCTCAATGTCTGTACCTATCCATCTCGCACGCTTGAATCCGAAAGCGGTTTGGAGTGTGCTGAAGAGATAACCAAAGGTATGCTCCAAGCCAGCGTGAGAATAGCGATCTTGCCTTGGTGGCGCTTGAAATTCGCCCAAGAGATAATCCAAAATGCTGGGAGCCACAATCGTGCCTTTGGCTAGCTCATCAAAGTTTATGCTTTGCCCCCATAACGCATGATAGGCTGTATTTTTCGCTTCATATTGAATGTCAGCGAGGATCGTGGGTAGTTTCTCTCGAAACACGGCATCGAGTTCATCCACACTAGTTTTGCTCTGCAGTTCCGTAGCAATCGCATTCCAATCCTGATCGTTTTTAGGAAAAATAGAATTTGTTTGAATGATCTGCTCCACCCACTGCGAAGTGATCGCAGTGGCAGCAGAAACATTATCGCTATTCAATGAGGAAGAAGCATCATCGCTTACATTCCAGCTATGATTTCCAGGCACTTCCACTAGCGCGAAATTTCCGCGCGTGCCTTTGAGGTAATCGTAGAGCATGGGCTGCGAGCACAAGGGATCTTTCGTTCCCGAAACAAGGAGCACGGGCTTATTCCACGCAGCTAAACCTGGATAATTATCGTCCATCGCCGATATAGGTGCAGGCAGGAGTGCATCTTCATCATTATAGCTATTCGTGCAGACGGGGGTAAGTAACACAAGCGCCTTCACACTTGGATCGGCCTGAAATACTTTATAACTCACTATACTGCCGAGGGATTTGCCGCCCAATAGGATTTGGGAAAGGTCTGCCCGAACATCGGATTTCGCAAGCTTCACCACGGAAAGCATATCTTCCGCTTCCAAACTCAAATCTGCCGAGGGCTCTCCTTTGGGCTGAGCGCTCATATAGCTCCAGTTGAAGCGATACACTAAAATCCCCTTCGCCGCTAACTGTTGCGCGAGATCTTGCAAAATTGGCCCATCCATCGTGTAGCCCTGGCCCGGTGCGATTACGAGCACAGGCATCGCCGTCGCTGCATTATCTGGAGCAGTGATCAGCACCTGCACTGCACTCCCCCGAGGAGTAAGCACTTGCTGAGCTTGCGAAGTAGAGGCCCAAACATGGCTTGAAAAAAGAATAGATAGACAAAGAAGAAATTTAAACATTTTTTGACCCCCCGATTGGTCTGGCATGGTGTATCAAATACGCTCTGTTTTGACAAACAAAACTATGTTAGGAATCTGCAAAGACAAGGGCGAGCGGAAAAAGTCACCAAAAGGAGCTCCTAATGCTGAAATCATCGATTATACTCTGTAGTTTTTTGATCCTATCTAATATCGGATATGCAAAGTGGGATGGTCAACTTGTCTCGCCTCAAGACCAGAGATTGCATTCTTTGCAGGATAGCGTTCGCGGCATCCAAGCTGGCCAGGTGATCATCATGGGAGAAACCCACGATTACTTGCCAGACCACAATAACCAAATTTTATTTTTGCAGCAGCTAGCTAAGGCAAGCAATGCGCCCATATCTGTGGGCATGGAATTTTTCGAATACCCCACTCAATCGATTGTGGATAGCTACCTCCAGGGCAAATTGAACGATCCTGACTTTCTGAAACAAGTGGGCTGGGGCGGTAACGATTATTCTCAGTATCGAAGCCAAGTATTATTCCCAGCCTCCCATGGAGGAGCCACCTTCGCGCTCAATCTGCCAAGAGCCATCTCCGGACGTATCGCTGCCGTTGGCGTAGAAAACCTAAGCGCCGCCGAAGCTGCGCTCTTGCCGCCTAATTTCGCGATCGGAAGAAAAAGCTACGAGGAACGATTTGCCCAGCTCATGGCGGATAGCCATCAAATATTATCTGCCACGGATTTAGAACACTATTTTGCTGCGCAATCCTCTTGGGACGATACGATGGCGTGGCGCATCGCCGAGAGCATGCAGAAGAATCCGGGGCAAATTCTGTTCGTAATTGTTGGCAAATTCCACGTGCAATATGGCGGCGGACTTCCAGATCGCCTGCGTGCCCGCGGGGTGCAACATGTGCTCACCATCACCCAGTATGATGCCGCGAGCGGAAATGAAAGCGACCTTAAAAACGAAATCCAGCTCGACGCAAAATATGGCGCAATTTCGGATCTTGTGTGGATACAGGGAGAGCCCCAGCCATAAGCCCTTGCAGACTATTTTTATCGGTGCTAAAAAATATTTGAAACACAAAATATTCTGTCAAAGGAGACTTTATGAAAAAAGTAGTAGTATTGATCGCGTTCTTGAGCTCGATGGCCGCTCACGCTGGAATGAAAGCGCAATATGTTGCTCACCAAGCCGACTTTACCATCAGCGCAATCGGTGCTGGCCCAGGAGAAACTGTTTACTATACCTGTGATTCCGTTGTGGCAGCCACAAAAGATTTACTGAATAGCATTGGTGCGAAAAACATCTCTGTGGATTGCAATGGT
This sequence comes from Oligoflexia bacterium, assembly GCA_903867855.1. Taxonomy (GTDB): domain Bacteria; phylum Bdellovibrionota; class UBA1018; order CAIPTA01; family CAIPTA01; genus CAIPTA01. The sequence goes on along the minus strand of CAIPTA010000022.1, from coordinate 468 downwards.
GGCCTAGACTATCCACTTCCAGCTTCCGATGCTTTCGTTAGCGCAAACTTTGATTCTCTAGTGCCAGCCACTGGAAATGCGCCCACTGCAATCGATGCTAGCTTCAACGGCGTAACCCTTTCTGGCTCTGATAACTGCTACCTAGTGAGCAGCATCTTGAGCGCAGTAAGCTCTGATTTCACGATCGCAAGCCTTGCTGGCAATTCTTGCTTCAACGCAAATGATGCCTACTCGATCCGTCTTTCTGTTTTGAAATAGAGCAAACTTTCGCTGATAAAAAAGCCTGCCAAGAAACTGGCGGGCTTTTTTTATTTATAGACGCGCGAGAATATTTGCCGCTAGATCGATCTCTTCTTCACTATTATAGATATGCGGAGCAAAACGCATGCTCCACTTGCCCTCCACTTGAACCATGGAAATTTGCAGCCGGTGCTCCGCTCTTAAGGCAAAAATCAAATCAAAACCTTT
>CAIPTA010000021.1 GCA_903867855.1 Oligoflexia bacterium | reverse complement strand
TACTCCATAACTACTATCGGCTCTTTAGCCGAGCCAAGCCGCTCTGGGATCAGGTGCTTGTTAAAGCACAAGGAAATGATGCCAAGGGTGACGCGCGCGATGGTCACGCTATCGCATCGTTTGGCGCTGGGACTGATGACGCGTCCGCCGCCCTCGACGAGCTGAAACGGGCAAAGGGGTCTGATGATCGCTTTGCTCGTGCGTTTCAAGAGGCTGCCTACGCGTCGGCCAAATCAAAAAAAGACTGCCGCTCGCGGCTTGAGGACATCGAGTCTAAAAGTCTCGAAGGTTTTGAGCGCGAGTCCTATGATCGCTTAAAGGAGTTTTGTCGATGAGACGGGTAGGGTTTGTAGTCTTGGCATCGTGCTCGTATGCTTTTCCCAAAGTGGCTCTCGGGAAGCCATATTTATCTTTCGTTTTTTAGAAGGGTTAAGCTTAAGTGCAATTTTTGTAGCAGCAGACTATGTGCTTTGCCGCGCCTCCGCGAATTCTGACCGTGGACAATGGCTTTCATACTATGGAGTGGCCCTTTCGATTGGATTACTTTTTGGTCCTGCCATCATATTAATTCTCGACTGGCTTGCTACCCCACATAGCTTACTGAAATCCCTTCTGGGAGTTGCCACCGCAGCCTTGCTTCTCGCCATCACAAGTCTGCGCTATGAATTGCCGAGCACAGAAAAGCAAAACGATGCGCCCCTACGAGAAAGTAGGGCGGCACTTGCGGCTATTCTTTACGGATTTTTTGAGGCGGGCCTTGTGGCAACCCTCGCTGCAACTGCTTTAAAAAGCACTTCTCTTCGCGTGGAATACGTTTTTATATTGATCATTCTTAGCGCAGCTATAGCTTCGATCTATTGGGGAAATCGAATCGATAAAATCGGCGGAAGAAAAACACTGCAGCAGGTTTTTTTGATGCTATTTTTGGGGCTCGGTGCACTCCTTCTCATACCCCTATTTTTCTCCGTCCCCGAACGCATTCTTGCCGCAGCCGTGATCTTTGGAATCGCGGCAGGCGGCATTTATCCTGCAGGATTTGCCTGGCTGATTGAGGGCAGCGATGCCTCTCAATACGGCTATGCGTCTGGATTATTTACGCGGGCCTATGGTTTTGGTTCTTTGTTTGGGCCACTTTGCTTTGGATTATTTATAGAAAAAAACGGGCAGGTGGGCCTTTACATGCTGGCCTGTTTTTTAGGATTTTTAGGAATTCTCGCCAGCAGGTATTCCAAAAAAATCCTGTGAATTAAGCCGTCAGCAGGAAGCGATTCCAAGCATAATCTAGTACCATACAAGTATATCCATTATGCCTCATATTGACCAACAAACAGCTTACGCAAAATTTCAACAGTACGGGAGAAACTCAAGTCACTTTGTTTGGTTTCTTTGCAACATGCAATACTTCGAAACGAGTCAGGGCTGGGTGTTTGGCTATGTACAAAAAGGCAGCGTTACTGTTTTCGCGCTAGAGCCACTAATTCCGAGTTTTGATTCCAATGTGATAGCGGATGAATACCATGCAGCCTGGCGAGAATTCGACGAAGAAGTGAAAACAAAAATTGTTCTGTATGTTTCAGTCTACGACGATTTCTTAAGCATTCTCAAGAAAGCTGGCTATCAAGCCCTGCACATCGGTAAAGAACCCTACGTACTTTTATCAAATTGTATCCCGACTGGAAAAAGCGGCAAAGGCGTAAGAGCCGCACGAAATCAGGCGCTACGAGCAGGTGTGGCCGTTGAAGAATGGTCAGCAAATAAAATACAAGCGGATAAAAAAGTGGAAGTCGAGATGCGGGAAATCTTGAAGCGCTGGAAATCACGGAATGTAATGGAACTCGGCGGATTTTTAAATACCGTGAACCCATTTGAAAAAATGAAGGATCGCCGTTATTTTTTAGCTCGAAAAAACAATGAACAACTAGAAGCTTTTCTGGTGGCCACGCCGATTCCTGGCAAGAAAAGTTATTTTCTGGAAGATATGGTGGTTCGCCCTGGCGCTGCCCGCGGTGCAGGGGAGCTGCTCACACTTGAAGCGATGATCGCGCTTGCTGAAAGCAAAGCAGAGATGGCTAGCCTCGGAGTTGTGGCCCTTACCAGCATCAATGAAAACTCCGGTTATAAGCTGCCACGAACAATCAATACGATCTTCATTAAAATTCCAAAATTTTTGAGTAGATTCTACAATGCGAGCGGCCTAGAAACCTTTCGAAAAAGATTTAAGCCTCATATTTGGGAAAATGTTTCGCTCGCCGTAAAAAACAATCCAAGTTCGGGCGTTAGTGATACCAAGGCCTGGTTTCGCGCATTCGGCGCGCTCTTACTTTGTTTCACTCCGAAGTTTCGACTCTCCAGCGAATGGTTCACGAGCACCTTTCTGCGACCAATTTTGCGCTACCCCACTTCTCACTTAACGGCGGCTCTATTCATCGCCTCTTTTTGCTTTATTAATCGTGGTGGAGAACTCCCTACTTGGGCGCTGAATAGCTTTGGGATTTCCGGCGATACCCCAATTCTCCAGTGGTTCTATCGAACTTTCACGAGCGATTTCCTATTTTTCGATGCTACCCATTTTGGCATTTCGCTTGTGCTGCTATGGGGGCTCATACGCTGGATGGAGCGAACCTATTCTAAAAATTTTGTGATCGGGTTTGTGTTAGCCACTTCCTTCTTGGATGATTTCATTAACCAAATACTATTGATTAGGCCTTACCGTTACTTCCAGCCTCATCTTTTTTCGCATTTAATCGCGATTAAAGATGTGGGTCCGTCACTGTGGATTGCAGTATTTATTGGTTTGCAATTAGTAACGATGAAAAGAAATCGAGAAGTTTTATTTGCGATTCTTTTGTGCTCGTTTATTTTGGTTTTTTCCTTTAGCGCAAGCCACTATTCCAATCTCATTTTGAACTTGAACCACCCACTATTCTTGGCCTTCGGCTATATATGCGGAAAAATTCGCTTTCATCATGAACAAGAGGCAAGCAGAAAGGTGGCTAAGCAAAAACCACCAGTCGCTAAGAGCGTGCTGAACCATGAACAAAAGGCTATCGATTTAGTTTGAAGCGCTATGGGCGTGCTTTTTTGTGTGCTGAAGCGCGGATAAAATTTTTCCGTTACCCACTTTTTTCGCAAGAGCCAGGGCATTTTGTCCATCTTCATTCTTCTTGTCTAAATCAACACCAACACCCAGCAAATAGCGAACGGTCTCTAGATTATTGCTAGCGATGGCAAGCATCAAGGCGGTTTTCCCCTCGAAATCAGAGGCCTCCAAATTCACCTTATGCCCCACCAGATACTGAATAATTTTTAATCGTCCTAGGTTAGCGGCCGCCAGTAAAGGAGTTCTACCCTTTTCATCCAACACAAAGTCAGCACTCACCCCTGCTTCGATCAAACTTTTCACTTGGGCAAAATCATTATTCGTGATGGCTAGAAATATTTCCTTATTCACTTTAGCCTTCTCGGGAGCGGGCTCTGCCACAACAAGCGGCGCAGGAGTGGGCATTGGCACTTGCACTACAACTTCCTTTTCCACTACCACTGGATCCGTGGAGCTGGGCTTTCTATCAGCGCTTGCATTACCCGAATTCACGGTGCTTGGAGCTGTGGCAAACATGGAACTAAAACAAAAGGTAGCAGCTAACGCGGCGATAATCGGCAGCTTCCGACTAATACTTGGCTTAGTTCCCCCAGCAATCATAGAGCTATCGATGAACTGAGTTGAATCTGAATGATCTTTCTTTGGTGTAGGGCAATCATGAATCTCTATGCTGTGTCCATTTAAGCGGAGCACATCACCAGGACGCAGCACAACTGGATCATCCTCTATCTTCAATCCATTCAGGGAAACAGGCCCCACATCTACACGCAAAAGTGTTTCCACATCTACTTTGATATGGAAAACTATTTTTTGATCTTCAGCCACGACAGGCATAAATAGGCGATTTAACGGAAATTCTTGCCCGCTCTTCAACTGAAAAGTCACGGTCTCCGCATCTTCAGCGGTCACGATTCTGTAGGTGATATTCACTAGCATTAAACTCCTATCGACCTAATGCCGCCCCATATTTAGCTCATTTCGCTTAATATATTTACAAAATCCGTCGACAGGCAAATGAATGAATTTTAATTACGAAAAAATTAAGCAGAAGATGGAGCACGGCGGAAACGCTTGGACATCCTATAGCGATCTATTTCTAGTACTCTCCGTGGTTTTTCTTCTCCTCTATGTGGTGGCTAATCTACGCAGTAGCGCTGCCAGCATGGTAACGATGAACGCCTACAAGGTTGCAGCGCAAGAGAATGAAGACTTAAAGGCTCAAATCCGTGCCTATGAAGTGCTAAAAGATAATTATCTATCTCATGATGCTCCAGATACTGATGCAGTGGTGTACCAAAAACTGATGGGCCACCTCGATATGCTTAGCCAGGAAACCAGGCAGGAAAAAGAGGAGCTGCAAAAGAAGGCCGACGATTTGAATGCCAAAGAGAGCGCCGTAAACCACTATCAAATGCTAATGAAGGGCATTATCAATGCCAATATGGTGGCGCAGGCAAAGCTTAAGCATAAAGACCTAAAAATTGAAGAAAAAGATAAAACGATTCAAGAACAAGAGAAAAGTATTACTGACTTAAGCACCACGGTGGCTAAAAAAGAATCTGAAATCAATGATAACAATAATCGCATCGCCGCGATCAATTCAAACTTAAGTGCAAAGATTAAAGAGCTAAAGCAAGCCTACTCTACCCATAAGAAATCCAAAGAGAAGCTAGAGGCTGAAATTGCGAAGGTGAAACAAAAAAGCGATTCAGAGATCGCTCAGCTAGAAGCTCAAAACAAAAAAGTTACAGTGGATCTGCGTGCCGCACATAGCGATGTAGAAAATAAAAATCGTGAGCTAGAACGCTTAATTACTACTCTCAATGATAAAGAGAATAGCTATAAAAATAATATTCAAAAGCTGCAGAGTGAACACGAAAATAAACTTGCCAAGGAACGTAAATCTTACGAAGAAGAACTTGCCGCCACAAAAATGGGCGCAGAAGAAAAGCTCAAGAAACAGCAGCAATATCTCGCGTCAGTAGAAGCAGAAAAAGCCGCCTATAATGCCAATTTAGGTCAATTACAAAATGAGTTAAATGGAACAAGGCAAAATATTCGTTCCATGGAAAGCAAATATCAAGGCTCACTAGCTGCCCTCTCAGCGGCTAATTCAACGTTAAAAAAGACACTGAATGATAGCGTGGCCAAACAAAATGCCCATCGCTTACTTGCCCAAAAAATTAGGAAGAGCCTAGCAGGAGCTGGCATCAATGCTGAGGTTGATCCTCAGTCTGGTGAAGTAACCCTCCACTTTCCTAATGAATACTTCGACTATAATAGCGCAGAGATGAAAACCGGAATGCGCGCTCAAATTCAAAAACTATTCCCGAACTATACGGCAGGTCTCTTTGAAGATAAGAACCTAGCGGAGAAGATTTCCTCTGTGGATATCGTTGGCTATGCTTCCCCTACCTTTAATGGCCACACCGTTGACCCAGGAAGTCTAACCAGAGAAGATCAGCAAGCGGTGAACTATAATATGGATCTCTCCTATCGCCGCGCAAAATCAATTTTCGAATATGTATTTGATACATCCAAGATGCAGTTCAAACATCAAAAAGACATTTTGAAAATCGTGCATGTAACCGGAAGAAGTTACCTAGCAGAAGCAAAAACGCAAACTGGTCGCACCCCGGCCGCGACCAGCTCTGCCAAAGAATTTTGCCAGGTACATGACTGCCAGAAGAGCCAGCAAGTAATTATAAAATTTAACCTGAAAGAAGACTGAGGTAATTATGGATCCGATTTCACAATTTGTAGTTCAGCATCTTGTTGGGGCTGCTGCCCATATTATCATGCCACTAATGCTGGCCGCCTTCGTTGCCGGCTGCGGAGTGAGAATGATGCTCTATTACTACGCCCGCTCCGAGTATAATTTCTCTATGGAATTCGAAAAACGTCTCCGCGCTGCCGTTGGCGAGATGGGCGAAGATGAATCGAAGCGCATCCATTCGTTTCAAAAATTTGTGAGCGCCATCCTTGCTCGTACTTTTTATGAATGCTTTGAGTTGAGAGCTCGCTATAAACGCAGAAACTTCGATCATGTTACTAGTCTTGCAGATCGTCTCCTCCTGATTCAAAACGGCTGCGAAAGAGTAGTAGAGGATACCAATCGTCAGATTCGTTACTTGAAAAGAGAAAATACGAACTATGAACGAATCATGGAGATCACCAAAAACGTTTTCGGCTCCAATCCATTCTTTAATAAGCTTTGTGGAATTTTGCCCACAGGTCTTATGAGTGAGCTCACCAATATTCTACCTGGTCTTTTCATTATCGCAGGGATTTTTGGAACCTTCTTGGGCATCTCTCATGGCTTGCCTGAGCTTGGCAACATGGATATGGCAAAACCCGATGAGGCAAAACATATCATGGATGCCTTCCTGGTAAGTATTTCCCAAGCCATGGTAAAATCCATTATCGGTATTTTTCTCTCCGTGACCATGAGCCTAGTAAATACCTTTTTCTCCCCCGAAGGGCTTTACTATAATGCCGTTAACCGTTTTTCGACCACGCTGGATCTGGCTTGGAATGAGACAGAAAATAATGATGCAACCCATGAAGTGAAAGAAGATGCCGAGCTAAAACTAGCCGCCTAAGAGTATGAATGTACTTTCTTACCTTCTCGTTGCCGTTTTACTCAATGCCTGCTCCACTACCAGTAGAGATATTGCGTCGATTCCCAAAAGGGTAAAAAATAATCTAGGCGATTTTTCTGCCCTGAATGGATTAGACAGTCTTGATTCAAAAAACAATATTCACTTAAGTAAGAGTCAAAAAAGAGAAATCATTCGCCAGCTCGATGCCTGCAGTAACAACTGCGAAAATCTTGCCTTAGAGAACCTGAAAAAGATCTCTCTTAGCTCACCGATGCTACTGCTGCGCATAAATAATCATGCAAGCTCTACGCTCCTCTACTTTTACTCCGCTCCAGCGATTGAAAGCGCTGCCGTACAAGAAGAACGAAATTATCTTAGAAAAGAACTCCTACCCAAGAGTGATATGAATCTTATTGCCTATCCTCTTAATGCGACGGAGGGAAATAAGCGCTCCACTAAGAACGATTTTCAGTTAGATGCGGAATTAGCACTTAAACTAGCGCATGCCTTAGGTTTGCCGATTACAGTTCAAGGTAACTCTTTTGGCGGCTTGCTCGCAGCATTTCTAGGTAGCCACTATCCAACGATGATCGATAAGTTAGTGCTCATATCACCAGCCTTACTTTTACAAGCAAGTAAAAATGCGATGCTTGAACCGACTATACCAGAGTTTCGAAAGAGCTTTTCTCACGCTTCCGATAGAGAAGACGACGACGAAACGGATGGGCTCGCTGCAGATCCCTATGCGATTGCCATGGAAGAGATTGTGGATTGGTCGAAATCCATTCTACCAAAGACTATGCTAATCTATTCGGAATCGGACGATATTCTTGATTCTCAAGCCTTGCATACTTTTGCAGATCACTTGCCAAACAGACAAGTGATCGTTTTCCCGAAGACCCAACAAATCAGCCACCTCGGCACTTTTCGTGAAGAACATGCGCGCGATGAAGCAGATTCTAGCTATGAATCCATCCTTCGTTTCTTAAAGCAATAGTATTTAGCGAATCACAAAAAACGCAGCTGTCTATAAAATATACAACTTTACTTTGTATAATTGAAAAAACCGCAGCATATCAAGTCCATAGCGACCGTTTTCTTGGCATATTAGCTGCATTTCCATGCCGTATGTTTGCCCATGCACCACAAGTCAAACGGAAGAAAGCTTCATTGCTATATTGCCAGTCACTGATGCTCTCCATACTGCCAGTGGAAATCTCTTTGTCATTAAGACCCATGAACAGGTGCACTTTTTTGATTGTAACCTATTGCAGTGCAAATTATTTTTTTCTGCCCCTCTTCAGCCCCTGCTTAAACACATTAATTCCAGCTGGATTAGGCTAAACTCTAACCAATACTCAAAAGTAGCCTCGGTGGGTTACCAGTTTAGTAAATATTCCCAGATGTCCGTTGAGCTACAGGAAACCATTAATTCAGAATTTGCTGCCGTAGAAGACGAATTCTCCAAGATTAAGCTCTCCCACTCCCTCGGATTTGCCACCATCGGAATTGAGCTAGTTACGGTAGCGCTCAACTTCGTTTATGACGACGACGACTTGGCAGCGAATGGTTTTATGCATGCAGTGCTAGCCAATTCTTTCACCAGCGACGAAAGCGCCGTAATTACAATAAAAGGTGCCTCTTACGAAAACCTACTAAATATAATTAGTTTTTTGAAAATGGAAGTTGAAAATAAGGGAATAAAATGAGCATAAAAAAAATTGGCATATTCTGTTCCTTACTTTTATTGGCTCATAGCTCATTGGCTCAGGCAGAGATTGACTCCTTTCAAATTGCCATTCGCACGGTTGATTCAAATGGGAAAACTTATTTTGAGCACTGCGAAACTCATGACCATGCAAGCTTCTGCAAGCCCATCTCGAACCTTGGAATAGATAGCGATGGCATGGAAGATTTTGAAAAATATTGCCGCGAACTTCGACTTTTTGGACCGATTGAAAACATTGCTTTCACCATTCTAATCGGTGGTGCTGGCACCGTGATTGGAGTTGCCATCGGAACTCCGGGTGGTGTACCTGGAATCGCCGCTGGTGCAGTGCTCGGAACTTCTGCTGGTGGTGCTGCGGCTAGTTTTCTTGCGCCGCCAATCGATAGCAAGAGTATCGGCACAGCACTTCGTTATGTAGATGGCGTTAAGAGCAAGAACGCCTACTACTTTAGTGCAGACAAAGTGCTTCAAGCAGAAAAGGGCCTAACTAGCTGCTTGAAGCGCTATGAAAGATTTCAGCGAGTATTAGAGTTGGAGATAGAAGAAGAGAAAAATAGTCGCTACGGCCCTTTTCTACCCTAGCAACGCAAATCCCTACATGCGCTCGAGAGCCGACAATAGATTCGCTGCGAGCGGTGATCCAAGCCCTGTTACAAAATCATAGCCCGACCGAGCTTGATCTTGCGGAGCTGCACCATCAGACCCTTGAGTAATATCTCTAAAATAGGTTCCCGGTGCGGCGCTGGCGAGAGAATAAAGTCCATTTTGTACTGCGCTGCTGGAGATACTGCGTTGTGAATTCATCAGCGCTAGTAGCCCTGCCCATTGAGGCGCCCCCGCACTAGTTCCGCCCACGCGAAACCAACCGCTGATAGAGCCCGTATTCGAGCCTTTGCTAACGCGAAATGGATTCGTGAAATAGATGGCAAAGCCAGTGGCCGAATCAGCATCGTAGCTAACATCAGGTACAGTGCGCTTGCCGGTATTTTGAGCCCTATTTTGAAAACTCGGCACAGTCTCCACCGCACTCACGCCACCACCACTCCCCGACCATGCCACTTCAGGCCCAGTGAGATTTCCATTGGCGTCGAGAGGCAAGGTTGTTCCGCCCACGCTAATCACATAAGGCGAAGAGGCAGGGTAGCTAACGCCTGCACCGTTGTCGCCGGAGGAAGCAACAAAAAGAACGCCAGGCACATTATAGTGACGATCCGAAACAGCAGCAGCACTGGCAGATTTCGGTTCTGGTCCGCCAAAACTCATACTGATAATTTCTGGTTTCGGATTGGCGTTCACCGCAGCATCTACCGCTGCATCAAGATCCGCGTTAGCATCCGATTTTGCTACAACTAAAATGATATTCGCCTTCGGCGCAATAGCATGTACCCATTCTACATCTAAACACGTTTCCACCATCCAGCTATTCGCCGATTTATCATTGGGATTCGGTGCAGCGCCCGCATTGATCACACGAAATTGAAAAGCATTTGTTTGCGGCAAATTAAACTGCCGGGAAAATGTATTTAGATCCGCCTCCATCGTTGGATTTCCGTAGGCATCAACGATGGCAATTGTTTGCCCGCTGCCATCACCGCGAACGGCAGAAATTCCGTAGGCATTTTTAATTTGCTGAGGTGTATAGCCATCAGGCTTCGTATTATGCTGCTGACCGCCGTTCGCAAGAATACGAATACCAGGCTCCCAGATCTTGAAGAAGGGCCTTCGCATTGCATCCCCTGCGTAGCTCAGTTCGCAGAAAGAAAAAGAGGTAATCAACGCCAACACTAGTTCGAATTTAACTATCACTTGGAAAGCCTCCTAGGGACCCACTAACCCGACCAAAATACTCACACTTGCGCACATAGTCAAACCAAAAGCATTCCGAGATTATGCATTAAAAACCTCCTTAAAATTCATATACTTCCAGGTATCCAAGAAGTGTGGCAAGCTATGAGCAATGAGTGAAATTCGTATAAAAGAAAAATTTCCCCGCTTTGTGCGCTGGTGCCACTGGATTAATTTCCCAATGCTAACGCTAATGGTTTGGAGTGGAATTTTAATTTACTGGGCTAATCAAGCGTATATAAAAATTCCTGAGTCGATTGTACAAGGCCTTGGCATCGACCATAAACTTTCGATGGGCATGGGCTGGCATTTTTTTCTGCTCTGGCCCTTTGTGATCAACGGGATTCTCTACTCAATATTTCTTATTTATAGCGGTGAGTGGCGAGAGCTGCTGCCGGATCGCTACTCTTTTAAAGAAGCTGTTGAAGTAGTGAAGCACGATCTTAAAATTCGAAAAGATGTTCCTTCTCATCATGGCAAACTCAATGGAGCACAGCGGATCGTCTATTCAATCACTTTACTCATTGCGCTTGGGTCCCTACTCACTGGTCTTGCGATCTATAAGCCGGTACAGCTAAGCTGGATCACCACGGCGCTCGGAGGCTATGAAGCCGCCCGCTTTGAGCACTTCCTCGGCATGGTTATCTTCATTGCTTTCTTTATCGTTCATATTGCCCAAGTGGCCCGGGCGGGATGGAATAATTTTCGCGCTATGATCGCAGGGTATGAGGTGATTGGTGAATCCAATAAAACAAATAACCAAGAATAAACTCCGATTTCGACTCGTTACATCGCTTACTTTGGGAATCATATTTTTCACTGCGATTTTTCTATTTTTCTCTCACGTACAATCCAGTGAAGAAGTAGACGATACACCGATTTTACTCCGCAAAAACTACGGCTGGAACGAGCGGATTGGCAAATTGATCTATTCTGTTACTCATCTTGCCCCCACTCGTCCCGCACCGGCGAAGGGGAAGCGCCCACGCTTCAACGGTGACGTTGGGCTCAACAGCCCGTTGGAAATCGGAAATTATCGCCTCACAGTAGAGAGCGCTGAGAAAAAGCTACAACTGACAATTGCCGAAATCGAATCCCTTCCCCGCTCCAGTGCCATTGTAGACTTCAAGTGCGTAGAAGGTTGGAGTGAAGTAATCGAATACGCAGGAGTGCGATTTACGGATTTCATGCAGAAATACAATGTTGGCAAAAAGGCCGATGGCAGCTTCTTTAAATATGTGGGCCTAGAAACTCCAGACGAAGAATACTATGTTTCAATCGACATGGAATCCATGCTAAGCCCACAAACCATGCTTACCTATGAAATGAATCAGACAGCGCTCTCCACCGCCGATGGTTTTCCATTACGTCTTATTATTCCAAATAAATACGGCATCAAAAATATCAAACGCATTGGACGAATCTTTTTCTCCGATGATCGCCCACCTGATTATTGGGCGGAACGTGGCTACGATTGGTACTCAGGCCTCTAGGAAGTAAAGCCAGCAAGTGCCTTTAGCGCTGCTTCTCGCTCTTCCGCAAAACCTAACCACAGCAACTCTAATTCTTGAATTCTTTCCCCATTGGCGCTCATCCTTCGGATCGACTCCATCGAGGGATTCGTATCCTGAATAAGCTCCTGATTGAGCGCTTCATTTTCCTTTTGCTTCGCTGCAATTTCCGTTTCGCAATCGGCGATTTTCTTCTCCACCATACGCAGCTCTTTCTCTAACTTCTTTTTATTTTCTTTCCAGTTAGGCGCTCTCACTTTTTCTTCCGTAGTGGCCGACCTTGGCGCAGCGGAATCCTCTCTCGCCATCTCTTGCTGCAAACTCCAAACATATTCTTCATAGGTACCAGGATAGAGACGCACTTTCCCATTAGACACTTCCAAAATTTTCGTGCCCACGCGCTTGATAAAACCGCGATCATGGCTCACCACTACAACTGTACCTTCATAGGCTCGGAGTGCGTGAGTGAGCGCCTCTACAGTTTGAAAATCGAGATGGTTCGTGGGCTCATCGAGCACTAAGCAGGATGATTTTTGCAAAAGAATTCGCCCGAGAGCTACCCGGGATTTTTCTCCGCCCGATAAAACGGAAATAGATTTTTTTACATCATCTCCGGAGAAGAGAAGCGATCCGGCGAGATCTAAAATTTCTTGCGGCTTCACATCGTGCGGGGCCGCCTTTTGCAGGGAGCTCATCACGGTATCGCGAGCATCCAGCGCTTCCACCACATGCTGTGCAAAAAATGCGATCTCCGTGCCAAAGCCCAATTCAAACTTTCCTTCCATGGGCGCCAGCGATCCAGAAATCCCCTTGAGAAGGGTAGATTTTCCTGCGCCATTCAAGCCCACCACGGCCACGTGATCGCCCCGCGTGATCTGTAGGTTCACATTATCGAGAATTTTTTTATTTGGATACCCGAAGGAGGCACGATCAATGGAGAGAGCGAGCTTACCCGTCTTGATGGGAGCAGGAATACGAATCGTGGTGGTGACCGGTAACGATTTTACTTCGATCGTCTCCATCTTCGCTAGACTTTTGAGTCTTGATTGCGCCTGGCTTGCCTTGGTGGCTTTCGCTCCGAAGCGCGCCACGAAATCGAGAATTTCTTTCCGCTTATCCGCAAGGCTTGCGGCCCGAGAAGCTAATTGCGTGCGCAATAATTCCTTTTGCTCGAAATAATCATCAATATTACCGTTGTATTTCGTGATTTCTCCCGCCTCAACTTCGAGAATATGATCCGTGGTTCTTCGCAGGAATTCGCGATCATGGGAAATCAGTAAAAATGCCCCGTCATAGCCTTGAAGAAAGCGCTCGAGCACGAGGGTGGTTTCTAAATCGAGATAGTTCGTGGGCTCATCGAGCAACATGAGATTTGGGTCTTGTCCGAGCAACCCCATTAGCTTGATTCGCATACGATAGCCACCACTTAAGGAAAGGATGGGCTTCGCAAGAATCGCCTCATCGATTTGTAGCGGACGGCCTTTCGACTTCAAATCCCAAATCGGAATTCGAGTTACTCGCTCCAAAAACTGATTGCCAGTTTCACCAGGTTCCCAATGATCATGCTGAGAGAGGTAGCCCATACTCAATTTTTTCGAACGAATCACCTGACCAGTATCTAGGTGGTCGTCTTCGTGGAGAATATGAAAGAGCGTGGATTTTCCAGCCCCGTTCGGGCCAATCACCCCAACATGTTCGCCTTCATTCACCGCAAAACTTGCGCGATCAAAGAGCGTGCGTGGACCAAAAGATTTCACACCATTTTGGAGTTGGAGAAGATTATCGGCCATGGCGGGGAGATTACCCCGAGATAGAACAGAACGAAAGGCACAAAAAAAGCCATCTCAAGTGATCGAGATGGCCTCCTAGCAGAACAGTATTACGCAGCTTTGAAGAAGCTGGTGCGGTAGTTCCAGTGCTTTTTCAACTTATTATATTTCACGAGGTCTTTCTTGAAGGCGCTGGTGAAATCTTTTTGGTAGCCAGTGAAAACTTTGTCTAGGTAGCTATAGTAGCACTTATAGAGATGGGTTTTGGCAAAGTGCATATACCAAGACATTGGAAACTGAGGTCCAACGGCGTACTGTTTCGAGAACTTGCGAATTTCTTTGTTCATATTTGTGAACCAGGTATTCGCTTCTTTACTGTGAATAAAATTGCCCACGAAAATCACATCGGTACCGTGGCAGAATCCCACTTCCCAACCTTCACCCACAGTTTTCATGTAAGAACGAAATGCATATTTTCCATTACGATAGTGTTTTGTCTTCATTGTATCTCCTTGTGAGCTAGATTTCGGAAGACTCACCAAATTTACTGAGGAGAAAAAGCAAGATTCCATTGCCGCACCAGGCCTGTATCAGGCTGGAGATATAAACAAAAACTGTAGATTGGAGCCGATGATGTGAATCGAACACACGACCTATGCTTTACGAAAGCATTGCTCTACCAACTGAGCTACATCGGCTTAAAACAGACCTGGAGACAGAAAATGACGCCTATATTGCTGATTTTTCTATCATATTTTTATCCGTCTCTCGAAGGCTTTTCTCAAGAAATTCCCAAGAATAGCCGATAAGAATAATAAGGTATGACTATGACCAAAGCATCCACACTTTTCGCTTTCTGCCTCTTCCTGCTTAGCCATGCGGCTAATGCTGGCGGAACAAATACATCCACGAGCACCAGTGCAGTGAGCGATTACCTTAATTCTATTTCAGCCAGCACCGGCACTGGCACCGATTCCGGCTCTGTGCTTGCAGACCAAGCGATCCTTAGCGCAGGGGCAAGCAATACAAATACGAGCACCAGCACTACGATGACCTATGCCAACACTTCCATTGTGGGAAGTGGCACAAATACCGCTACCGCCATTGGCACAGGCACATTGGATTTAGGCAATATTTCTTCCGGAATGAGCACAGACTCTGGCTTCAACCAACAAACTGCACAGCAGACCTACCAGAAATCCAGCAGCGGTGCCTCGCAGGACGCGCAGATCATCAGCCTAGCAGCCATTGCCGTAGGGACTGTGATGCTATTCAATCCACATACTCATGTGCCGGGAGAAGTCTTGATAGGCCTCGGTATCGCAGGCGAAGCTGTTTCCATGGTGATGGGCAGCAATGCAGATAAGGCTAGCGGTAATTCAACGAATCTCGGTTCTCTTATCGGAACTCCAACCACAAAACCGTCCACAGCGCTTTTACCGAATCAATTAGATAGCTCTCCATCTAGCATTTCCATCGATCCATCTTTGCTCGAACAAGGAAAACTAGGTTCTGTGCTATCCGATTTTGAAGCGAAATCGGGAGTGAGCCGCGGGGAATTGGCGGCAGCAGTGCAATCCGGCGCAAACATCCCCGATCTCATCACAAAAAATATGTCGCCCGATCAAGCGGAAAAAGTAAAAGCGGGAATTGAAGGATCCATGAGCGATGGATCTGGCCTTAGCAGTGCAGATATTTTGGCCAAGACAGGCCTCACCGCAGATGACCTTAAGCTGAAGGATAAGAATAGCCTCCAGGCCGGCAATGTGGATGGCGCGGGTGGCGCACGCTCTCCCGCCAGCAAAAATGGAAATGATTTGCAAAGTATTTTTGGCAGCGGTAATGAAGCAAAACCCACTGCAGGCGCCGCTACTGACACTAAAAAAAGCACAAAAATAAGCAGTGAACTAGAAGCTGCCCTCCGAAGAAATGGACTATCCAATATGTCTCTCTTTGAAATTGTTCATTCGCAATACGTGAAGCAATTACCAATGATGAAGGGCATTCAAAAGAAGGCCGAGACCTTTGACAATCCATTGGAAGCAAAGGCTACTGCTCCCGGTGCAGGAATGTGATTTCACTTTCCTGATCAGCGCTTGTTTTTCCCCTCCTCGCCCCCTACACTATCGCAATGAAGATCCTAAAAGCGCTCTGGCAAAAAAGCATGGCAGTGAATCTACTGCTAGGCATCGCATCGGGTCTGCCGCTTTTGCTCACGTCCAAAACCCTGCAAGCCTGGATGACAGACGCAAAGATCGACTTAAAAGTGATCGGCCTTTTCTCCCTCGTGGGTTTACCGTATACAGTGAAATTTCTTTGGGCACCGATCTTTGATCGCTTCACGCTTCCCTTCCTGGGGAGGCGCCGCGGCTGGCTCCTCACCACACAAATATTCCTTGCCGCCTCGCTCGTCGCTCTCGCCTTCATCGGCGGATCGGCTCAGCCACTCTATATTGCCCTCATCGCCTTTCTGGTAAGCTTCTTCAGCGCCAGCCAAGATATTGTGATCGATGCCTACCGACGAGAATCTCTCACCGAAAATGAAATCGGCATGGGCTCAACATTATATATTTATGGCTATCGAGTGGCGATGTGGATCACAGGAGGCCTCGCGCTGATTCTCGCAGATCGCATGTCGTGGAATATGGTTTACCTAATCATGGCGAGTGTGATGGGTGTCGGCATTATCACCACGCTTTGGGCCACAGAACCTTCTCTTCAAGAAAAAGCGCCGCGCACGCTGCGTGAAACCGTGATAGATCCCCTCGTGGAATTCTTCTCTCGGCCAAGCGCTCTCGCGATTCTCGCCTTCATTTTATTCTATAAGCTTGGCGATTCCATGGCCGGCGCCATGGGCACTCCCTTCTATTTGCAGTTAGGCTTTAGCAAAACCGAGATCGGCACCATCGCCAAAACCTTTGGCTTCTTCTCCTCGCTCGCGGGCGGATTTATTGGTGGCGCAATCATGCTCCGTATCGGTATCTCTCGCGCTCTTTGGGTCTTTGGTATTTTACAAATGCTCTCTGTGGGTTCCCTGATTTCCTTGGTGCAAGTGGGCCACTCTGTGCCGCTCCTCACCGTGCTCATTATTTTTGAGGACGCGGCCGCCGGCATGGGCACCGCTGCTTTTACTGCCTTCATGGCGAGCCTTACCAATAAACGCTTCACAGCCACGCAGTATGCCCTGCTCACGAGCCTAATGGGTGTGCCACGGGTGATTCTTGCTTCTCCCACGGGCTATCTGGCTAAGAGCTTCGGTTGGGGACCCTACTTTGCCTTCTGCACTCTGCTCGCGATTCCTGGCCTCTTATTACTCCAAAAAATTGCGCCCTGGAAAAAATCGGCATGAAATCCCAGCGCGGAATTGCCCCCAATATTCTCTTCCAGCATATCGAAAATACTGCCGCCTTTATTTTTCACGATAATTCTTTGCAGGCCGCATACCTAGAAAGAGTGCGCCACTACCGAGATCGCCAATCGGAGAAGCTTTCTCATTTTGAATACTTTGAACTTTGCATCTCCGCTCACTACGCAACGGTGGCTACTTTCGTGCCCACAGATGTGGATAATCAGATTCGTCAGCACCTCTGGAATCAGCCACTTCCGAAAGAAGTAAGTGATGCGATGCTGGAACTCACCCTTGCCTCGAAAAAGTGGGATTTTCGGGTGATGACAGAGCGCTTTGCCAATCATCCTGAAGATTCGTCTCGCTACCTTTCTGGTCACCAAGGCGAATGGTTCAGCATTGCCGTGGGTGCTTATGCGAAGCATCGCGGCTCCTCAGCGGCGGAGCGCGTGATGGAATCTATTCTTGCGGAACTCGCGGAAGAAGAAGCCATCTTTTGCGCATTGATGCATAAAAAAATGGGCATTGAATTATTGCGAGCATCAACCCTCATCGCGCACAATCTCGGGGATCTCGATCGGGTGATGGACCAATGGGATTTGCCAGAAAATGATCCACTTCGACTGAAAGCCTACAAATTAGGCCATGAGGGGAAAAGCTTCCCTCATCTCGTGCTCGCCGGAAATTTGAATAAGGCCTTTATGGCGAGTGAAAATCATCGCCACTATCCCCTGCGGGCGCCGAAGGTTTTGCGTCGCTCGCGGAGCCTACTCTTGCCCACTGGTCCTTTTTTTGATTCCTGGGGCAAACTGCTCGCAAACGAGCTTGAGCCGAACGAATTAATCGAAGTGATCCAAGCCCTGCTAGAGGGTTTTGAGCGGCTTTCTTCGCCCAAGGTGCCACTCTATGGCTATGCACGAGCCCTGGCAGGAATCGATGCGGGCTTGAATGGTGGTTTTCGCCGTTTTCTCCCTCATTTGCCTGGCAAAACCCAGAAGAAACTCCAAGAGATTCCGCTAAAAAATCTCCTGCCGGTGAGCGAAGCTGCGTTTATTGACACTTGGCACAAGAAGGCTTTGAACTTCCTGAATCTTTAGTGGTATGCCATGCCACCCATGAAACTTCTCCTTCTCACACCGCCCATGGTGCAGATCAATACTCCCTATCCGGCCACGGCCTACCTGAAGGGTTTTTTGCGCGAGCGGCATCCAGAAGTGGAAGTATCGCAAGCCGATATCGGCCTTGAGCTTTTCCTAAAACTCTTTTCCGCTCGGGGACTAGAGCGCATGATTCCTCTGCTCGCTCCACAGATGAATAAATTAAAATACTTTAAAAAGTTTCAGCGAGAATACTCCAAGGTGATTGATCCCACGATTGCCTTTTTGCAGGGTAAAAATCCAAGTTTAGCGGAAAAAATCTTGGCAGGAGAATACTTGCCAGAAGGCCCGCGCTTCCACCCCCTACGCACCACGGGTCAGCTCCAAGATGCTTTCATGGAGCTTCCGGAGCAGGATCAGGCAAAGCATCTAGCGTCGCTTTTTGTGGATGATCTTGCCGATATTGTGCGCACAGGAATTGACGAACGCTTTGAGCTAGTGCGCTACGGCGAGCGTCTCGCGGCCTCGCAATACTCCTTCGATAGCCTGTACAAGCATCTAACCAAGAGCCGCACGCTCTTGGATGAAATGCTAGAAGAAATCACGGAGAAAGTGCTCCGCGAAGAAAAGCCGGATGTGATTGGCATTTCTGTGCCTTTCTCTGGCACCGTCTATGGCGCGCTCCGCATTGGCAGCATCGCCAAAGAGAAAAAAATTCCAGTTCTTCTTGGTGGTGGCTATGTGAACACAGAGCTCCGAGAACTCACCGATGCAAGGCTTTTTGAGTTTGTGGATTTTATAAGCTTAGATGATGGCGAGCGTCCGCTGGAGTGTCTACTCGAACACCTACAAGGCACGCGCCCAAAGGAAAATTTGCTGCGCACGTTTGCGCTGGATGCCGAGAAAAAAGTTCACTTTTATTCTAGCGATAAAGAGCACGATATTCCCTTTAAAGAATCCGGCACACCAACTTACCTGGGCCTTCCCATGGAAAAGTATGTTTCCATGCTGGAGATGCTGAATCCAGTGAACCGTCTTTGGAGTGAGGCGCGCTGGAATAAGCTCACACTTGCTCACGGCTGCTATTGGCGGCGTTGTTCTTTTTGCGATACTAGCCTCGACTATATTCGCCGCTTTGAACACGAAAAAGCCGAACGCCTCGTTGATAAAATGATCCAGCTACAAAAAGAAACTGGCATAAATAGTTTTCATTTTGTAGATGAAGCTGCTCCGCCTGCAACATTAAGCGCGATGGCCGATGTGATTCTTGAGAGAAACTTGAGCTTCCATTGGTTTGGCAATATTCGCTTCGATAAGAATTTCACCACTGAGCTCACCAAAAAACTAGCTGCAGCTGGATGCATTGCTGTAACCGGCGGGCTCGAAGTAGCTTCACCGCGCATTTTAGAGCTTATCGAAAAGGGTGTCTCCATTGAGCAAGTGGCCAAGGTAACGAAAGCATTCCAAGAAGCGGGCATTTTTGTGCATGCCTATTTGATGTTTGGATTCCCCACGCAAACATTGCAAGAAACAGTGGATAGCCTTGAGGTTGTGCGTCAGCTTTTTGAGGAAAACTGCTTAAGCTCTGCCTTCTGGCATCGCTTTGCGGCTACGGCTCATAGCCCCGTGGGCAAAAATCCCGCGAAATATGGCATCACGATTCTGCCGCCAAAGAAAGTCTCCTCCCATGGAGTTTTCGCGGTGAACGATGTGCTTTTTGAAGATAAAAAGGGCTTTAACCACGATTTAGTGGCCGAACCCCTACGCACAGCCCTGTATAACTATATGCACGGCGTAGGCATTGAGTTTGATGTGCGGGATTGGTTTCCAGAGCGAGTGCCAAAACCAAAAATTCCTGCTACATTCATCCACGATTCCCTATGACTCTGCCAATAGCTAAAACCCGTAACGATATACTCCTAAAAGCGATCAGCGAAAGCAATGAATCCGTTGTCTACGCCTTAGATGCCACCCAGCTTGTGCAAGAATCCATGGAACGTCTCGACGCCTGGCCTACTGCCGCTAAGCACTTAGGCCAAGGCATGATGGCTTCGCTGCTCCTTCAGGCACTCTCCGAGATTGAGGATAAAGAAACTGTTTCTCTGCAATGGATGTGCGAAGGCCCCTTCGGGCATCTCTACGCAGAAGCAGTGGGCTACGGCGAAGCAAGGGGCACGATACTGCGCCCACAAGCACCTGTAGACAGCTATGAAACGGGCTTGGGCGCTGGTATCCTCCAAGTGCGTCGCACACGCAATGGCAATACCACCACAGGCGTGGTGCGAGCCTCAGGTGATGTAAGCACCGATATGGTGGAATACCTGGAGGCCTCCGAGCAGCGAAACTGCGGCGTGAATTTTTCTGTGATCATCGATTGGGAAGATGAGGCAAAAACCAAATTTCACGTGGTCTCTGCGCTTGCCTATCTCATCCATATTTTGCCCCAACCCACAGAGCAGAAAAAAAACGAGGCTCTACTCCGCTGGGATCGCCAAATGCGCACTTTAGGGAATATGTCTCGCTGGACTCTCCGCGAGAGTGAGCTGGCCCTCGATATGCTCCGCCTCATCACCGGCGAGCCTGAGCCTAACGTGGTGCTCACAAGACGGGTAAAATTTTTCTGCAACTGCACAGAAGAGCGAGCGGTGCGCGTGCTGGCCCTCCTTGATTCGCCCGTAACTGGCCCCACAGAAATCATCTGTGAATACTGCGGACGCGTCTATGATATAGATCCCACAAGGGGACAATCATGAGCACAAAAACAACCAATGGCATTCGCGTGGAAGTAAAAGCGCGCTACCTAGAAGAAAAATCCGCGCCCACAAAAAACGAGTATCTCTTTGCCTACGAAATCAACATTACGAATGAAAATCCGGAAGTGGTGCAACTCATCCATCGTCATTGGATTATTACTGATGCTTTAGGACGAGTGGAAGAAGTGAAGGGCCCTGGAGTGGTTGGCCATCAGCCACGTCTAAAGGAAGGCATGAGCTTTCGCTACGAATCTTTTTGTCCGCTGCCTACGCCTTTTGGCAGCATGAAGGGGAGTTATAAGCTCCTGCGCGATAATGGCGATATTTTCACCGCTGATATCCCCCTCTTTAGCTTGGTGCAAAAAGCTTGAGCCAAATTGAAGAATTGCAAGCAAAAGTCTCCGCGAAATTTTCCGAGATCTACGCGAAATATCCAAAGGAAATGAAGTGCGCAGAAGGCTGCCACTCCTGCTGCAAGCCGGGCATTTCTGTGAGCCGCCTAGAAGCAAAATTAATTCAAACCTTGCTACCTGAGCGCCGTGATCTCCTTGATCAATTAGCCAAAGAAAATCCCCATAAGGGCAAGCGCTGCGCCTTCCTAGATAAAGAGGGAGCCTGCACGATCTATGCAGTGCGCCCGGTAATCTGTCGCTCGCATGGCGCTCCTATTCAATATCGCGATCCCCAATCCAAGGATTTTGAAAAGGCCCAGCGCTTTAGAGATGTGTGCACGCTCAACTTCACTTCTAAGCCGCTGCAGGATCTGCCGCTGGACGATATTTTCAATATCGATACGGTGAATACTCTACTCAGTCTTTTGCAGACGCAAAGCTTTGGGAAAGCGGATGTTGAACGCTTTCCCCTTACCGTGGATGGGATTGCTCAAGCTTAAGGGCTTTCAGCACGCGCTGAAAATCAGGATCAGGCTTTGTTTCTACTCGCTGCATTTTTTGCGCCGTTCGATCGGGGAAAAAAAGCAGCACCGCAGAAAGCAAAGTCCGCTTCACGCCAAAACTCTCTTGAAAGCGATCATTATTCCACTGATTGCCATACTCTGGATCGCCCACAATGGGATGACCCATACTTTTTAAGTGGCGACGAATCTGGTGAAAGCGGCCTGTTTTTGGGTCCACCCGCACGAGGGAATAACTGCGCAGCTCGCCGCCCAGTTCAATTTCCGCTGAGGCAATAGTCACAAAATCAGTGATCGCCGCTTCCATCACTTTTTCTTTGTGCTTCTGGAGAGGGCTATCAATCGTGGCTTTCGGTGGGGTTTTTCCATGCACAATAGCTAGATATTGTTTTCTCACCACGCGGGTGCGGAAAAGTTTCGTGAGCTCTTGGGCCATCGCTCCGCTCAAGGCGTAGACCAATACTCCGCAGGTATCTTTATCGATACGATGCACGGGAAATACTTTTCGCTTAATTTGTTTTTCGAGCTGCAATTGGGCGCTCAGATTTTCATTTTCTTTTTGGTCGGAATAGACCATGAGTCCACTAGGCTTATGAACGGCGATATATTCTTTGCCTTGGGAGAGAATTTTCATTTTGTTTCCCGAAACATCACCTTATGGCGACCAATATTGGGAATATCAAAAAAATCGCCAAGAATTTGAAAGCCGAGGCGCTCATAGAAAGGAATCGCAATTTCTCGGGCGTTGCACCAGAGAAAGGGAATCTCCATCCCTGCCAGCTTTGAGAGCAGCTCTTGGAGCAGTAATTTGCCCACTCCTTGCCCTTGAGACTCAACTGCCACGGCCATGCCACGCAAACGATACTGCTTGCTATAAGGAAAATCGGATTTTATTTCAGGATGAGCCGTAGCCACTCCCAGGAGCTTGCCATCTACAAATGCCCCGATATGAATGGAGGAGCCATCTAGAGGATAGTGGCAGGCGCTGAGGGGCTCTGTGGGGCGCAGAATGGCATGCCTAAGGCCATAGGTATCAGCAGCAGCGATTTCTCTAATTTGGAGGCTCACGCCCCAAGCTTTACCGCAATTTCGCTTGCCTCTCCAGAGAATCAGCACTATTTCCTTCCCTCATGCAGCATGCACTCCAGAAAGATCAGCCGGCGCTCCTCTTGGCGCCAATGGAAGGCGTCACTGATTCGCCCATGCGTGCGCTGCTTTCGGAGATGGGTGGCTTTAGCCATATGGTCACGGAATTTTTCCGAGTGAACCAACTCGTGCCACCGGCAAAGATTTTGGTTCGCCACATGGCTGAACTAAAGACCAAATCCTGCACTGCAAGCGGCACTCCTGTTTTTTTGCAGCTCCTCGGCGGGAATCCTGAGCGCCTCGCCGAAACAGCAGCCCTTGGCGCAAAGCTAGGCGCGGCCGGAATTGATCTTAACTTTGGGTGCCCGGCGCCCACGGTGAATCGTCATGATGGCGGCGCCACCCTACTCCTCTACCCCGAGCGCATCCTGACCATTGTAAAAGCCGTGCGCGCAGCCGTGCCCTCACCCATTCCAGTCTCGGTGAAGATGCGTCTCGGTTTCGATGATCCCACTTCCATTTACAAAAATGCGGATATGGCGTTGCAAGGTGGCGCGAGTTGGATCACCGTGCATGGTCGCACGAAGTCCCAAGGCTATAAACCCCCGGCCTATTGGGAGGCGATCGGTGATTTGGTAAAAAGCTTTCCGATTCCCATCGTGGCGAATGGAGAAATTTGGACTATCGACGATTTCCGCCGCTGCCGTGATGTGACAAATGCGAAGCACTATATGATTGGACGAGGCGCGCTGGCCAACCCTCTGCTCGTGCAACAAATTGCCGAGGAGCTTGGCCTACCCCACCAGCCAACCGAAGAAAACTGGCTGGGTTGGATGGATCGCTTTGCGGCATTAGCCTTACCCTTATCCACCAATCCCAACTATGTGGTGAAGCGTCTTAAGCAATGGCTGCGCTATGCTGATCAGCGGGGTAACTTTCAGGGCTTTCAAGAGTTGAAACGCGCGGAAAATCTAGACGCTTTTATGCACACTCTCCATGGGAGTGGTGTCGTGAATCTTCGTGAGGTCTAGGAAAAATTTTCCGTCGTCGTGGCGGTGAAGCATATCGGTATAGCGATGATCATACACAATTTCACTCGGTAAATAGCTACGCCGAGAATGGATGCTGGCGGAAAAAGTATCGTCGATTCCTACGAGCGTCACAAAAATTTCAGCATGGATCGCATCTAGATCGTCTCTGGTTTTGCCAAAGAGCGGGCTCTGCTCATCAATCGTATGAAAGAGTGTCCACGATAAAGCAAAGATGGAAGACTTACTACGCTGCAAGGGCAAATCAAGGGGCACACGAAACTGCTGCCCCTCTTTCGTTTTCGTATCCACAATTACGTAGGCACTTACCTGCGCATCTACTATCTCATTGAGCCGTTCATTCGCCATGCGAATACTTAGGGTATATTGCCCATCGTGCATTCCGATAATCGCATTGCGACTAAATAACACACGGGCTGTGGGCCGAGAAAAGCGCGCGAACAAAATCCCCGCCACAATGGCAATGCTCACCATCCCAGCCAAGGCTTCGAGAGTGACCAAAATATTAGGGAAGATTCCATTCGGAGACATTTTACCGTAACCGATGGTGGAAAAAGTTTGCACACTAAAAAAGAAATCGTCGGTAAAGCGCTGGAGATCAGAGGTAGTTCTCGCCCCATCAATCGCCTCTGGGCCTGCTAAAAAATACGCAAGGGCAAACCCAAAATTCAGCGCTAGATAGAGCGTAAATAGAACAAGAAAAAAATAGAACCAATTCATGGTGAGCGTGGAATGGTAGGCATCTTCCCAGGGCACCCCACGGCGTCTCCGTTTGGACACATTGAACTTCCCGTTTTCCTTTAAAATCCGATGAACATGCTTTGCTGCCATGAAAAGCCCCCATTACGCGCTCTACTGTATTTACTCAACTTTTGCCGCATTTTACCGATAAGTCCAGGGATGACTGAATTTGACAAAAAAGTTTTGGGAATTCTGCAGCTTGCCATTCAGCATAAGGTGAGCGATGTGCATTTGGCTGCCGGATCCATTCCCGCCTTTCGCACTCATGATGGGATTAGCCCTCTGAACTTGCCTGCGTTTACCCATGAGGAAATGCTGGCTGCTTGTCAGTTATTCGTGGCCAAACCAGAAGTGAAAGCCAAGCTCGGTGAAATTACGGATTATGATGGCTCTTTCGAATACCCTGGCCTTGGACGCTTCCGTTTCAATATTTTCCGTCATAAAAACCAGCTAGGCGCTGTGCTAAGGGTGATCGCCTCGAAAGTACCTAGCATCGCGGATCTTGGGCTCCCCCCAGTTTTGAAAAAAATTGCCGAAGCGAGCCGCGGACTCGTTCTCGTAACCGGCGCCACTGGCAGTGGTAAAAGCTCCACGCTCGCGGCGATGATTGATCATATCAATGCCACCCAAGCCTGCCATATTCTTACTATCGAAGATCCGATCGAGTATGTGCATACGCCAAAAAAATCACGAATCACTCAGCGTGAAGTGGGTCGTGATACGGCCGATTTCGCTTCTGCGCTGCGCTCTGCATTGCGCCAAGATCCCGATGTAATTCTCGTGGGTGAAATGCGCGATATAGAAACTTTGGATATTGCGTTGAAGGCAGCGGAAACTGGGCACTTAGTGTTCTCCACCGTGCACACCACGGATGCAATCAAAACCATTGGTCGCCTCATTTCCATGTACCCAGCGGAGGAGCAGCATGCGGTGAGATTGCGTCTCTCCGACAATATTCACGCCACTGTGAGCCAGCGCTTAGTGAATAGCGTAGAGCCGAATAAAAAAGTAGTGGCACAAGAGATCATGATTTCTAACCTCGCCATTCGCGATTGTATCGCTAGCGATAAGAAAACTGGGGAGATGAATACCTTCATCGAAAAAGGACATGAAGTGATCGGCAGTCAAACCTTCGATCAGCATCTCTCCTTCCTCGTGCAGCGCGGACAGGTGAGCGTAGAAGTGGCTCTAGAAGCGGCCACGAACCCTGCAGACTTTCAGCGTAACCTTGCATTCGGCGAACACGGCCATGCCTTGGAAGGCAATAATGCGGAAAACATTCAAATGGAACCAGTGGCTCCCACTGCCGAAGACGCTAAATACGCCATCGCGAATGCCGCATCCAAGCCTGAAGAAAAAACCAGTCCAACGGCAACGAAAACAACTGTTGGCAGTGCTACCGCCACAGCCACCACACTGCCTGGCGGCCCACCAAAGATACCGAAACCCCCTAAAGCCGCCTAAAATTCTTTCGTCTTTATCCGCTAGCGTTAAGGTTTTCCCTCGGAACAACCGATAAACTAGATAGATGCGCTTTGTCTATGCCCTATGCCTGGTGTTTCTGCTTGCCGCTTGCGCGGCTAAGCCTGTTGCGCCTAGAAATGGCTTATACCAAGGCTCTAGGGAAAATTCCTCCTGCGCCCCCTTAAGCATTGATGATCGCTTACGCATCCTCTCCCTCGCCAATCCAAGCAACTACAAGAAAACTAGGTATCATCGTGGCCCGCGCTATGGGGCGAGAAATATTGAAACAGAAACCGACTGCAGCAGCTTTGTGCATGAGATTTATAACCGGGCGGGGCTCGAATTTGTCTATCGAAGCACCCGAGATATCCGCAGGGCCGATGAGTTTGAAGAGATCGAAGAAAGCCAAGCCAAACCGGGAGATCTCATGGTATTCTCCGGACACGTTGGAATCATCGCAGAAGACGGCAAAATCATCAGCGCCACAAAGGTGCATAGAAGAAAAAAGCAAAAATCGGCGATCACGAAAATGGCAAAAGAAAATTTTTCAAGACGTCGCTACGTGCTCCGGTATCGTTGCGGACCAAATTCAATGGCGGGACGATGAGCTGCGATCTTTGTAAAACTCCGAAAACTATCCGAACCTGTGAAGAGTGCGGAAAAGAAATATGTAAACAATGCGTGCGCTATAGCGAGCGAGAAGCCTTTCGCTTCCTACCAAATCCATCGCCGGTGCTGCAAAACCAGATTTTTTGCTACGATTGTTTTACGGATAAGGTGGAGCCTGAGATCGAGAAATACCAGCGCACACTAGCCGCAGCCAAAGAAGTGATCTATCTAACTAAGAATTATAAGGGGATTATCCCAACCTTGAGAAAGGCGAAGTTTCCTGTGCAAGTGCATAAGCATGTGGATCGTCGCGATGCGATCATGCATATGGCCTTCCTCGCCGCTCATGAGGACTATAACGCGATTATTCAAGCGGATACTGTTCAGAAGCAGCTTCGCAACGAAGCCTACCAGACTTCTGAATGGTCTGGTAGCGGCCTCCCCGTGGTAATCGATATCAAAAAATTCGAGCGGCTCAGCGAAGATTAGTGCAGTTCTTTTTTGAAGAGCTCGGTATGTCCGCCAACAAGGGCCGATAAAATATTCCCATAGGCTAATATATTATCGAATATGCCGATCTTGTTTCCTTTGGAATCAACGATGATTAGGCGATTCAAATCCCCTCCATCAGAATCCTCGGAATCGGAAAGCAGTAGTGCAATTTTTTCTCCGTGAAGCATCGCCACTCCATTTTGTCCATGAACCTGCAATTCTGGGCATACGCTGTAAGGGTCTTGATCTACTTCGTGACCACGAGCATCCACATGATAAGGAAGCACGGAGCAACGAATCGCGAGTGCATGCAGATCATCTAAGGTGCTATCCGCAGCAACAGCAGAAACGGAAAATAGAACAAGAATAAATAACAATAAATTTTTCATAGGTTCTTTCTAAAAAGATGGGTATAAGCCCCAGCCTAAGGCTGTCGCCGCACTCATCTTACAATGCTTAAGTTAAATTTTTTCCCGCCCCGAAAAGTCACTATGAAAATAGTGGTAAAAAAAGGCAGAAAACTTTTAGGATACTTGCCCACTCCGAGGAGCAAAGGCCAGTTGATGAGCAATACTCCCCAATTTGGTTTAGGTCAAATCTTTTTTAATAAGACAAAGGGTGCATGGCAAAGCAGTATTTCGAATCCCAAACTTTTTGCCAGCCAAGAAAAAGTAGCTTCAGAATAAAAACAAATATGCGTTGGGTCGCGATGATAAAACCAATTCGCAAAATCTAAAGGCAAAAATTCCGTTCGAATCGCGATTGCTCCCCCTGGTTTCAGCATAGAGTGAAGCAAAGAAAACTCTTGCCAGGGATCACGAAAATGCTCACAGGTTTCGAGACAAAAAATTCCGTCGAAACTTTTTGCGAGGAGCATCGGATCATTTTGATAAAAAAGATCGTAGCTGGTGCAGGAAAAGCCCAGCGCTGCAGCAATCTTACCAAGTGGCCCGTCTTTGCCAGATCCAAAATCGAGTAGACTCTCCCCTCTCTGCCAGTTCGATGCAAAAACCTCAAAACAATGGCGCAAATACTTTTCATACCCCTGATTTTGGAGTGAATTATTGTGGTGGTTATAGCGCTCGAGCTCCTGGAGCGGAGAAATATGTTCGGCACTATTCACAAATACGAGCCCACAATCACCACAGCGAAAAAAATGCCTATTCGTAGCAAAAAAACTATCGCAAGCAAGGCTACCGCAAAGTGAACAACTCATTAGCGGTTAAAGAACGTAGACGGATGTTTTCGATTAAAATAATCAATCCAACGCTCAGGGCAGTTATGCTTGAGGGGTTCCGTAAGGGCTGTGCGTCCATCATAGCCATCCACATATCGCCACAAATAGTAGCAACCCTCTAGGCGCCGTTGAAAAACTTTTCCATCATGAAAAGCCACAAGGCTTAAGTTTCTCATCGCGATTAAATTATCTGGCTGAATCCGCAGCAAGTTCTCTAGGGTAACTCTCGCCTCCTGCACTTTTTCCTGTTGCATCTCCAGCTTGGCCTCGAGCAGACAAGCATGCCAGTTAGAGGGCAAATAGCTACAGGCTTGCTTTACTGTTTCCAGATCATTCGATTTCTCATAAAGGCGAGAATAGGTAACTAGGTAGCCACAGCTCATCTGCACAAGAAAAATAACCACCAGAACGGGTCGATATATCGCTGCAGAAAGTTCCGTTGATCGACTTGTGCGAAACACAAGCCACGCAAGGCAAAACGAGAAAATAAAAAAGGGCAGTGGATTTTGAAATGGAAACTGAGCCACCGCCTCTGCAGAGTAAAAGAGAAGAAAAGCGAATACAAAATTATCCTCAGGATTTTCTTTCCGTCGGAACTCCGCCCACCAACGGTAGCCCAGATAAAGTATCAATAGCAGAAAGAGAAGAGAGGCGGGAACTCCATCTTCCGCAGGATAGCGCAATAACTCATTATGGGGTGACTTCGCCAAGAAATCTTCATTGAGTAAATCCGGGGTATGTTTTTTGATAAAAGGTAGTGCCTTAAACTCATAGGCGTCCACACCCACGCCTAATGGACGTTCTCGAATCATATGCAAAGTAGATTTGGCCATTTCCACGCGAAAAGAAGTGAGCAATTCTTTTGGTTGATAGAGAGTAAATGAACCTTCGCGAGAAGATTGTACGGCAACGGCGATGAAAAATACTAAGGCAGTTGTGGCAAGCGCTTTGAAAATCTGCGTTCGTTTGCGAACCAATCGCAATACCGAGAAAACAGCTACTAAAATCAATCCCAAATAAACCGAACGACACTGCGATAAAACCACATACACAAGACCCAGAACGCAACTCGTCCAAAGCGCGAACTTCGGCCATAACGATAGGCCCTTGCGAAACCCTAGATAGACGATGCAAAGGCCAATGAATTGGGCAGCATTATTGGAGTATCCGAAAAGTGAGCCAACTTTTGTATAGGGAAAATTAGCCCCAATGGTTTCCCCGGAAATCTGCCAAAGCCCGTAAACAGCCGTGGAAGCGCAGCCAATGATCACCGGCCAAAGTAAAGTATCCCAGCTAAAAAGCTTCCGCTCGAATGCCACATAAATAAAATAGGCCAAAACAAAAAAACTGCAGCGATCGAGCAGAGAATTCTCAAATCCCGAAGGTGAAAGCCAAATAGTATTCCCAATGGCTGCAATAAAAACGAGGCCAAATAAAAAAAGCTCCTTTCGATTCCAATCGGGAATAGGCAAAGTATTTTTACCAATCAACCAAGCGCAGGAAAATGCGGCGATACCATAGAGCAAAAGCCACTTGGCCGTAAAAAAACCATAGCCAATATTCACTCCAGAGGTGAATACAAGGGCTAAGAACGAAAGAGCCAAAAAAGAACCAAAATGGAAGCATTTCGTAGACATGCCCCCAGTATATCGGAATTCCCTTGTAAGGGAAAAGCCCTTGTAATAGTACTTCAACAATACTCGGGAGAAGCTTGGTAATGAATGCTCTAGGTCGTCATATTCTGGTGGAATTTATTGGTTGCTCGTCGGAAGTCCTCAACGATGTGAGTGCTAT